>NZ_JBEZJQ010000016.1:63454-191343 GCF_040653135.1 Actinomadura sp. NPDC048021
CTCCTGTCTTGTTATTGTTTAACACACCGTACGGGGCGGGCTGGGGGCCGTGGGGCGCCCCGTCTTCGGGGCCGGGGGGGTGTTGTTCGCGGCGCCCGGAGCCCCTGCCCGAGGCGTGCTACCCGGCGCTGGCGCTGGCCCGGCACCGGGCGTCCCTCCTGCCCTAGCGGCCGAGGGCGCGGTAGCGGCGGACCGACAGCGGGAAGAACACCGCCGCGATCACCAGCGGCCACACGACCGCCATCAGCACGCTGTGCTGCGCCGCCCACGACCCGCCGGCCACGGGCTCGCCGAACAGCTCCCGGCACGCCGTCACGGTCGCCGACATGGGGTTCCACTCGGCCACCGCGCCGAGCCAGCCCGGCATCGTGCTCGGCGCCACCAGGGCGCTGGACAGGAACCCGATCGGCCACACCAGGATCTGCACGGCCGCCACCGACTCCGGCCCCTTGGCGACCAGGCCGAGGTAGACGCCGAGCCAGACCAGCGAGAAGCGCAGCAGCAGCAGGAGGCCGAGCCCCGCGAGGGCCCTGCCCGCACCGTCGTGGACGCGCCAGCCGATCAGCACGCCGCAGGCCGCCATCACGGCCAGCGCGACGACCGAGTGCAGCATGTCGGCGGTGGCCCGGCCCACGACGACCGCGGACGAGGCCATCGGCATCGACCGGAACCGGTCGGTCACCCCCTTGTTCGCGTCGCTGGCTATCGCGGCGAACGTCGTCTCGACCCCGAACGCCATCGTCAGCGCGAACATGCCGGGGACGATGAACGCCCGGTAGCTGCCGCCGCCCGGGACGTCCATCTGCCCGCCGAACAGGTAGCCCATCATCAGCACGACCATCACCGGGAACAACAGCCCGACGGCGACCTCGCCCGGCTTGCGCGCCCAGTGGGCCAGGGCGCGGTTGGTCAGCACCCACCCGTCGGCCGCGGCCCACCTCATCGTCCGGACGCTCAAAGAACGGCCTCCTTGTGGGGGGACGACCCCCCACGCCCCCCGGCTCGCTTCGCTCAAAGAACGGCCTCCTTCTTCTCCGTGAGGTGCAGGAACACCTCGTCCAACGTCGGGCGGCGAAGGCCGATGTCGGCGACCGCGACGCCCGCCTCGTCCAGGGCCCGGACGGCCTCGGTCAGCGCGGCGGCCCGCCCCGACACCGGCGCCCCGACCCGCAGGGCCTCGGCGTCGACGTCCGCCTCGCCGTTCGCGACCCGGCCGACGATCTCGGCGGCGGCGGCGAGGTCCCCGGGGTCGTCCACGACGACCTCGACGCGGTCGCCGCCGAGCCGCGCCTTGAGCTCGTCGGGGGCGCCCTCGGCGATGACGCGGCCGTGGTCGATCACCGAGACGCCGGAGGCGAGCCGGTCGGCCTCCTCCAGGTACTGGGTGGTGAGCAGGACGGTCGTGCCGCCGTCCACCAGGTCGCGGATCGCGTCCCACACCTCGCCCCGGCTGCGCGGGTCGAGGCCGGTGGTCGGCTCGTCCAGGAACAGCACGGGCGGCGCGAGGATCATCGACGCGGCCAGGTCGAGGCGCCGCCGCATGCCCCCCGAGTACTCCCCCGCGGGCTTGGCGGCGGCGTCGGTGAGCCGGAACCGCTCCAGCAGCTCGTCCGCCCGCCGCCGCGCCCGCGCGGCGCCGAGGTGGTGCAGGCGGCCGAACATGACGAGGTTCTGCCGCCCGCCGAGCACCTCGTCGACCGCCGCGTGCTGCCCGACGAGCCCGATGCGGCGCCGCACCTCGACCGCGTCGCGGACCACGTCGTGCCCGGCGACGCGGGCGACGCCGCCGTCCGGCCGGGCCAGCGTGGTCAGGATCCGGACGGCGGTGGTCTTGCCCGCGCCGTTCGGGCCGAGCAGGCCGTGCACGGTCCCGGCGGGGACGCGCAGGTCCAGCCCGGCGAGGGCCTCGGTGCCGCCGTAGCGCTTGCGCAGCCCCTCGGCGACGACCGCGAACCGTGGTTCCGTCACCCGTCCTCCAAAACTATGTACGCAGTACGGATTTGCCATCGCGGCCAATATAACGTACGCAGTACAGAGTTTCATCCCTGAGAGGATCGGCCGGTGACCGAGTACAGCGGGGCGGGCGACCCCAGACGCACCCTGGAGCTGCTGTGGGGGGTGCGGGAGCGCCCCAGGCGCGGGCCCAAGCCGCGGCTGACCGCGGAGGAGATCGTCCGGGCGGCGATCCGGCTGGCCGACGCCGAGGGCCTGGACGGGCTGTCGATCCGCCGCATCGCCGAGGACCTGGGCGTCTCCCCCATGTCGATCTACACCTACGTGCCGGGCAAGGCGGAGCTCGTCGACGTCATGGTCGACCGCGCGTTCGCCGAGCTGGAGCCCCCCGCCCACGACTCCTGGCGGGCCCGCCTGGAGCACATCGCCCGCGACAACTGGGCGCTGTTCCACCGGCACCCGTGGCTGCTGCAGATCACCACGGTCCGGCCGCCGCTCGGCCCGAACACGTGCGCCAAGTTCGAGTACGAGCTGCGCGCCGTGGACGGCCTCGGCCTCAGCGACGTGGAGATGGACTCGGTCGTCGCGCTCGTGACCGGCTTCGCCGAGAGCGCCGCCCGCGTGTCGGTCAACGCCGCCGAGGCCGAGCGCCGCAGCGGCATGACCGACGAGCAGTGGTGGGAGGCGAGCGCCCCCCTCCTGGAGACGCTGGTGAACGAGGACGACTACCCGCTCGGCACCCGCGTGGGCGCCGCCGTCGGGTACGAGTACGGCTCCGCCGTCGCGCCCGGGCGCGCCTTCGAGTTCGGCCTCGCCCGCGTCCTGGACGGCATCGAGGCGCTGATCAGCTCCCGCTAGCCCGCCGGGTCCGCTTCGTCGGCACGGCCCGCGCCGGGTCCTCGGGCCACGGGTGCTTGGGGTAGCGGCCGCGCAGCTCGGCCCGGACCGCCCGGTACCCCTCGCCCCAGAACGAGGCCAGATCCGCGGTGACCGCCGCGGGGCGCCCCGCCGGCGACAGCAGGTGCACCACCAGGGGCACCCGCCCCCCGGCGAGCCGCGGCGCCGCGTCCCACCCGAACAGCTCCTGCAGCTTCACGGCGAGGACGGGGCGCTCGCCCGAGTAGTCGACCCGGATCCGCGACCCCGACGGGACCTCGATCCGCTCGGGCGCGTACTCCTCCAGCCGCTTCGCCAGGTCCCAAGGCAGCAGGCCGCGCAGCAGTCCGGCGACGTCGACCCGCGCCAGGTCGGCCCGACGCCGCGCGCCCGACAGCCACTCCGGCGCCCGCTCCAGCAGCGCCGCGTCGTCGACGGCGGGCCACGGCTCCCCGAGGGCCGCGCGCAGGAACGCCAGCCGCTCGCGCAGCGCGACGGCCGCCGGCGTCCAGCGCAGCAGCCCGAGCCCCTCCGCGCGCACCCCGTCCAGCAGGGCGGCGCGCACGAGACCGGGGTCGGGGTCGCGCAGCGGCCGCGCCTCCAGCTCGATCGCGCCGAGCCGCTCGACGCGGCGCGCCACCACGTCCCCGTCGCGCCACACGACCTCCTCGGCCGTCTCCACCAGCGGCGCCGCCGCGGACCGCGCGACCTCCTCGTCGATCACCACGGCCTGCCGCACCCGCGCCGACGCCGACCCGGCGGGACGGTCGGCCGCCGCGACCGCGAGCCAGCCGGGCCGCGCCCCGGCCAGTGCCGACCCCTCCGCCAGCTCGGCCCCCGTCCCGGAGGCCATCAGGTAGCCGCTCCCCCGCCGCGCCCGCGCGACCCGCTCCGGGAACGCCAGCGCCACCACGGTCCCCGCGACGCGGTCGTCGCCGATCCCCGGCGGGGCCCCGGCGTCCGCGGTGAGCGACCTCTGGAGGCGGGCCGCCTCGTCGCGCCAGCGCGCCGCGTGCGGGTCGGCGGGGCGGCTCCGGCCGCGCAGGCCGCGCCAGACGGCGGTGAGGTCATCGCCCGCCGATCGGGGCGGCGGCTCGGAGAGCAGGGCGACGATCTGCGCCGCGTCGCGGGCGCCGACCCGCGGGGCGCCGTCCAGGAGGGCGCGGGCCAGGCGGGGGTGCAGGCCGACGCGGGCCAGCCGGCGGCCGCGGTCGGTGGCGCGGCCGTCCTGCAGGGCTCCGAGGGCGTGCAGGGTGGAGCGGGCGGCGTCCATCGCGGCGGCCGGGGGCGGGTCGGGCAGGGCGAGGCCGGTCGCGCCGGGGTCGCCCCAGCAGGCCGCCTGGAGGGCGAAGCCGGTCAGGTCCGCCAGCTCGATCTCGGGGCGGGGACGGGCCGGAAGCCGGTCGTGCTCGGCCTGCGTCCAGCACCGGTAGACGGCGCCGGGGGCCTCGCGCCCGGCGCGCCCGGCGCGCTGGTCGGCGGTGGCGCGGGACGCGCGGACGGTGGTGAGCGAGCCGAGGCCGCGGGCGTGGTCGGTGCGCGGCTCGCGGGCGAGGCCGGAGTCGACGACCGCGCGGACGCCGGGAACGGTGAGGCTCGACTCGGCCACCGAGGTCGCGAGGACGATCCGGCGGCGCGACGCGGGCGCGAGCACCTCGTCCTGCACGCGCCCCGGCGCCTGGCCGTGGATCTGCAGGATCTCGGCGGGCGCGCCGGCCAGCAGCCCGGCGACGCGGGTGATCTCGCCGACCCCCGGCAGGAAGCACAGGACGTCGCCGTCGCGCTCGGCCAGCGCCCGGCGGGCGGTCGCGGCGACGTGCGCGAGGAACCCCGGGTCGACGCGCATGCCGTGCGGCGGCGGGAGGGGGCGCGGCGGCGGCGCCCAGACCGTCTCGACCGGATGGAGCGCCGCCGCGGTCTCCACGACCGGGGCGCCGCCGAGCAGGCGCGACCACGGGCCGGTGTCGGCGGTCGCCGACGCGGCGACCAGGCGCAGGTCGGGGCGCAGCGCGGCGCGGACGTCGAGCAGGAACGCCAGCGCGGTGTCGGCGTCCAGGTGCCGCTCGTGGCACTCGTCCAGGATCACCGTGCCGACGCCGTCGAGCTCGGGGTCGGACTGGAGGCGCTGCAGGACCACGCCCGTGGTCACGACCTCGACGCGGGAACCGGGGCGGGTCTCGCCGCGGACGGTGACGCCGACCCGGCCGCCGACGCGTTCGCCGAGGAGCCAGGCCATGCGGCGCGCGGCGGCGCGGGCGGCGAGGCGGCGGGGCTCCAGGACCAGGACCCTGCCGGGCGCGGGCGGGGCGCCCTGACCCTGCGCGAGGGCGAGCCCGGCGAGGGCGAGCGGGACCAGGGTGGTCTTCCCGGTGCCGGGCGGCGCCGCCAGGACGGCCGCGCCGTGCTCGTCCAGAGCCGCGCGCAGGGCGGGGACGGCCTGGCGGACGGGGAGGCCTTCGGCGGCGCTGAGGTGCATCGTCCCAGTCTGCCGCGCCGCTCGCGCCCCGGAGCAAACAATTGCAATGAAAAGGGCCTTGAATCTTGCGGTGATAGTTGCACCGCGCCTTTCAGCCAATCTCGGGGGGCTCTTCTCCGGTGTTCCCCGAATCGTCTCACCCAATCACACCCGAACGGGCAGGTGAGCAATGTCCCAGGCCCAAGAAGTGGCGCGGAAGTTTGATTTAAGTCACCTCGCAAAGTGTGGCGGGAATGCCGGAGCATCCCCATACTGGTGGCGTCTAAGCAGGTGCTGGGAGGACGGACATGTTCGGCAGCTCCATCTACCTCAGGGACCGCCCCGCTTTCACCGGCGGTTCGCCGCAGGCGGTGTACGAGGAACTCTGGCAGCGGGGCCGAAAAGGACGATTGCGGACACGCGCCTTTCTGGCGGCGGCGACGCTCGTGCTGTGCGGGCTGCTCGTCAACGCCGTTTTCGGAATCGCGATGGCCGTTCTGGTGGCGACAGCTGACACGCTCGTCCATTGGCGCATTTACAGCGCGTCGCGGGTGTGGCGCCTCGGGCTGCGCGGCGACCAGCGCATGGACCGGTTCCTGCGCTACACGCTGGAGCGGCGCGGGCACCGCGTGCTGCACGCCCGGACGGTTCCCGGGCACGGCATCGCCGACGAACTGGTGGTCGGGCCCGGCGGCGTCTGGCTCGTGCACAACGAGGCGTGGTCGCCCGGGGCCGAGGTCTCCCAGCACGGCGGCAGGCTCTTCATCGACGGCCGGACGCAGACCAAGCTCGTCCGCGGGCTGACCGCGCGGGCCGAGGCCGCCGCGGAGGCGGTCTCCCGCGCCGCCGGGACGCCGGTGTCGGTGACGCCGGTGCTGGCCGTGCACGGCGGCAAGCTCGCCCGCACGCCGTTCACCGCCGACGGCATCGTGTTCGCCCCGCCGCTGAAGCTGATCCGCTGGATGCGCCGCAACCCGACCGCCGACCGCTCCCCCGAGGAGATCGAGGCGATCGCCCGGGCCGCCGTGCGCGCCCTGCCGGTCGGCTCCCCCAGCTCGGCGCACGCCGCGGCGTGACCGGCCCCTCTGGCAGGAGGACGGCATGACCCACAGACACCTGTGGCCGGAGGGCTCACACGCCGCCGCTCACAGGGCGCCCACCGCCCGCGGGGGTTCCGCCACCTCTGCGGGCGGTGCGGCGCAGCCACAGCAGACCCACGACGGGCAGGATCAGAGGCACGAACCCGTAACCGCGCCCGTAGACGGACCAGACGGTCTCGTCGGGGAACGCGGCGCGGTCGGCGATGCTGAGCGTGCCCACGGCGAGCACGCCCGCCAGCTCCGTCGCGCAGGCGGCGACTGCGATCCGGAACGAGGTCCGGCCGCCCCGGGCCAGGGCCACCGTCGCCACGACGTAGACGGCGGCGGCGACCGCCGACAGCAGGTAGGCGACCGGCGCGTCGGAGAAGCGGGTGGCGATCTGCACCCCCGCCCGCGCACCGGCCGCGAGCGCGAAGACCGCGTAGACGGCGACCAGCAGCCGTCCCGGCCCACCGGCGGTGGCGCCGGGCCGGGCACCGCCGCCCGTGCGGGCCTCGGCGCCGGCGCGGGCGCCGTCGTCCGCGCGGGCCAGCGGCTCCCGGACCGCGGTCTCGGGGACGGGCGCGTCCTCGGGGACGGGCGCGTCCTCGCGGACGGGCTCGGTCTCGCGGGCGGTCTCGTGTTCGGGGTCAGGCACCGGTGCCGCTCCACAGCTGGTTCATCCGCACGATCATGACGGCGACGGCCACCCCGGCCACGACGAGCACCGTGGGGCCCCACCGGGTGCGCTCCAGCAGCCCCCACCCGGCGCCGGCGACGGGGATCAGCAGCGACCCCAGCAGGTAGCCGACGAAGGTGGCGGGGCCCTCCGGCCCCTCGCCGCCGGAGAGCTTGACGAAGGCGACCACGGCCTGCGCGACCAGCAGCACCTCCAGGACGCCGAACGCGCCGAGGTCGGCGGCGCCCATCGCCCGGCCGCGCAGCGCCGTCACCAGCGCGTAGCCGGCGGCCAGGAGCGCCACCACGATGGTCGTGGCGGACAGCACGTTCGTCACGGCACCAAAGAGTACTACCGGCTGTAGAGCAACCGCGCCGCCGCCCGGCGGGCCCCCGCTCCGGCGGCGCGGGATCGGGAAGCCGCCGGGCATGGCAGCATGGCGGGCGTGAACGCGCTGCGATGGCTGACCCTGACCCGGCACGGAGAGAGCACCGGCAACCTCGCCTACCAGGCCGTCCTCGGCACCGACGCCGAGGAGGTCGACATCCCCGAGCGGGACGCCGACGTCCCGCTGTCGGACACCGGGCGGGCGCAGGCGGCGGCGCTCGGCCGCTGGCTGGAGGACCTCCCCGAGGACGAGCGCCCCACGACGGTGATCGCCTCCCCCTACGTGCGCGCGCTCGACACCGCCCGGATCGCGCTCGCCGAGACGACCTTCGCCGCCCCGCGGATCCAGGTGGACGAGCGGATCCGCGACCGCGAGCAGGGCATCCTGCAGGGGCTCACCCCCCGCGGCGTCCGCGCGCGGTTCCCGGAAGAGGCCGACCGGCTGCGCCACCTCGGCAAGTTCTACCACCGCCCGCCCGGCGGCGAGTCGTGGGCCGACCTGGCGCTGCGGCTGCGCAGCTTCTACCGCGACCTGCACACCGGCGCCCCCGGCGGCCGGGCCCTGGTCGTCGCCCACGACGCGATCATCGTGATGACCCGCTACCTGGTGGAGGAGCTGACCGAGGCGGAGGTCATGCGGATCGAGAAGGAGCCCGTCGCCAACGCGTCGGTCACCCGCTGGCGCCACGACGGGAGCGGCCTCGCGGCCGTCTGCTACAACGACTGCGCCCACCTCGCCGCCGCGGTGCCGCCTCCTACGGCTCGCCGCTGAGCAGCCGGGCGCTGCGCGAGGTCACGGCGGCCAGCCGCGGATCCCCCGGCGGCAGGACGCCCCGCAGCCGCTCCAGCGCCTCCAGGTCGCCGCGCCCCGGCTCGGTCTGCGCGTAGGCCCACAGCACGTCGGCGCCGCCGCCGTCGAGCACCTGCCGCCGGACGCGCACCGTCAGCTCGTCGCGTTCCGCGCGGACGGCGGGCGCGTCCGAGCGCGGCAGCAACTCGCCCCCGTACAACCGCACGGCGCCGGCGACGTCCCCCTCGTCGAGCATCCGCCGGACGGCGAGGAAGTCGGCGTCGACGGCGCAGCCCAGCCGGTAGGGGCGGGCGCGCACCACGTCGCCGAACTGGTGGCGGAGCCGGTGGATCTCCGGGCGGACGGTCGCCGCGCTGCCCTCGTCGCCGTACAGGCACAGCGACAGCCGGTCGCCGCTGAGGCCCCGCGGATGGAGCGCCAGCAGCGCGAGGATCTCGGCGTGCCGCAGCGTCAGGTCGAACCGCCGCCCGTCCAGCAGCGCGTGCGGCCCGTCGCCCAGCAGCGCCAGCGTCAGCAGCGGCGCCTCGGCGACCACGGGCCTGGCCGCCAGGCCGCGCCCGGACCGGGCGCCGTCGTCGACCCGGCCCCGCGCCCCCGGGATCCGCAGCAGGAACGCCTCGCCCAGGGGCTCGGCGACGGCGGTGCGGCCGTCCGGCAGCTCGACCGTCCCGCCGGGCTCGGGGACGGCGACGCGCCGGCCGACCAGCCCGCCCGCCGGCGCGGCGAGGATGCGGCCGGTGACGGTGGCGAGCACGCCGGTGCCGCGCAGCCCCCGCAGATGCGGCAGGAGCCGCTCGCGCAGCCGCTGGTCGCGCACCAGCATCTCGTTCTCCAGCCGCGCCTCGGCCAGCCGCGCCGCGGCGGCGACGAGCGCGACGGTCGCCGGGTGCAGCGCCTGCACCGTCGCGCTGACGTCGATGCAGCCGACCACGCGCCCCGAGTCGGGGTCGGTGATCGGCGCGCCGGCGCACGACCAGCGGTGCAGGACGTGCGCGACGTGCTCGGCGGCGTACACGTACTCGGGCCGGCCGGAGGCGAGCGCGGTGCCGATGCCGTTGGTCCCGACGGCGTCCTCCGACCACAGGAAGCCCGCGGTCAGGCCGATGGCCTCGGCGGCGCGGCGGGCGAAGGCCGGGCCCTGCGTCCACAGCACGTGCCCGGCGGCGTCGGTGATCACCATCAGGTGCTCGGTCTCGTCGGCGACCCGCCGCAGCAGCGCCTGGAGCATCGGCAGGTGCGGTTCGAGGGGGTGGACGCCGCGGGCGTCGGCCAGGGAGTCCCGGTCGAACACCAGGGGCGCCGCGTCCATGCCCGCGTCGACGTCGGCGTCTTGGGAGCGCCGCCACGACTCGGCGATCGGCGTCCGGACGGTCCCCGGCTCGCGCACCACCATCAGCCCTTTCTCCCGGAGCGACATCCGGCTCCGTTCGAGCATCGGTCCATCGCCTGGGCGGTGCAACCGATTCGCCGGATCCCGCCTGACCGGATCACGGCACGGTCCGTGACCGGATGATCGCAACGTGCATGCAACGTGGGAGCGCCTACCGTGAGCGGCGCCGGGGAGCCGGAGGACCATCCCGTGGGTCCGCCGTCCCGCACGCGTCCGGGGGGAATGCGTGCGGGACGGCCTCCGCTCCCGGCGCTACGGGGGGAGAACCGACCCATGCTCTGCCTGACGTGCCACCGCGTCCGACCGGCCGCCAGCCGGGCGGACTACACCGCCGAACGCGCCTCGCTCATCGTGCGGCAGGGGCTGTGCGCCTGCGGCGCTCCGCCCGGCCCGCGCGCCTTTCCGGACGAACGGCCGCCCGTCCGCGAGGCCGCGCGGACCGCCGAGATAAACCGGTGAGTTCACAAAACGTTCACGGTCGATTCGCCTACAGTTTAAGGAGATTCCACCCGCCGGCCCCGGAAGGGAGCGCCATGACCGTGATACCGGGTCTCGTCCGCCGCGCCGCCGCCGAGGTGGAGCGCCATCTGCGCGAGGGCGCCGGCGCCCTCGTCAGGGCCGGTCGAGATCTGGAGCGGTCGGCGGAGATCGTCCTGCTGCTCCCCGCCCTCGTCGAGCGTCTGTCGATCCTAGAGCAGTCGG
Source organism: Actinomadura sp. NPDC048021 (assembly GCF_040653135.1). Classification (NCBI taxonomy): domain Bacteria; kingdom Bacillati; phylum Actinomycetota; class Actinomycetes; order Streptosporangiales; family Thermomonosporaceae; genus Actinomadura; species Actinomadura sp. NPDC048021. The sequence continues at coordinate 73,787 of NZ_JBEZJQ010000016.1, forward strand.
TCCGCGTCCAGGACGCCGAGCTGCGCACGATCCGCACCGAGCTCGACTCGCTGGTCGGGCAGCTCAACGACCGGCTGCTGCCGCGCCTGGACGAGCGCATGGACGACACCGAGCGCGACCTGGCCGCCATCGCCACCAGCCTGATCCGGACCGGCCGCGAGTCCGCCGGCGACCACGCCCGGCTGGAGGCCACCGAGCGGCGCGTCGCCGACCTGCGCGCCAAGGTCGCGGCGCTGGAGCAGCGGACCGGGCTGTGGCGCGACCTGCAGTCCACCGTCACCCGGTTCGGCGACGACCTCGACGCGATGCGCGCCCGGATGGCGCTGCGCACGGCCGAGCCGCCGCCGGACGCCGCGCCCGCCCCGCTCCAGGACCTCACCGACCGCCCAGCATAAGGGGACATCGGCGGACGTCCTGGAGAATGGGGGCATGACTCAGCCGTCCGACATCCGTCCGTCCGCCGCGCGCGGTTTCGCCAGCGACAATCAGGCGAGCGTCCACCCGGAGGTCCTCGCGGCCCTGGCCGAGGTCAACACCGGGCACCAGCCCGCCTACGGCGACGACGCCGTCACCGGCCGGCTCCGCGAGGTCGTCCGGCGCCACTTCGGCGAGCAGGCCGAGGTATATCCCGTCTTCAACGGGACGGGCGCGAACGTGGTGTCGCTGCAGGCGATGTCGGAGCGGTGGAGCGCGGTGGTGTGCCCGGAGTCGGCGCACATCAACACCGACGAGTGCGGCGCCTCCGAGAAGATCGCGGGGCTGAAGCTCGTCACGGCGCCGGCCCCGGACGGCAAGCTCACCCCCGAACTGGTGGACCGGTACGCGACGGGCTTCGGCAACATCCAGCGGCGGGAGCCGGCCGTCGTGTCGATCACCCAGAGCACCGAGCTCGGCACCGTCTACACCGCGCGGGAGACGGCGGCCGTGGCGGCGGCGGCGCACGAGCGCGGCCTGTCGGTCCACATGGACGGCGCCCGCATCGCCAACGCCGCCGCGTCCCTCGACCTGCCGCTGCGCGCCCTCACCACCGACGCGGGCGTGGACGTGCTGTCGTTCGGCGGCACCAAGAACGGGCTGCTGCTCGGCGAGGCGATCGTCGTGCTGAACCCGGGCGCCGTGCGGGGGCTGGCCTACCTGCGCAAGTCGAGCATGCAGTTGGCGTCCAAGATGCGGTACGTGTCGGCGCAGCTCATCGCGCTGCTGGACGGCGACCTGTGGCTGCGCAACGCCGCGCACGCCAACGCCATGGCCCGCCGCCTGGAGGACGCCGCCCGCGCCGTCCCCGGCGTCGAGATCACCCAGGCCGTGCAGGCCAACACGGTGTTCGCGCTCATGCCGAAGGACGCGGCCGAGCGGCTGCGCAAGCGGTTCCCCTTCTACACCTGGGACGAGGCGACCGGCGAGGTCCGCTGGGTCTGCTCCTTCGACACGACCGAGGACGACGTGGACGCGTTCGCCGCCGCGCTCGCCGAGGAGACGGCGGGCTGACCGGCCCGGCCATCCCGATCATCGGGAGCGCCCCCGCCCGCCGGCCGGGCCGCGGGCTATGGTGTGACCGAACAGGATTCGGTTACAGGAGGCGAGCCCGATGGCCAACCGCACCTTCGTCGTCGGCGTGGGCATGACCAAGTTCGAGAAGCCCGGCTCTCGCGACTGGGAGTACCCCGACATGGCCAAGGAGGCCGTCGGCCACGCCCTGGAGGACGCGGGCGTCGGCTACGACGCCGTCGAGGCGGCCTACGCCGGCTCGATGTACGGATCGATGGGCCAGCGCGCCCTCTACGAGACCGGCATGACCGGCATCCCCGTCATGACCGTCATGAACGCGTGCGCGACCGGGTCCAGCGCGCTGTACCTCGCCCGCCAGGCCGTGCGCGGCGGCCTCGCCGACTGCGCGCTCGCGCTCGGCATGGAGAAGATGAAGAAGGGCTCGCTCGGCGCCGGCATGGGCGAGTCCAAGGTCACCATCATCGACCACCACCTGCGCTCCATGACCGCGGGCCGCGAGTGGGAGCTGGACAAGGCGCCCATGCCGCAGATGTTCGGCAACGCCGGACGCGAGCACATGGAGAAGTACGGCTCGACCCCCGACCACTACGCCTGGATCGGCTGGAAGAACCACAAGCACTCGGTCAACAACCCCTACGCGCAGTTCCAGACCGAGTACTCCCTCGACGACGTCAAGAACGCCACGATGATCTTCGACCCGCTGACCAAGCTCCAGTGCTCCCCCACCTCCGACGGCGCCGCAGCCGCGCTCGTCGTCAGCGAGCGGTTCCTGGACGAGCACGACCTGTGGGACCAGGCCGTCGAGATCGCCGGCCACCACATCGCGAGCGACACCGGGGAGAGCTTCGCCGACCACTCCTCCATCCAGGTCGTCGGCTTCGGCGTCTCCCAGCGCGCCGCCCGCAAGGCGATGGACGAGGCCCAGGTGTCCATCGACGACGTCGACGTCATCGAACTGCACGACTGCTTCAGCGCCAACGAGCTCATCACCTACGAGGCGCTCGGCATGGCCGAGGTCGGCGAGGGCCACAAGCTCGTCGACGACGAGGCCACCACTTACGGCGGCAAGTGGGTCGTCAACCCCTCCGGCGGCCTCATCTCCAAGGGCCACCCCCTCGGCGCCACCGGCCTCGCCCAGTGCGCCGAGCTGACCTGGCAGCTGCGCGGCAAGGCCGGCGCCCGCCAGGTGGACGGCGCCCGCGTCGCCCTCCAGCACAACATCGGCCTCGGCAGCGCCTGCGCCGTCGCCGTGTACAAGCCCGCCACCGCCTGACCCCGCGGGACAGGCACAGGGCCAGGGCCGTTCGCCCCGTCCCTCCGCACGAGGCTCGGCTAGGCCTCACGTGGAAGGGCGGGGCGAACCCGTCCCGGGCCGCGCGGCGGCCAGCGGCCGGGCGCGCGATTGTGCGACAAACATTGACATTTGTCTCACAGTCGTTACGGTGACGGTAAGCAACCGCCGGCAGGAGGTGCGATGCCCGCCCCGCCCCCGCCCCCCACGGTCGTCGCCGCCGCCGCCCGCAGGCCCGCCCGCACGGCCGCCCGCGCCCCGCTCGGCCCCGGCACGCTCCTCTGGCGGCACGCCGCCGACCTGCGCTCCCTGCTCCCCGGCGCCGCCGCCGGGCTGATGCAGCTCATGCACCCCGGCATCGGCGCCGGCGTCACCGAGCACTCCGCGTTCTTCGACGCCCCCTTCGACCGGATCCACCGGTCCGTCCCGCAGATCTGGGCGACGATCCTCGCCCCGGACGGCGCCGCCCGCGCCCGCACCATCCGCGACCTGCACCGCGCCATCGGCGGCGTGGACGAGCGCGCCCGCCGGTACCACGCCCTCGAACCCGAGACGTTCTGGTGGGCGCACGCCACGTTCACCTGGGAGATCTTCAAGGCCGCTGAGACCTTCCACCCCGGCACGCTCACCGCCGAGGACCACGAGCAGATGTACGCCGAGACCGTCACCTGGTACTCCCGCTACGGCGTCAGCATGCGGCCCGTCCCCGCCGACTACGCCGCCTTCCAGTCCAGGTTCTGGCACATCTGCACCCGCACGCTCGAACTCACCCCCGCCGCCGCCCGCGCCCTGGAGATCGCCAAGCACGGCTCCGACACCGTCACCCTGCTGCCCGTCGGCGGCCCCCGGATCGACCGCGCCGGGCGCCTCGCCATCGAGCGCCCGCTCCGCCTGATCACCTTCGGCTGCCTGCCGCAGGTCGTCCGCGACCGCTTCGACATCCCCTGGTCCCCGCTCGACCAGGCCCGGTTCGCCGCCCTCGCCCTGGCCAACCGGCAGGGCTACCGCATGATGCCCACCGGACTCAACCACTGGGCCCTGCGCAGCATGCTCCGCTACATCGGCGCCCAGACCCGTCAGGACCGCTACCGCCCGGCCGCCTGAGCGGCGCCTCCCTCCCGCAGGTCACGCAACGTTCTTGTCGAAGGGGTCCGGAGGTCGCATGCGCTTCAGCCGGGTCATCGGACACTGAGGCGTGGAGACGATCACAGCCGGCGCCGTCCCCGCGACGGTCGCCAAGCTCCCAGGCCTCGGCGCCGACGCCGCGGCGCCGTCCCTCGTCCGCCGGATCCACCGGGCCCGCTGGGCGGTCGCCGGACTCCTTCTGACCGTCCTCACCGCCGCCCTCCTGACGACCGCCGGGCCGCTGCGACCGGCCCTCGCCGCCCTCGGCCACATGCGCTGGGGGTTCCTTCCGGTCCTGGTCCTGCTGTCCCTGCTGCACTACGTCTGCTCCGCGGTCGCGCTGCGCGGCGCGGCGGGCCGCCCGCTCCCCCTGGTCAGGACGACGATGACGCAGCTCACCGCGTCGGCCGCCAACCGCGTCACGCCCGGGGGCCTCGGCGCCGCGGCCGTCAACACCCGCTACCTCGTGTGCCGCGGCCTGCCGCTGCCCCGCGCCGCCGTCGCCGTGGCGGTCCTCCAGGTCGCCGGCGTCCCCGCCGACCTTCTGCTGACGGGCGCGGTCCTCGGCCTCGGCGCCGTCCTGGCCCCGGGCGGCGGGAACGACCGGATGCTGGACGCCCTCGGCCACCACGCCTCCCGGGCCGCCGGCCTCGTGCCGCCCCTCCCGCTGCTCATGGCCGTCGGCGTGCTGCTGCCGGCCGCCGTGCTGTGGGGGCGCCGCGCGGTCCGCTCCGCCGCGGCCCGCAGCGCCGCGGCCGGGCTCGCCGACCTGTGCCGCCGCCCGCGCGACCTCGCGGTCACCCTGGCCGCGTCCGCGGGGACCACGCTCGTCCTCGGCGTCGCGTTCGCCCTCGGCGTCCTCGCCGTCCCCGGGACGGCGGTTGGCCCCGCCGACGCGCCGGCGCTCATCGCCGCCTACCTGGTGGGGGCCGCGGCGGGCTCGGCCGTCCCGACGCCCGGCGGCGTCGGCTCCACCGAGGCCGCCCTCGTCGCCGCGCTCGCCGCCCTCGGGATCGCCGCGGGCCCGGCCCTGCACGCCGTCCTGCTCTTCCGGGCGGTCACGTTCTGGGCGCCCGTCCCGCTGGGCATCCTGGCCTGCCGGACGCTCCGGCGGTGACTCCCTCATCGTGCTCGGCACGCGTGCGGCCCTCCCTCGTCGCGCGAGGAAGGGCCGCCGGTCGGGGCCGGAGGCCCGGCGCGGTGCCGGGCCTCCGGTTCTGTGCCGCTACCCGACGACCCACCTGAACCGCGCGGGTCGCCTGGCGAAGTGGCGCCGAGCGCCGGCGCGGTCCTCATCGGCGGAGTCCCCCGCGGCCTCGACGACCGCGCTGACGGCCCCGCCGACGAAGCCCGGCTCGAGATCGCTGCCGAACCAGCCGGAGACGCGGCCCGCGGCGCTCGCCGGCAGGACGACCACGCCGAAGCGGAGAAGGACGCCGGCCTTGCCGAGGAACTCGTCGATCTTGACGCTGCCGCCGCAGACGACGATCCGGCTGCGCCCCTTCGCCTTCTTGACGAGCCCGGTGCCGCCGTCGCTGAGACCGCCGTCAATGGGCGCCCTCTCGACGACGCAGGCTTCGCTGGTGACCTCATCGATGATGACGAAGGCGCGACCGCTGGCGTTCTCGTAACAGCCATTGCCAGCGAGTTCGTCGATGGTGACGGTGCCGTTGCCTTCGTTGTGGACACGACCGCGGCCGGTGACCTTGCCGATGGTGACGGTGCCGGCCTTGAGGACGCCGTCGCCGCCACCGTTCCAGTTCCGGACGTAGCCATGGCCGGTGACCTTGCCGATGGTGACGGTTCCACCACCCGGGTTGAGGAGGCGGCCGCTGTCGGCGACCTCCTCGATGACGAGGGTGCCGAGGCCTGCGTTGCACACCTCGCCAGTGACCTTCTTCACGGTGATGGTTTCGCCACGCGCGGGCGTGAGAACGAAGCTGCCGTCGAAAGGGCACTCCCTGTAGGAGATGGTGCCGTAGCTTTCACGGTGACCCACGATTTCCTCCTGCGTGTTGTTTGTCGTTGACGCCCCCATCCGTGTGGAAGCGCCGTGTAGAACCGTCCAGATCGCGGACGGTCGCGCAAGGCGGCGGGCGGCATCGCCGCGGCCGCCGCCTTTACATTGTAGATCAATTACAGGCGGAAGACCCTGCGGGCGTTGCCCGCGAGGAACGCCTCCCGGGCGTCCTCGCCCAGGCCGAGGTCGTCCAGGCCCTTGAGCGCCCGCTCGGCGGTCAGCATCGGGTAGTTGGTGCCGAACATGACCTTGTGGTGCCGGTCCTGCGCCATGTACCGGACGAGCTCAGGCGGGTACCTGCGGACCGTGTACGCGGACGTGTCGATGTAGACGTTCGGGTGCTTCCGGCACACCGCGACCATCTCCTCCGTCCACGGGTAGCCGATGTGCCCGCCCACGATGACGAGCTCGGGAAAGTCGAGCGCCACCTGGTCGACGTACGGGATGGGCCGGCCCGTCTCGCTCGGGCGCAGCGGCCCCGTGTGGCCGACCTGCGTGCAGAAGGGGACGCCCAGCTCCACGCATTCGGCGAACAGGGGATAGAACCGGCGGTCGGTGGGCGGCAGCTCCCACAGCCACGGCACCACGCGCAGGCCCTTGAAGCCCAGTTCGCCCACGCACCGCCTGAGTTCCCGCACGGCCTCCATCGGCTTGCGCAGGTCGACCGAGGCGATGCCGGCGAGCCGGCCGGGGGCCTGCCGGACGAACGACGCGACCTCGTCGTTGCTCACGAGGTCGCCCTCGGGCCCGTACCAGGCGCTGATCAGACCGAGGTCCACTCCCCCGGCGTCCATCGCCGCGACCGTGGCGCCGACCGGGACCTCCTCCGCCGGCGGCTCCTGCCCCGTCCACCTCCAGAGCGAGTCGAGCATCTCGTGCCGCAGGAACCGCACCGTCCCGTGCTGCATCCACGCGTCAATCACCATGGGGACCTCCCACCGACCGCCATGCGGCCTCGCTCAGCGATTCGACCTGCCCGCCGTCCGGTTCGGGGCACTGGCCGTTCAGCCAGAGCCGGCACAGTTCCTGCGCGGGCCCGAGCCACAGGACGAACGCGGTCACCGCGTCCACGTCGAGCAGCGCGCCGTGCCGCGCCTGCACGCGCCACCAGCTGCGCACCTCGCGGAAGAACGCGCCGTTGCGCTCGGCCAGCCCCGCACTTCCGGCGGGACGTTCGGTGAACATGAACCGGGCCCGGCCCGGATGCTCCCTGCACCACCGGACGTGGAACGCCACGACCGAGGCCACCGCCTCCCGCGCACCGTCGTGCGCCTTCAGTTCGGCGAGGAAGGCGTCCTGGTACATCCCGATGCTCTCGACGAACAGCGCCTCCGCCACCTGCTCCTTGCCGGAGAAGTGGTGGTAGAAGCTGCCCACGCTCACCCCGCTCGCCGCCCTGAGCCCGCTCAGCGTGGTCCCGGCGACCCCGTCGCGCCCGAACAGCTCCAGCGCCGCCCGCAGGATCCGCTCCCGTCCGGCCTCCGTCATAGAACATTATTCTGCCATGCCAGAACAATGTTCTGTACGGGGGCCTCCAGGGCCCTGCTAGCCTCATGACCATGTCCAGCCCCGAGTCCGACAGACGCTGACTCCCGGGCGGCTCCCCTTCGTGCGGGCCGCCTGAGGCGGGCTGCCTTCCTCGCCCTCGCATTCGAGGGATCTTCTTTCTGCCGTCGCCGTCCGTGCCGACGCCGGACGGCCTTCTCGGCGCAGCCCCCCATCGACAGCCGACCTGTTCGCCGTCTCGGGAGTCTCCCCTTGCCTTTCGCCGTCTACGTCCTCGGGCTCGCCGTGTTCGCCCAGGGCACCTCCGAATTCATGCTGTCCGGGCTCGTCCCGGGCATCGCCGCGGACCTGGGCGTGTCCATCCCCGCCGCCGGCCTGCTCACCTCCGCCTTCGCCGTCGGCATGGTGATCGGCGCCCCGTCCATGACCCTGCTGGCCCGCCGGTGGCCGCGCCGCCGCGCGCTGCTGGCGTTCCTGGTCGCCTTCGTCGCCGTCCACGTCGTCGGCGCCCTCACCACCAGCTACGCGGTGCTGCTGGCGACCCGCGTCGCCGCCGCCCTGGCCAACGCCGGGTTCTGGGCCGTCGCGCTCGCCACCGCGACCGCGCTCGTGCCGCCCGCCGCCCGCGCCCGCGCCACGTCCGTCGTGGTCGGCGGCGTCACCGTCGCCTGCGTCGCCGGGGTCCCGGCGGGCGCGGTGCTCGGCGGGGCGTGGGGCTGGCGGGCCGCCTTCTGGGCGGTCGCGCTGGTCTCGCTGCCCGCCGTCGCCGCGATCGCCAGGGCGATCCCGGAAGAGCGCCCGTCCGCGGGCGCCGCCCGCAGCGAACTGCGCGCCCTGGCCAACGGCCGCCTGCTGCTCACCCTCTCCGTCAACGCGCTGTTCCAGGGCGCGACGTTCTGCACGTTCACCTACCTCGCGCCGCTCGCCACGAACGTCGCCGGTTTCGGCTCCGCCTGGGTGCCGGCGCTGCTGGCCCTCTTCGGCGCCGGGTCCTTCGCGGGCGTCACCATCGGCGGACGGATCGCCGACGCGCATCCCGCCGCGCTGATCGCCGCGGGCATGACGTCCCTGACCGCCGGGTGGGCCGTCCTCGCGCTGACGGCCGGAAGCCCGGCGGCGGTCGTCGTGCTGGTGTTCGTGCAGGGGATGCTGGCGTTCGGCACGGGCCCGGCGCTGATCTCACGCGTCCTGGAGCAGGGCTCCGCGGCGCCGACGCTGGCCGGCGGGTTTGCCACCGCGGCGTTCAACGTCGGCGGGACGCTCGGCCCGTGGCTCGGCGGCGCCGCGATCGGCGCCGGCCTCGGCTACCGCTCGCCCGTGTGGGTGAGCGCGACGCTGATGGCCGGCGCGATCGCGGTCCTCGCCGGTCAGGTCTGCTTCTGGAGGGCCAGACTGGCCGAGCCCGTCAGCGCCGGCAGGTAGCCGGAACGGTGGCCCAGCGCGGTCGGGTGGTAGGACGAGCCGATCGGGATCGTGACCGCGTTGAGCCAGTCGTCGCCGGAGCACAGCTCGTGCCCGGAGAACTCGTCCCGGACGTCCGACCACGTGAACCCGGCGCGCCCCGCGGCGGCGGAGACGACGGTGTCGAGGGTGTCGGCGGCGTGGTTGAGCGCGGTGCGCTTGGTGTTGCTCAGCCCCGCGCACCAGTCGACGATGATGTAGAGGCGCGGGTACCCGAGCACCACCACCCGCGCCGACGGGGACTTCGCACGGACCTGGCCGTACAGCGAGTCGAGCTGTCCGGGGAGCGTGTTCTTCATGTAGGTCTCGGCCTGCGTCACCCTGCTCTGGCACGAGGCGTTCGACTGCAGGACGCACGTCTGCATGACGTCGGCGAACCCGGCGTCGTTGCCGCCGGCGGTGATGCTCACGAGTGTCGTGGAGGAGCTGAGCGCGCCGAGCTGGCCGCTGGCGACGGTCGTGGTCGTCGCTCCGGAGCAGGCGACGAACTTGTACGACGACGTCGCGTGCGACGCCGCCCACAGGTTCGGATAGGCGTTCGCGCTGCGCTGGCACGTTCCGCTGTTCGGATCGTAGTTCCCGGCCCCCGTGCCGGACGAGTAGGAGTCGCCGAGGGCGACGTAGTTGGGGCCGGCCGCCGAGGCGGTGCCGGACCCGAGCAGTGAGGCGGCGGCGAAGGTCGCCGCACCGAAGGCGACCAGACTGGGGCGGGAAAGACGCATCGGCACACTCCGGGCGACGTATCGAATTGTGTCTTCCGTCCTATACCCGAAGCGCCTTTACGCCAAGCTCAATTCTGATCAACTTTGTTTGGCATGATTCGCCATTGCCATCCGAAATATCCAGAAAACCGGGCCGGTCGCCCTCAAGATCTGACTACCATTCCGGCACGCTTCCCGGCGGCCCCAGGAGCCCGTCCAGCACCCTCCGCCCCCCGTCCGCCGCGGCGGCGGAAGGCGGCACAGCCCTCCCCTGAGAGGAATGACCGGCACGGGGACATTTACCTATCTCGCGGCGATTCGCGACGGCAGAAAAAGCGGATGGGGCGGGACGTCCGAAAGACGTCCCGCCCCATCCGCCTCGGGGCGGCCCGGGCTCAGCCCTTGCGGCCGAGGCGGGAGGCTCCGCCCCGGATCCGGTGCCAGGCGGCGCGCGCGTGGCCGTTCACGCCGGCGCTGATGCGGCGGGCGGTCGGGAACTCGGTCCCGAGAAGGCCGAGCCCGGCGAGGATCGCGACGATGCCGGGACCGGGCAGCACGAGCATGGCGACGCCCGCGACGATCAGGGCGGCTCCGGCCACCGCGACGCCGATCTTGCGGAGCAGGCGGACATGCGCGCCGCGGCGGCTCGCGGGCGCCGCGTCGGCGTCCGTCCCGGCACGGTCCATGGCGGTCGTGGTCACATCGTCCCCCGATCTGCGTACACGGCTTTCTTCTGGGACGAACCGGCATGGCGGCGAAGATCCCCGATCCGGCGCGGTGTGGCCAGAGTCACACCCCGTCCCCCGGGGCGGCCGCCCGCCGTCCGCGGGCCGCTAGCATCGCGGGAATGAAGATCCCGTTCGGCGCGCGGGCCCGTCTCGGGAGCCTGGCCGCGCCGGTGTGGAGGCGGCTGAGCGGCCGGACGCAGTGGCGGCTCGCGCGGCTCCGGCACCAGACGTTCCTGGTGTACGCGGGAGGGATCGTCCAGGACGAGCGGGGCCGGATCCTGCTGCTCCGCCACCGGCTGTGGCCCCCGTACCGCGCCTGGGGGCTGCCGGGCGGATACGTCGACGCCGGCGAGCGCCTCGAAGACGGCGTCGCGCGCGAGGTCCGGGAGGAGACGGCCCTGGAGGTCGAGGTCACCGCGCCGCCGCTCCACGTCGCGAGCGGGTTCCGGCACCGGGTCGAGGCCTACTACGCGGCCCGGATCGTCGGCGGGCGGCTCGACCTGGACGCGGGCGAGATCCTGGAGGCCCGCTGGTGGCCCCTCGACGCGCTCCCCGAGGAGATGTCGCCCCGGCTCCGCGGCGTCATCGCCTCCCTTGACCTCAGCCGCGGTTGAGGTTGCACCCTGGTGGCATGAGCCTCACCGACCTCGAACGCGACTACCTCTCCACCCAGCGCCTCGGCCGCCTCGCCACCGTCGGGCCCAAGGGCGACCCGCAGAACAACCCCGTCGGGTTCGCCTACAACGCCGAGACCGGGACGATCGACATCGGCGGCTGGAACCTCGCCGAGTCCCGCAAATACCGCAACCTCCGCCACAACGACCAGGTCGCCTTCGTCGTGGACGACCTCGTCTCCGTCCAGCCGTGGCGGGTGCGGGGCATCGAGATCCGCGGACGCGCCGAGACCGCGGTCGCGGAGAACTCCCGCTTCAGCGGCGACGTCATCCGCGTCCACCCGCACACCGTCTTCACCTGGGGCATCGACCCGGGCGCAAAAGGGATGACCAAGCGCGTCGTCGAGTAGCCGCCCGGCTCCGACCGTCAGATGCCGACCTCGTCGGGGCCGAAAGGAGGAAGGTAGATCTCGTCGCGGCGGACCACCCGCAGGCCGGGGCGCGCGGCGGACAGGTCGACCTCCCCCTCCGCGTACAGGACGACCTCCGCGAGCCGGTCGAGCGGCGGCAGCGGCCCGAAGTCGCCGTGGGCGAGGGTGAGGGACTCCAGGCCGATGATGTCCTTGAGGCTCGCCAGACCATCGACGTCGACGTTGGACAGGATGAGGCGGCGGACGGGGGTGCCGCTGAGCTGCGCCAGATCGATGTTGGCGGCGGGTCCGGCGAGTTGGAGCAGCTCCCACGGCCGGCCCGCCAGCGGCCCCAGGTCCATGCCGTTGTCGTCCCAGAGCAGGGCCTCGGTGACCGAGGTCAGCCAGCGGACGGGCTCGAACGTCCCCACCCACGCGTAGTCGGTCGTGAGCCGGCGCCGCCGCAAGATCGGCTCGGCGGGCGGCGGCTCCTCGGCGTCGGTACCGGCCAGGACCCGCCGCCACACCGGCCAGAGATTCCCCCAGAACTCGTCCCAGACGAACTCCTCGTCATCGTCCACCCCGGCATTGTCGCCCCCGGACGGGCGCACCCGCAAAGCCAGGAGCGAGACGTCCCCAGTCGCGCACGTGCGGGATTTGCACACCAGTCACTTACACGGGCGATACGCGGGTCATCCGAATTCCATACAAGACCATTTCCCATCACCCCTCAGGCCATTGACGGCCAATAGCCGCTACAGGCTCGGAGTACGTGATAAAAATCTGACGGCCGCAACGAGACGACTGTCAGGAATCCTTTGTGGACGAGAAACGCGAGACGCCCCCGCCGTGGTCTCCGACGATCAGCACCGAGTGCCCGGTCGGTGTCGCGCAGCAGGCGTGGATCGAGGCGTCGATCACCTGGTTCGTCCAGGAGTTCGGCCGGGACCCGGTGATGCGGCCGATCGTCCTGCCCCAGCCGGATCTGCGGGCCGCCGGCTACACCGGCACGCCGAAGCAGATCGACGACGTGGTCGCGCGGACCTGCGAGCAGATGGGGATCGACCGATCCGAACTCACCGTGGAACTTTTCGACCGCGAGGACGAGGACGCGACGGCCCGCGACGGCAAGCGCGCGGTCGGGCACTACTACGTCGAGGACGGCCGGGCGGTCATCGGGCTCGACGTGACGGAGGCGTCCGACGCCGCCTACCTGATCGCCGTGATCGCACACGAACTGTGCCATGTCCGCCTCCTCGGCGAGGAGCGGATCACTACCGAACGCAAGGACCACGAACGGCTCACCGACCTCCTCACCGTCTATTTCGGATTCGGCGTCTTCAGCGCGAACGCGGCGCTGAGATTCGGCGAGGCGACCCGGGGCTTCTCCATCCAGCCCCTGGGGGATCTGGACGAGCGCACCCTGAACGCCGCCCGCAACGACGGCTATTCGCGGCTCGGGTATCTGACGGAGCGCGAGTTCGGCTACGCGATGGCCTGCTACGCCTGGCTGCGCGGCGAGACCGACCCACCGTGGGCGGCCCGCGTGGACCCGGGGCCGCGCGCCCTCCTGCGGCAGGGCCTCGCCTACCTGTCCCGGTCCGCCATGCAGGGCGAGTTCCCGACCCGCCGGACCGGAGACGTCCCGGTCACGGTCCGCGTGACACCGAGGACCGGCCCCGTATGGCGCGGCGGCCTCCACCTGACGCTCCAGCCGACGGCCTGGCCGCCGACAGCGCCCAGGCACCGGCCGACCTGACCCGGCGCGGCCCCCCGGCACCGGTTTCAGCGCGCCTCACCACGCTGGTTCGCCAGCAGTTCCTGAGCCTCCCGCCAGTGCAGATGCGAATGCTCCTTGCCCAATGCCAAATGCTCGTCGCAGAACCAGTACACCTCCGGAGGATGGCCGACCCAGCCCTCCCGATACTGTTCCTGGCGGACCGCCTCCTCTTCAGGGGTGAGCGCGAACCGAACAGTTTCGAACGACGAGAACGGCACCCCGTCGCGAAGGGTCCGTAGACAAACGAAGCACATCGGCGGCATCAAAGCGACTCCTCAGGTAAGGGGAAACCCTTCCGAACGGTAGCGCCGCAGCGGCCTTGCCTCCTCCGAATGGTCGAGTCCCACCCGCAGGGATGCGACCGTCCGGCCGATGCACCGACCGCGCCGCATCAGCAGGATCAGCAGGCATGAACCGAACTTTTGTGCTGGCGGCCTTCGCCCTGACCATTCCACCCATGATGGCCGTCCCAGGGAGCGCGACGGCGAGCACGATCGCCTGGCGGGCCTGCGGGGACACCGGCGCCGAGTGCGGGACCGTCACGGTACCCGTGGACTGGTCTCACCCGGACGGACGGAAGCTGTCGCTGGCCGTGACCCGCCGGAAGGCGGCCAAGGCCCGAGCCGGCACGTTGCTGTACAACCCCGGCGGCCCCGGAACCGGCGCTGCCGACCTGGTCCGAGACTGGGCACCGCAGTTCTTCTCACCCCGGTTGCGGGACCGGTTCGACATCGTCGGAATCGACCCGCGCGGAGTCGGCGGCAGCGAACAGATCTCCTGCAAGAAGCCCGTGCACGACCCGGAAGTGACACAGTTCCCCAGCACCAGGCCTGAGTACGAGCGCATGGTGGCCCATAACAAGTCGGTAGGGCAGAGCTGCGATCCGCTCATCCGGTACGTCGACACGGTGAGCGTGGCGCGTGACTTCGACGCCGTGCGCGCCGCCCTGGGAGAAAGAAAAGTCAGCTACCTGGGCCGCTCGTACGGCAGCATGCTCGGCACCCAGTACGCGCGACTGTTCCCCGACCGTATCCGCACCATGGCCTTGGACGGCGTCGTCGACCACGGCATGCCGTCCCGCCGCATGGTGGTCGAAGCAGCATCGGCCGTGGAGGACTCCTTCGACCGGTTCGCGGCCTGGTGCGCGCGGACAGCCGACTGCGAACTGCACGGACGCCCGGTCGGAAAGGTGTGGGACGGGCTCGTTCAGCGGGCCGAGCGCCGTCCCCTGCCGGTTCCCGGCGGCCGGCCACTGACGGCCGAGGAACTGCGCTACAGCGTCTACGCGATGCTGACGCTGTTCCCCGAGTTCGGGCACGGACTCGCGCGCGGCATCGCCGAAGCCGACGGAAACAACGCCTCGCTGCTAGGCCAGATGCGCGACCAGGCACTGTACGACCCGGCGAGCACGGCCGCCTACCGGGCGATCCTGTGCCAGGACATCGACCCGCAGGTGCCTGACTTCGGCGAGTTGCGCCGCCGTGAACACCTGATCCGGCGGCGGGCCCCGCACATGGGCGGGACGTCGGAGTTCTGGGACATGACGACCGGGTGCATCGGCTGGCCCGTCCGCCCGGCCGCCCCCCAACGCCCGGTGCACGTCCGCGACGCACCACCCGTCCTGCTGGTGGGCAACACCCACGACCCGGCCACGCCCCTGGCATGGGCGAAAAGCCTGGGCCGCGGCATCCGAGGCTCGAAGGTCCTGGCCTACGACGGCGACGGCCACACCGCCTACCTCCGCAACCGCTGCGCGACCACCGGCATCGACGACTACCTGATCAACGGCACACTCCCGACCACCGATTCCTGCCCCACCGACCCACCGAAATAGGCCGACAGAGCGGCACATGAACGACCAGGGACACAGACCGATCGCAGGCCAGCGCGCCAGGTGCGCCTCACGCGCATGGGCTGTCTAGAGGCCCGCTCGGTAGCGGGTGTATTCGCAGGCGAGGACGTCGAGGGGCATGGACGGCCAGCGACTCAGCGCGCCCGTGTGGCGGTCGATGATCAGCAGTGGGGCCTCGTCGTCGCCGAGGTCGCCGGCGGGGCGGGCGACGAAGCCGTCCGGGAGCTCTTCGATGATCAGCGGCACGGGTCGGCCACCGCGCCAGAAGTGCGCGTCCGCGCGGCGCCATGCCTCGGCCCGGTCGACCAGCGCCGGGCGGACGCTGTAGGCGGCGAGGACGTGTGCGAGGCCGCGCAGCGTCCGGCATTCAGGCGTCCCGCAGCCTCGGCAGACGGGCTCGCCGTGCGGTCCCTCGCCGGGGCGGTGGGAGGCGAGGACGCAGGTCAGCGCGGCGGTGCAGGCGAGCACGAGGCGCCGCGACTGCGCGACGAACTCCCGACTCGCGGAATCGAGGCTTCCCGCCTGGACGAGGGCGGCGTCGACGGAGTGGGGGTCGGCGCGCATCGCGGCGGTCATCGCCGCGTGGACGCGCAGGTGGACCTGGTCGTGCGTCCAGGAGGCCGGCTCGGTCACGCGGCCCACTCCCCCGCGAACACGGCGGTGACCGTCCGCCCCTCGCCATTGCCGTGCCATCCCCAGCTCGCGGCGGTGAGCGAGACGGTGCGCAGGCCCCGGCCGGACTCTGCCAGCTCGGCGGCGTCCAGCGCCGCGGGCTCGCCGGGGCCGCCCTGGTCGGTGACCGACACCGACACCAGGCCGCCGTCCCGCACGACCTCCACGGTGAACATGCCGCCCACCTGGCCGGACTTGGTGTGCCGCAGCGCGTTGACGACCAGCTCGTCGGCGGCGAGTAGGACGTCGTCGAGGAACGGGCAGCCGTCCAGCAGGCAACCCACGAACCGCCGGGCGTTGCGGGCCTGCTCGGGTCCGCCGGGAAAGGAGCGCCGCCAATACAACAGCGCCGGCTTTACTACCGGAAGCAAGGTCAGGGACATCAGAGCACCTCGAATCGCGATGGACGTCAGTGATGCGGAACTGACAGGTCTCCCCCGTCGTCCGCACGCACATCGTCACACTCGGTCGCCAGTCGAGCACGGAGGATTAGAGCTCTACCTGCCCCAGCAAGGGATTCAGCACAAGCGCTGGTCTAATATCCGATCTCCGCACACGCGGAATTCACGCGCCCAGAGCTTGCACGTGCGGGCGAAGCGGTGAGGAAACGCCTTTCTCCTCGACGGCCACGTCACCCGCGTCCGCCTTGCCCGGACGGCCGAGTCGACCCTCGGGCGAACGCTGCTGGACAGTGGCGGCGGGCGGCGCCCAAGTCGTCCACCGTGAGCACCGTCGCCCCGAAGACATGGCGGGTCCAGCACGACTCCACGGCAGCCCAGAACACCCATCTAGGCATGAAAGCCGCACCACCGGAACACTTGAATGACCTGTCTTGGGATGCCACACCGTCCCTGCACGTCCAGAAATGCAAACGGAACCAGCGCGAAGCCCACATGCAGTCACGCGATACGCGCGCCTACTGGATGTGAGTGGATTATCGGCACGTGCAAAGTTCGCACGTGCGCGATTACATAGGGGCCGGTGTGATCCGACGTTGGCCCCGCACGTCATGGACATGCCCGGTGAGCCGTCTGGTCGGCCGGTTCACCTCCCCCCATGGAAAGGGCTGCGAGCGTGGGCTTGGACAATCCCCCCGGCGGGCCGGGCAAGGGCCCCGAGACCCCCGACAAGCCCACCCCGCCACGCACCGAGAGCAAGCCTCCGGCCGACGCTTCCGGCGGATCGCAAACGCCTCGCATAGACAGCTATGTGGCAGCGGGCCAGCCGGTTCCAGGTCGGCCGGAAGCCGGCACCGAACGGCGAGGCGACCGCGAGGCGCAGCCCAACGGATCCTCAACCGATTCCTCCTCCAACGGCCCGGCCGCGGAGAAGCCGCAGACCCCCGGTGACCCGCCGTCCGAAGCCGAAGCGAAGACCGAGAAGGAACCAGAGACCGGCAAGACCGAAATCGGCTCCCAACTGGGCGAAGAGCGTGACCACGACGCCGACCCAACTCAGCCCGACAACGCTGGCGCGGAAGCGGAAAAGCCCGGCCAGGCCAAGCCCGAGAGCCCGCGGCAAGACGAGGGCGAACTGGGCACCGGCGACCGCGGCTCCAAGACCGAGCAGTCCGAGCCAGGCAAGGCGAAAGAGCAGGATGGCGGCAAGGACAACGGCAGAACTGCCGACGACCTTGCGCCCTCCGAGCAGCCGAGCACCCGCCCGGACGAGGCTTCTCAGTTCCCGCCCGGCTCCCGCCGAGCAAGCCTCGCCGCCACCCGAGAGCAACAAGCGGAAACCGCGGAACATTGGCGAGCCATATTCCAGGACACCCAGCCCGCCGATGGCACCGGAGAGGGAACCGTTGGCGGAAGCGGCGACAGCGGAGCTCAGCCGCAGAACGAGAACGCAGGATCGGACGGGCGCGGGCCGGAAGCACACCCCCCAGCCGCTGAGACACCGCCCGGCACTACCGCCGACGGTGGCACTTCCAGCGGCGAGGCGCCCGGCGACGGTGAAGGGTCCAGCGGCCGCGATCTGCCCCCGTCCGGGACCCCCGAAGTAGAGGCGGAGCCTCCGACGCAAGAGGTAACGCGCCCGCAAGATCAGGAGCACGAGCCCATCCCGCGACTGGACTCGTCTGGCTCGGGCAACGACAGTGGCGACCCGCCGACTGGACCACCAGCAGACAGCGCATCGCCCGCCGACGACCAGCCCCAGGGCGGGAACGACGAGACGCCGCCGGGCTCGGAGGTCGGCCAACCCATCGAACCCGCCGCCGAGGCCGACCCCGCCGTCCCCGAACCCGGCCGCGAAGCATCCCCCATCGGCCCAGAAACCCCAGACCAAGGCAGCGAGACTCCCGAGGCTAAGGCTGCCGACGGAACTACGGGCGACGAGACAGACAATCCGAAGCCCGCCGACGAGACCGCGCTCCCTCCCGAGGGAACTGGCGAGAACGTCACGCCCCCAGAAGCTTCCGGTGACCAGAGCGACGGCCATGGTAGAACTGCCGAAGGCCCGGAGCCCACCGAGGCCACTGACGAAAGCAACCCACCCGATCGCGAGGCCGAACAGGCCGGCGAAAGAGAGGAATCCGGCACAGAACTAACGCCTCACGAAGAAGAATCGACGGGCATAGAAACAAGTCGGTTCGCCGGGCAAGTCACGATAACCCTCGACCGCGACGGAAGACCGATCCCGCCAGACCGACCGGACGCCGACACCGAGACCTCGGGCCGCGGCGAACTCCGCCGCCCAGAAGACGACCGCGCCTCTCGCGATTACCAGGAAAGAAAACCCGATAAACTATCTCGACTTCGCGGTGAGCTGAAAAAATTCGTTGACAAATCAGACGACACGAAAGAATTTGTAGAGAAATTCTCCGCACCAGCTCAAAAGAAACTGGAACGAGTAAAACCGACAGGGCAATTGTGCGGAGCCCGTCTCAACACTGACCACATAAAGGCACCCGACGAGAAAGTCAAGGCCGGGGATACCGTCCTAGGCGCCGTAGGCACGGCGATCGTCGTGACAGAGATCATTCGTTTCGGTATCAATATTGCAAGGAACTCAAGAAGGAGAGAGCATGCCGATCACTGACGAACAGGTCGCAGTATTGCGAGCCCAGCTTAAAGGAAATCGCGCCGAGCATCTCAGACTTATGGAGCAACTTGACTCCAATGAAGCCAACGAATATTATCCAGCGCTCCTAGCAGCAGCTTTCATTGAAGCCGCCGAACAATACTTCATAAAAGACGGTGAAGTTGCAGATGATTCTCAGATCATCGACTTTGTTGCTCAAATGCGAGAAAGAAGCGACGAATCCTCCGATCTAATTAATCCCAGCCTTGCGGAAAGCATGATACGAGACTTGCTCGGAAAAGGCGAGATGATCGACGCTGAACCGGGCGTCAAATTCGGACACCAAATCGTTATAGTGGCAGCTATAGTGGGCGAGAGACAGTTCACTCCAGCCGAACTCGAAGCGTTCTTGCAGAGCGCGCGTTCGCTCGCCGAAGAGTTGCTCAAGTAATGGATTTTTCAAAAATTCGTATTGGTGAGGAGAATATTCTCGCGTTGCGGTCGTTTCTTTTGGAGGGACCTGAAGCTTGGGTTCCTCTTCAGGACGAAATGCAGGTAAATGATGAGACGGCGGCCGGGTACATGTCGCTGCTCTTCTGCGCATTCGAAGTCGCGGTACGTCGAAAGTTCGCCCCGACTTACATTGTCGGTCAGCTCGTTCGGTTCGTCGCCGATGTGCGGATCGCGGCCGGTGAGGACGCAGACCTGATCAATCCGCTCGTCGCCGAGGACATGGTACGGCGTGCCGTCGACGCGCCTCCGCTGAAGGAAACCGTCCCGGACGATCTGTCGGCCACTCTGCATGCCCAGGTCTTCATCCTGCTCTACCTCGTCGCTGAGATGGATCTCGATCGGGCTGGGCTGGAGCAGTTCATCGACGAGGTCACCTCCTATACCGAAGAGTGGCTTGCGGCGCGGCGAGATGAAGCCTCCGCTTCGGCCTCTTCATCGTCCTGACGAACGCAACTGGATGGTCGCCATCCGCATAGGTCGCGTTCATGACCCGTTCATGGTGGTTGCGACCGTTGCAGGAGAGCCGTACGGGCCATGACGCCTTGATGAGCCTCTCCTGGTGCCACGAGAACCCGAATTAGCTCCCTGGAGGAGGCAGCTCGCCCCCTCGAGACTTGTCGCGCGTTTCCGGTACGCCCAGGTATGAGCTTTAACAAACTGGTCTTTTGTGACCGAATCGGGCTGGCGAGGGCTGCAACTTCCATTTGTTGCACGTGCGGATTTTGGCTCTCGCGTTGGCGTGACGGAGTTTTGTCGGGGCGTGACTCTACTATTGCCGGGCAACGTTCGATTGCAGTGAGTTAGCGATCAATACGGACTGTGTCCGACGCGATATCGGGAGGACGGCCATGCCCAGCCCCTACGTCCGCCGCCGCCGGCTGGCGGCCGAGATCCGCGAACTCCGCGAGAGCCGCGGCCTCACGACAGACGGTCTCGCACGCCTCGTCTTCCACTCCCGGACGAAGATCACCCGCCTCGAGAACGCCCAGATCCGCCCAGACTTGGCCGAGATCATGAACATACTCGACGCTCTCGACATCACGGGCAGCCAATACGATCGGCTGCTCAAGCTAGCCCGTGAGGCAGCTCAGAAGGGCTGGTGGGACCGCTACGGGATGTCCATGGGACCTCGCCAAAAACTCGCGGCCGACCTTGAATACAACGCTAGTACCGTCCGCAGCTACGACCAGACCGCGATGCCGGGCGCCTTACAGTGCCGCCCGTTCATCGAGGCTCTTATCAAGCTCGACGAGAACCAGGGGACGCTCGAATACCAGCCTGAGAGAATGACCGAAGCGCGCGAGCATAGGCAGCGCGAGCTGTTGCGGGCTGATGGACCATTCTACGAAACCGTCCTGGACGAGTGCTTGATTCATCGGCTGGCGGTACCACCCGAGGCGATGTCGGCTCAGCTTCGTTACATGATCAAGCTAGGCTCGGAGGTAGACCGAATCACAATTCGGGTGCTGCTGCACGACGCCCGCATCCCCGGGGGCTTCCTGCCGAAGTCGTCGTTCTACCTCTACACGTTCGCCGAGTCCGGCGATCCTCCGATGGCGATCGTCGACACTGTGACCACAGACCTCGTTGTCACGCAGCGGGGCGAGGTCGTTCGGTACACGGAAAGATATGACCGCCTGCGTGAGGCTGCACTGTCTGCGGAGGACAGCATCTCCTTCCTTGATCGGGTGGCCAACAGGCTTGCCGACCAGACAGGATCGGTTACATGACCAAGCTCTTCCACGGCTGGCGCAAATCTGGCCACAGCGAACCCAACGGCCACTGTGTCGAGGTCGGTCGGGCCGCCGACGGCACGATCGGAGTCCGCGACACCAAGCACTACGGCGAGAGCCCAATTCTGGAGTTCACCGGCGGGGAGTGGCGGAAGTTCCTGGACGAGATCCGCGCGGAGATCCCCTGACCTCTGCAAACTAAACGGCCTTGAGACGACGGCGTCGTCTCAAGGCCAGGGGTACTCATCATGTCCTCCACGTGGCATCGTCCCTGTCGAGAGGCAACTCCGGCCCGGCTCGGGCGGCTTGCCGGGAGGCAATGCGAGCGTGAACGCGTCATAGACCCCGAGGTCTACGCCTTCGTTCGGACGAACCGTTCGGGTCGCTGTGTCTGCAATCCCTGAATCAGGCCGAAGCAGGATACGAGAACCAAGCCTGTTTTGACGGAGATCGCTATTGGCGACCGGGTTTCGGATGCGCTCTTGCGAAAGATCAAGGACATCGGTTCGGCGGCCGACCTCGATGACGCCGTCGGCTTCCTCGGCGAGGATCTCCTGTCCGCGGCGGATCAGCGCCGGGGCGGGCGGTCCGTCCGCGGGTACCGCCCCACCGACGACGCCGCGGCGAGGCTCAGGAACAGGCGCGGGTGACGGCCAGCCGTATGCTCCTGCCGCCGAGCTTCTCTATGGTGTTGGGTCTGATTAGCTTGCGCCGGTTCGCGGAGCCTGGACGGTCGTCACTGGCGTGTAGCCGTCGCGCACCCCTTCGGCGGCCTGCCTCATCAGAGAATCGGAGAGCGGAACTTGTTCAAGGGATTGGCGCGGCACCTGTCGGCGTTCGCTGTGATCGGCGCACTGTGCACGGTCGCTTGGCTTCTGCTCTATCTCGTGTTCCGCACCGTGATGCCGTCGCTGGCCGCCAACGCCCTCTCGCTGGTGGTCACCACTGTCGCGAACACGGCGGCGAACCGCCGCTACACGTTCGGGGTCGTGGGGTCGGAGGGGGCGCTACGGCACCAGATCGAGGGCGGCGTCGTCTTCCTGATCGGGCTGGGGCTCAGCAGCGCCGGGCTCGGCCTGGTGCATCTGCTCGCGCCGTCCGCCCCTCGTGCCGTGGAGGTCGGGGCGATGCTGGTCTCCTACGCGGTGGCTACCGTGGTGCGGTTCGTGCTTTTGAGCGGCTGGGTGTTCCACCCCCGTCGGCACGCTGCTCCGGCCGATTCCACGGCGAAGGAGGACGCTCCCGCGCTCCCAGTGGAGGCTCTGGAGGCACCGCAGTCCTCTTGATGTGATCGCACACCAGCAGCGGATCGCTGAGGGACGGGCTGGGGGGGCCGTGCCAGTGTTGTGGACGGCGACCTTGGCGATAGCGGTCCTGGTCAGGTCCAAGTGAGGCCTGTCGAAGGCGCGGGCCGGAATCCATAACGGACGTGAACGCGAGCAGCGCCTCGATCAGCCGTCCAGGTGCCCGTAGATTTTTTGGTCTCAACCGCGAGCAGGTGGGCCACGTCGCCGTGCCGTCCAGGACCGACGGCATACCGAGGGCAGGTAGCGCGGGCCATCTCGCAGATCAGCTCGGCTTGCGCGGGCTCCTTGGTCTGGGACGGTAGGGCCCAAGCGTTCTGCGCATCCGGCTCGCGGCGCCTTTTATCAGAGGTTCTTACAAACCAGATTGGAAATTTGTGATGGAAAAGCAGCAGACATGCCAAGTCGTCCTCGGGCGGGGTGACGCCGTGCACGGGAACAGACGTATCCGGTGCGGCCGGGATCTGGAGCCGGTGACCAAGGTGGTCAGCGGAAAGGAGACCACCGTTTGGGGTTGCCGCACGCACAACCCGTGGATGTTCAGCCGCTGAAGACACTGACCCGCAAGCACGAGGTCTCGCCAGCCGGAGGCGAATGACCAGGTGCCTAGCTGGGGGCCGGTCGGCTACGGCCGGTCCCCTGGCTACTCGGCCCCGCGGCCTGAAGCTCGCGGGGTGACGGCCAACACGTCGCCGGGCCCTTCAGGCTCGGCGACGCCCCTTCTCAAGCCCGTCAGGTGTCCGGCCGCGAGGAACCGAGTTGCGCGCGCTGCTGACCGATGCGATGAGTGCGGCGTCTCCGCCCTGCGCAATGCACCGGTCGACACCAGGAGCTCTACACCCATCCGGCCGGCGACGGACTGGGGATGCCTCGGGTCGGCTTCAGCGAGAGATTTTCGAGGAGAACGTCAGGGCCCGGCGGTGCACGCCGGGCCCTGAATCGCGCATGGATCAGCCGACGACCTCAGAAGAATGAGGAAGCCGGCCCGGTGGTGCCAGGAAGGTCGGTCACCCGCCCCTCCTGCTCGATCGCGGTCTTCAGGCTGCCGCGAACCAGTCGGTGAGCATCCCGGCGTGGTTCTTGGAGGTCACCTCGCCCCCATGGACGGCCTTCAGATCGGTGGTCAGTTCCTGGAGGGTGTTGGCACGTACCCAGGCCGCCTTTTTCGCGTCGGACCGGGGAGTGGTCCGCGGGAAGTCGGCCCGGTTCAGGGTCCCCAGGTCCACCGTGCACAGGACGGTGACGTTCCACGCCTCGTCGGAAGCGCGCTTGCTGTGCACGTAGCGCGGCGGTGTCGACCGCCACGCCAGGCCCCGCAGGTCCACGCCTGCTTCTTCTCCCAGTTCGCGGCACGCCGTGTCCACGGCGGTCTCCCCCGGGTTCTGGAAGCCGCCGGGCAGTCCCCAGCCGCGACCGCGGTTCCGGTCGACCAGGAGAACCCAGCGGTCGCCGAATTCGTCCAGAACCGACGCGAGCCCATCGCCGGTCAGGTTCTCGCCCCAGCGGCCCAGCTTGTTGCGGCCACGCTGGATGGACGTCTTCTCGCAGGGGTTGACCGGACGGCCGTTGATCACCTCGAAGGGGATCGCGGCCACGCGCTGCCGGATCGTCCAGTTGATCTCGGTCGGATCCTCTTCGCGATCCGCCCAGCCCTCCGCGACGCCCACGGTCAGCACTATTTGGTCTGTGTACTCACGCATATGATTTCACTCCTTGTTTGTCCCGTTCTTTCCGGTGGGGAGCGCAGCTCAGCCACCCCAGCGGTACAGTCCGGAGAATCCGATCAGTCGCAAGCCGCGCACATCGGGTCACCCGGCCTCCCGCCCCTGACGCTCTGCGAGAGCTGCTCAGCCGCCGCCGGCCGGGGGCGTTCTCAGAACCGGCTGGACGCGCGGGACGATGGGGGAACGGTCTGAAAAGGTGCAGACAGGACGGTTCGTCGTGCAGCATTAGCGGCGCGGCACAGCCGGCACTCGCGGCGGCAGGCTCGAAGCGGAGGTCCGGGCTGTTCGAACGGCAGATCGTGAAACCGGATGGGTGGGCGAGGAGTCTCACCACCATTCCTTGATCCCACTGGACGGAAGGTGCCCGTGACCGAGCAGCTCGACCAGGTCTTCGGCCGGTTGGTCAACCGCAGCTGGCAGCGTTTCTCCGAAGAGCTCCACACCCGCGAGATCGACGATCTGCTCGTCGGCGCCGTGATCACCGCGGCGGTCGCCCAGGGCAACGCGCTCATCGATCTGAACTCCGACGGCAACCACCACTACCTGCGGTTCCAGCACCGGCAGCACAAGCACCGGCTGATGTTCCAGCTCACGCACCGGGCCGGCACCGTCATGGCCGCCAAGACGCTCGGCCAGCACGCGGCCGTGACGATCGCCTACGGCGAGTACGTGCGGGACGCGCGGACGGTGTGGCAGGCGCTGAAGTCCGAGGTGAAGAGCGGTTTCCTGGACGTCGGGGAACCCGGCGTGTTCACCGTCGACGCGGATCTCGCCACCGGCTACGTCTACGTGCAGGTGCCCCTGCTGCTGGACCTGGAGCCGTACTTCGCCGACCACTACACGGTGAAGTACCCCGTCCTGCAGGAGCACATCGCCGCCGTCACCCAGGCCTGCGCGAAGTACCTGCACGGCCGCATCGCCGCCTGAACCGGAGGAACGACATGCTCTCGATGATCAACAAGTTCAAGAACAACGCCGAGGAGCGGGAGAGCAAGGACGAGGCCCTCATCGGCGAGATGGTGTTCACGATGGCGCACCTGGGATGCCCCGTCATCGGGATCAAGTCCGGCGGGGACCTGCAGTACGTGCGGTTCAAGCCCGTGGGCGACCCGGTCCTCTACAGCTTCACGATCGTGCTGGACCGCAAGACCGGGGACGGCGTGCTGCAGCAGGCCGTCCTGGGCAGCAAGGCGACGCTGACGTTCGTCGCCGAGGTGAAGAACCACATCGCCGACCCCGACGATCTGGTGGCGATGTTCCGCACCGACATGGCGAACATGCTGCGCAGCCCGTGGTTCGGCGACGTCAAGCTGGACCACCAGCTCAACTCGATCACCGCCACCAAGAAGCAGCTCATCGACATCGACGACTACGCCGACGCCGACGGCACCGACCGTGACCGGCTCAGGCAGCTCCTCCAGGGCACCATGCAGGAGCTGCGCGAGAAGGTGGCCCCCTACAAGAAGTGATCCGCCCTGAGAGGTCGTAACAGAATCAGCGGACGAGGCGTCGGGAGGCGGATGTGGAGAAGGGCCTAGACTGCCGCTCATGACGTTCTTCTTCCACCTGCGTTAGCACGCCGTCGGCGAAGCGAGGATCACCCGTCGTCGGCGAGGCGGGGCGGCGGAGCGCTGCCCCGGGTGCTGACGTGGGAGAAGAACGATCATCATGCGCATTCCGCGCGCCCGCCTGGTCGCCCGCTGCGTGCGTGGCCTGGAGCCCGAAGTCGCCGCCGAGATCCTGGAGTCGGGGCTAGGTTCCGTCACCCGCCTCGGTCATCGCGAGGTCCACTTCCGTCTGCGCTCGTCGAGGCCGGAGCCGATCCCGGCGCTGCGCACGGCCGACGACCTGTTCCTGTCGGCCGCGCGCGGACCCGACATCGGGACGACCAAGCATGACCTGCACGCCCTCGCCGAACTCGCCGCCCTGGCCGACACCGATCTACTGGTGCGCCTGCGCCGCGCGCTGACGCGGGCGCCGGCCGAGGTGCCGGGCATCGATGTCTCCGCCTCCTTCCTGGGGCGGCGCACCTTCAGCCGGTACGACGCCGAGGACGCCGTGGGCATGGCTCTGGCCGGGCGGCTCGGCGTCCCCTACCACTCGCGGCGAACGGGCTCCGCGCCTCCGCCGGGGTCCTGGGGGTGGCGGCTGACCCTGGACGGCGCGCACGCCGCGCTCATGATGCGGGTCGGCGACCGGCCGCTGCACCGCCGCGCCTACAAGCAGCGGATGATCAAGGGAACCCTGCACCCGCCGCTGGCCGCGGCCATGGCCCTGCTGGCAGGCATCCGCCCGGACCACACCGTCCTGGACCCGTGCTGCGGCGCGGGAACCCTGCTGATCGAGGCCGCGCTCGCCCGGCCCGGCGCCCGCCTGTACGGCTTCGACCTTTCTCCCGACGCCGTCGCGGCGGCGCGGGCGAACGCCTCCGCCGTGCCCGTCCGCGTGGACCGCGGCGACGCCGGCCGCCTTCCCCTCCCCGACGCCAGCGTCGACCGCGTCCTGTGCAACCCGCCCTGGGGCGCCCAAGTCCACCCCGGCGGGCTGCTCGCCGACTCACCGTCCCGCTGGTGGACAGAGCTTCGCCGCGTACTGGTTCCGGACGGCAAGGCCGTGCTCCTCCTGCCCACCTCCGAAACACTGACCGATGCCATCCGGCACGGCCTCGTCCCGGTCCACGTCCAAGGCGTCCGTGTCTCCGGCGCTGAGTCCTTCATCGTCGGCCTGCACCCGGCAGCGTCCTTGAAGGCCCGGAGACGCACAACGAGCCGGACGGAACGGAACCCTCGTTGAGACAACGAACGCACCCGCCCACACCAAACCCGGACATCACGCCGTGTCGCATCGCATGCACATTTTGTGATGACCTCTAAGCGGGGATCCGGTGATCGGTGAGCGCGGAGTGGCTGGACCGCGTTCCCGTTCTGCCCGGCTCAGGGGGTCAGGACGATTCTGCCGAACACCTCGCCCGCGTCCATCTTCCGGTGGGCTGACGCCGCCTGGTCCAGTGGCAGCACCTCGTGGACGGCCGTGCGCAGGTCCCCGTTCGCGGCCTCGGCGAACTGGGACGTCCGCACGGCCTGCCTCTCTGGGCCGGGGACGGTGTCGGAGCTGAAGGTGGCGAATGACAGGGACCTGCGGAAGGCGTCCATCAGTCGCATGCCGAAATCTGCCGGCGGGTGTCCGCCGACCACTCCGACGGCTATGAACCGCCCGTTGGGGTGCAACATGTCCAGGAAATGAGGAAGGCGGGGTCCGCCCACGACGTCGAGCACCACGTCGAAGCCCGACGGCGCGCCAGGGCCGCCATCTCCGGATCGGTCGAGGACGTGGGTCGCGCCCAGGTCCCGCAGGCGGGCGCCGCGCTCGGCCGACGAGGTGGTGACCGCCACCGCGCCGGCCCCGATCCTGGCCGCGAGCTGGACCGCCGTGATGCCGATGCTGCCCGCCGCGCCGCGCACGAGCACCGCCTCGCCGGGCGCGAGGCGGGCCCGGTCCAGGGCGAAATGGGCGACCACGCCGGAGCCGCCGAGCGTCACCGCGTCGGCGCCGGTCAGGCCGTCGGGGAGCGGCAGGACGTCCTCGACAGCGGCGACGGCCTGCTCGGCGTACCCGCCGGCCAGGCCGGTGAACGCCCACACGCGCCGCCCCGTCCACGAGGCGTCCACGCCCTCTCCGAGGGTGGTCACGCGTCCCGCGACCTCGCTGCCGAGGAGATGGCCCTCGCGGAAGCCGTGGGCGGCGAGCGTCCCCCGGCGGATCACGGCGTCCACGCCGCCCACCCCGATGGCCTCCACGGCGATCCGTACCTGCCCCGGGGCGGCGACGGGCACGGGCAGGTCGACGACCTCCAGCCCCTCGGGGGCGCCGAACTTCCTGATCACGACGGCTTTCATCCTGGTTCCTCCGGGGGATGCATGGGACGGGTCACGGCCGTGGCGGCCGTGGACGGCGAACCTGCCCCAGGCCGGGCGGGCTCTGGGGTGGGGCGCGCCACCGGCTTCGGAACGTAATGGGCGCACCCGTCCGACTGGTTAAAGTGAGAGGCGATGACCGGCCGTTTGCCTCACACCGCGCGTTCCGACGCCCGCGACAACCGGGCCCGCATCCTGGCCGCCGCCCGCGCGGTGTTCGGCGAGGAGGGCCTCGGTGCGCCGATGCGGGAGGTCGCCCGGCACGCGGACGTCGGCCCGGCCACGCTGTACCGGCACTTCCCGACCAAGCGGGCGCTGATCGTGGAGGCCTTCGACGAGCAGCGGCGGGCCTGCCAGGCCATCGTCCGCGACGCCCTCGCGGACCCGGACCCGTGGCACGGGTTCCGGAGCCTGGTCGAGCGGATCTGCGAACTCCACGCCCGCAGCCGGGGGTTCGCCGACGCCTTCATGGCGGCCTTCCCCGAGGCCATGGACTTCGCCGCCGACCGGGAGCGGACTCTGCGGGCGGTCGCCGAGTCGTCCCGCCGCGCCCAGGAGACCGGCCGCCTGCGCCCCGGGTTCGTCGTCGACGACCTGGTCCTCATGCTCATGGCCCACCGAGGCTTGCCGGACGCACCGCACGACGCCCGGCTCCAGGCGTCCCGCCGTTTCGCCGCCTACGTCATCGAGGCCTTCCACGCCGTCCCGGAGACGGAGGCGCCCGCGCCCCTGCCGGAGATGCGGCACCGGAAGCAGACCGGGCGGTCATCGTGAGCACCACGGCAAGAAGCCCGCTGGACGGCCTGAAGGCGGTCGACTGGGCTGGCCTCCACCACGCGTACGGCCCGGCTGACGACGTCCCCGGCCAGCTCGCAGCGCTTCTGTCGGCAGACGCCGAGGAACGTCACCAGGCTCATGCCCGGCTGAGGGGGAACGTCTATCACCAAGGAACCCGCTGGCAGGTGAGTTGTCATGTCGTTCCGTTCCTGACCGAGCTGGCGGACGATCCGGCAACGCCTGATCGTGCGGCGGTGGTCGATCTGCTCCGCGCCGTCGCGCTCGGAGACCGCGACGACACCTGCCTCCCGTTCGAGCCCGACCGTGCGTTCGCGCAGGCCGACAACGTGACCAGCACCGACGTGGCAACGGTCGTGGGCTGGCTCTATGACGAGGACGCCGAGCCCGGGGAGTGCGATGCGGTCGCGGTGTCCTGGGACCGCGACGCCTACCTCGCGGCCGCCGCGATCAGCGACCGGTTCGTCGCCTGGACCCGGGATCCCGACCCGATGATCGCCGCGATGGCGGCTGAGCTGCTGGCCTGGTTTCCCGCCACCCGGCCCGTGGTCACGCACCTGATGGAGATCCCCGAGACCGGGGAGCACCGGGTGGCGCGCGCGAGCGCCAACCTCAGCCTCGGCTATCTCGGCCCGGACGAACCGGCGATCGACGACCGGTTGACGACCTTGCTCACCGCCGGGACCTTCGGCGTCCGGCTCACCGCGGCCGTCGCTCTCGCGATCCGGCTCGGCGATCGGATGCCCGATGCCGGATTGCAGGTGCTCGCCGAGGCGCAGGACCGTGCCGATGAGATCAGTACGACCGCGTTCCCGCTCCCCTGGGATCGGTCACTTCTCGGATTCGCCGCCCTGGCGCTCTACCGGATCGGGCTGTCCCCCTAGCTTCAGTTCACGGCGGAATCCGAGCGCCATCGGCGCTGCCTGACCCATGTCCGCGCGAAACGGCAACGACCTGACCGCGCGAAGGGCGCCCGAGCGCGGGTCCGGCCATACTGCCCTGAAGATCGGACATGCCATGGGACGGAGAGAATCCGCGATGACGACATCACCTCAGATCACACATGTCTCATGGGGCCGCATGGAAGTCGAGGGCCTCGAACCGGGCAAGGATTTCAAGCTTTACCCCGGCGGCGGCCGCGCCTGGGACTGGTCGGAGACCGGGACGGGTCACCAACCCGGGATCCAGCCCGCAGACGTCCAGGAACTCCTTGACCACGGGTGCACGGTCATCGTGCTCAGCCGCGGCATGGAACTACGTCTGCAGACCATGCCGGAAACTCTCAGGCTGCTGGAGGAAGCGGGGGTCGAAGTGCACGTGGAGGAGACCACGGCCGCCGTGAGGCTCTACAACGAGCTAGCCCGGTCCACGGCCGTCGGCGGCCTGTTCCACTCGACGTGCTGATCCGGCGGTATGCCCGCGGATCCGATGGGTTCAGAGCTTCTCTCTGAGGGCCCTTTCGATGATTTCGGCGATCTCGAGGACCTTGGCTCGCCGTTTCTCGTCCGTGCGCAGCGAAGGGGCCTCGCTGAGGTAGACGCCTATCTCGGCGTTCCGGAGGGTGAAGATGACCATTTCGGCGTGCCAGCCGCTCTGCCCGTCACCAAGGCGACTTTTCCGGACCGCCTCGTCTCCGAGGCCGGGGACCTTGGTCCACGTCAGCAGGTCGGCCACCGTGGCTCTCCGAGGGAGCGAGGCACGGATCGCGAGCGTGCCATCGACGGTCTTGGAACTGCCGTTGTCGGTGACGACGTCGCTCCACGTGCAGGCGTCGGCGTCTTCATGATTCTGGTAGGGGCCCCAGTCCAGGATCTCGCTCTCGTCGGGGTTGGACAGGGTCTCCCTGAGGGCCGGGCCCTCGCTGACGATGGCACAGGCGTCCGGGATCGACTCGAACTCGTCCTTCGAACCCGAGTCGGACGACCCTTGGAAGGGGAGCTTCACCCCGCCCGCCATCGTGACGATGACGAGGGGAATGAGAAGGACGAGAAGGCCCGCGATGGCCAGGGCGCCCTTTCCCGGTTTCCCATGTCCGGCATTCCTCACCAGCGGCCTTGTCGGAGTTCGCCCGTCCCGGACGGCCTTCAATTCCTGCGCGGCCTGCACCGAGGTCCAGCGTTTGCCGGGGTCTCTTTCCAGGAGGCCCCTCAAGACCGGCTTCAGCGCGCCGGACCGGACGAACGCGGGGTCGTCCCCCATGAGGAGCTGGCCGATGAGAGCCTCCAGCTCATCGGCCCGGAACGGCGGATGGCCCTCCACCGCCATGTAGAGGGTCGCCCCCAATGACCACAGGTCCGATGCCGGGCCCGGCGTGCCGGTCCGGAATCGTTCCGGGGCCATGAAGACGGGCGTTCCGACGAAACCGCCCGTCCTGGTGTACGCGGTGGCGTTGGAAACGGCCGCGATCCCGAAGTCGGTGAGGACGACACGGCCGTCATCGGCGATCAGGACGTTGGCGGGCTTGACGTCGCGGTGCAGGATGCCCGCCGCATGGGCGCGGTCCAGCGCCTCCAGCACGGCGAGCCCGATCTGGGCGGCCCTGGCGACGGGGACCGGACCGTCGTCGCGGACGATCTCCTCCAGGGAGCGGCCCTGGACGTACTGCATGACGATCCACGGGCCCGCCGCGTCGTCGACGACGTCGAACACGTTGATGATCGCGGGGTGCTCCAGCCTCGCGGCGGCGCGGGCCTCCCGCAGGAACCGGCCCTTGAGGTCGTCCCGGTCCTCCTCGGCCAGGCCGTCCGGGACCTGGAGCCGCTTCATCGCCACGTGGCGTTCCAGCGATTGGTCGAACGCCTTCCAGACGATCCCCATCCCGCCCCGGCCGATCTCGTCGCCGAGCCGGTACCGGCCGCTGATCACGTCCCCTCGCACCACAGCGCCGACCCTATCTCGTACAGACGCGGCCGTACGTTTGAACGCTCGAGGCATGCCGGGCGGGACGGAACGGGGGCCTGGCGTCGCCAGGCCCCCGCGGGTCGTTCAGAAGTCGGCGAACGCTTCGCCGACGACGATGCCGGCGGCGAAGCCGCCGATGACGGTGAAGGCGGCGAGGAGACCGAAGCCTCCGGCCGCGACGAGGACCGCGACGCCGCCGACGACGGCGAAGACGAGACCGCCTGCGACGATGCGCCCGCAGTTGTCCCTGGGCCTCGCCGCGCCGTAGGCGGCGCGGTAGGCGTCGCGGACGATCGCGCCGACGAAACCGGCGAAGCCGCCGAGGGCGCCGGCGATGAAGCGGTCGGAGGCGCCGGGGCCGACCATGTCGGCTATGTAGCCGGAGCAGGCGGACCCCGCCGGAGCGCCGCCGAAGCCGTGAAAGATCTCGGCGAGGTAGGAGGTGTGGAACAGGTGCTCGACGAGCCCTCCGCCGAACACGCCGGCGAAGGCGCCGATCACGATCGCGAGCAGCCCGTTCAGGACGAATCTCTTCATGGTTGTTCCCGGTTTGCGTTGGGGCGCTCGTGCTTCACGAGCGCCGGTCGGTTGTAGGAGACCCCGTGCTTCACCACGGGTGCTGGGCTCTACCGTGCCGGACCCGGCCCGCTCGGCAAGGCGGCCGCGGCCGGAGTCCGGCCGGATCGGGCCGAGGGCGTGCGCCTTGACCATGCGGTTCTCCCCCAGATCCGGTCAGCGGTGGTCAACGCGGCCCGAGGCCGGACGGTCCTTCGCGAAAGGGTCAGTGGCATACGCGTGTCCGGCGTCGCGTCGGACCTGTCAACTGACACACAAACCATGAACGTATTTCTCGGTATCCGGCTCGGTTCCGCACTCAAGGTCCTCAGGGCCACCGCTGTAGCGGCGGCGCTCGTCGTAGCCGGAGTGGCCGCCGGATGCTCCTCCCAGTCCTCCTCGGGGACTCCGGACAACGAGCGGCCGCCGTCCTCGGCGACCGCCCCCGCCGGGCCCGCGACCACCGTCGCGGACCCGAGCACGACCGCGACCGCGACGCCGTCCGCGTCGCCGTCCACCAGCCAGCCGGAGGCCACGGCCTCCGACACCTCGGTCCGCCCGGGCAAGGTCGTCGCCGCGTTCGAGGACGGGCCCGAGGGTCCGTTCCTCGTCCTCGCGCCGATCGACGAGGACCAGGGCGACCTGGAGTACGCGTCGGCGCACAAGGACTCCCTCCGGAACCTGGACGTGACGGCGCTGCCGATCTCGGAGGCCTGGAAGGTGAACGTCCCGGCCGACGTGCTCCCGGCGTGCCGGCCCAACCTGACGCGCATGGTGTTCAAGGACTACCCGTCCTGCACGGGTTCCGCGGACGCCACGCCCAGCACGACCAACCGGTGACGAGCCGGCCGGTCTGAGGTCGATCCCCGGGGCACGCCGCCCCGGGGATCACTTCTTTCGCGCGGTGGACGGCGCCGGCGGCGATGGTGTGGAAGACGAGCCCTCCGCCGCACACTCCGGCGAACCCGGACCAGGCGGTTCCTCCCTGCGTCCGGTCAGCGGTGGTCAACGCGGCCGGAGCCCGGACGGTCCCTCGCGAAAGGGTCAGTGGCATACGCGTGTCCGGCGTCGCGTCGGACCTGTCAACTGACAAACAAACCATGAAGGTACGCAAGCTCCTCAGGGGCGCCGGAGTAGCGGCGTTGTTCCTCGCGGTCCTCGTGGCCGCCAGGTGCTCCTCCCAGTCCTCCTCCCAGTCCTCCTCGGAGACCCCGAACAACGAGTGGCCGCCGTCGGCGACCGCTCCCATCGAGCCCACGACCCCCGTCGCGAGCACGACCGCGACCGCGGAGCCGTCCACCAGCCAGCCGGAGGCCACCACCTCCGACGTCTCGCTCCGCCCCGGCAAGGTCGTCGGCGCGTTCGCGGACGGGCCCCAGGGCCCGTTCCTCGTCCTCGCGTTGCCGGACGAGGACCAGGGCGACCTGGAGATCGCGTCGAAGGACAGCGACGCCCTCCGGAAGCTCGACGTCACGGGGCAGTCGATCTCGATGCTCTGGAAGGTGAACGTCCCGGCCGACGTGCTCCCGGCGTGCCGGCCCAACCTGACGCGCATGGTGTTCAAGGAGTACCCGTCCTGCACGGGTTCCGCGGACGCCACGCCCAGCACGACCAACCGGTGACGAGCCGGCCGGTCTGAGGTCGATCCCCGGGGCACGCCGCCCCGGGGATCACTGTTTTCCGGCCTTCTCCGCGCACCCATACTTCCGCGCTCTGCGCGCTCCACCGGCCCCTCCGAAACGCCTTTCGGAATTGACTTCGAAGTGCGGGGCCGGACGGTCAACAGCGTGACGGCTGTCGGAGCCGCCGCCGCGTGGCACGCCGTTTGGCGCGCCACGTGACAACGCAGAGGAAGGGAGCAGAAGTGGACCAGGAAACCGAAAGGGTGGAGAGCATCCCCCTCCCGGCCATGACAGGTCCCCGCGAACTGGCGGAAATCGGCTTCAACGCGGTGGAGAACCAGAACCGCCCCGTGCTGCTCGAACTCGATCGAGGAGTGACTTTCCTCGTTCGTCCGGGCATGAGCCTGGAGCTGGTGACCGCGGAGCTCGAATGGCTGTGGCCGCGCGAGCGGACGCCAGAGGAGTTCGTGGAGCTCGCCCACCGGCTGGCTCTGCTTCGGGACGCCCCGGTGCCCGTGCACGGGATCAGCGTCGAGCCGGGCCAGACCTTGGAACAGGTCTTCACCGCCTTGCTGGAGCAACAGCAGAAGCGGGATCACCCCAGAATCTGATGGATGCGTCACCGCCCGAGACGGGCCGTGACCAGGAGTGAACGACCTCCGGTCCGGCGGCCCCCACGGCCACCGGACCGGAGGAACCCCCGCCGAACACCACAAGAACAGCATTCACCCCCGAAAAGCCCGGGAACGTCGCTTCCGGTTTGTCAGGGTCGAGTCACCCGCCTGGCGGCGGGGCTTGCGGTGAGCGCGTCAGTAACCACTGGGGAATCGTGTCGGCGCTTGGTCATGGCGGGTGCCTCCGGAGGTCCGTGGAACCGCCGTAATGCGGAAGAATCGGGGGATGCAGTTCGGCGTTCTGGGGCCCGTCGAGGTCCGAGCGGACGGGGCGGTCGTCCCGGTGGGCGGGCCGTTGGTGCGGGCGCTGCTGGCGATGCTCGTCCTGGACGCGGGGCGGCTCGTCCCGGTCGAGCGGCTCATCGACGGGCTGTACGGGGAGGAGCCGCCGAGCGGGGCCGCCAACGCGCTGCAGTCGCAGGTGTCGCGGCTGCGGAGGGGGCTGGGCGATCCGGCGCTGGTCGAGGGGACGCCCGCCGGGTACCGGATCGCCGTGCGGCGGGAGGACGTCGACGTCCACCGGTTCCAGCGGCTCGTGGCGGACGCCAAGGCCGCGGGGCGGCACGAGGCGGCCGGCCTGCTCAGGGAGGCGCTCGGGCTGTGGCGCGGCCCCGCGCTGGCGGGCGTGGGCGTGCCTTTCGCGGCGGGCCAGGCGGCGCGGCTGGAGGAGGAGCGGGCCTGCGCCGTCGAGGAGTACGGCGAGGCGCTGCTCGCGGAGGACCCCGGGGCGGCGGTCGCGGCGCTGCGGGACCTGGTGGACGCGCAGCCGCTGCGGGAGCGGGCGCGGGCGCTGCTGATGCGGGCGCTGCACCGGAGCGGGCGGCAGGCCGAGGCGCTCGCGGTGTTCGAGGACGGGCGCGAGGTCCTGGCCGAGGAGCTCGGCGCCGACCCGTCGCGGGAGCTGGCGGACGTCCACCTGGCGATCCTGCGCGGGGAGGCCCCGGCGGCCGTCCGGGCGAACCTGCCGGCGCAGCTCACGAGCTTCATCGGGCGGGAGGAGGAGCTCCGCCGCGTCGGGAGGATGCTCGCGGACGGGCGGCTCGTCACGCTGCTCGGGCCGGGCGGGGCCGGCAAGACGCGGCTGGCGATCGAGGCGGCGGCGCGGGACGGCGGCGAGGTCTGCTTCGTCGACCTGGCGCCCGTCGTCTCCGGCGACGTCGGCAAGGCACTGCTCGGAGCGCTCGGGCTGCGCGAGGCCGGGATGCGTCCGGCGCCCGGCGAGCAGCCGCCGGACACGGTGGAGCGGCTGGTCACGGCGCTGGAGGGGCGGCGGGTCCTGCTCGTCCTGGACAACTGCGAGCACGTGGTCGCGGCCGTCGCGGAGCTGGCGCACCGGCTGCTGAGCGCCTGCCCCGAGCTGCGGGTGCTGGCGACCAGCCGGGAGGCCCTCGCGATCACCGGTGAGGCGTTGCGGCCGTTGCCGCCGCTGGAGCTGCCGCCCCCGGGCGCGGCGCTCGCCGAGCTGCCCCGGTATCCGGCGGTGCGGCTGTTCCTCGACCGGGCGGCGGCGGTGCGCCCCGGGTTCGCGGTGGACGAGGGCAACGCGGCGGCCGTCCTGCGGATCTGCCGGGCGCTGGACGGGCTGCCGCTGGCGATCGAGCTGGCGGCGGCGCGCCTGAGGTCGCTGCCGGTGGCGGAGGTCGCGACGCGGCTGGACGACCGGTTCCGGCTGCTGTCGCGCGGCAACCGGACGGCGCCGCCGCGCCACCAGACGCTCCGGGCGGTCGTGGAGTGGAGCTGGGACCTGCTGGACGAGGCGGAGCAGACCCTCGCGCGGCGGCTGACGGTGTTCGCCGGGGGCCTGACGCTGGAGGCGGCGATGGGCGTGTGCGGCCTGGACGACGCCGACGAGCTGCTGGTGGAGCTGGCCGACAAGTCGCTGGTGCAGAGCGACGGGTCCCGGTACCGGATGCTCGACACCGTCCGGGCGTTCTGCGCCGAGCGGCTCGCCGCGGCCGGGGAGGCGGAACGGTTCGAACGGGCCCACGCGGAGTACTTCGCCGAGCTCGCCGGGCGCGCGGAGCCGCACCTGCGGGGCGCCGAGCAGCTGGAGTGGCTCGAACTGCTCGCCGCCGACCACGGGAACCTGCACGCGGCGCTGCGGCGGACCGTCCGGTCCGACCCGGCGACGGCGCTGCGGATGATCGCGCCGCTGTCGTGGTACTGGTGGCTGCGGGGGCGCGTCGAGGGCGCCGCGCTGGCGTCGGACCTGCTGGACGTGGTCGGCACCGACCCGCCGGAGGGGCTCGACGAGGAGTACGTTCTGTGCGTCACGAACGCGGTGTCGGGCGGTGTCACGGGCGAGCGCGCGGTGGCGTGGCTCGACCGGGCCGCCGAGCTCCTGCGCGCCATCGACCGTCCCGTCCGGTACCCGGCGGTCATCGTGCTGTGGGCGCTGACGGCGGGCCCCGAGCGCACCGACATCGAGGTCTTCCAGCGGCAGGTCGGGGACGACCCGTGGACGCGGGCGCTGGTGCGGATGAGCGACGGCTTCCTCGCCCAGTTCGGCGGCGACCTGGCCGAGATGGAGAAGGCGTGCGAGGAGGCGGTGCGCGGTTTCCGGGCGTGCGGGGACCGCTGGGGCACGGCCAACTCGCTCGACCCGCTCGCGCAGCTCGCCTCCCTGCGCGGCGACCGGGAGCGCGCCCGCGCGCTGCTGGACGAGGCGCTGGACCTGGTCGGCCAGCTCGGCGCCCTGGAGGACACCGCCGACCTGCTCTACCAGCGCGCCGTCGTCCACATCCGCGCCGGCGACCTCGACGCGGCGCGGGCGGACTACGAGCGCGGCGCCGAGCTGGCGCGCCGGGCCGGCACCCCCGACAAGGTCGCCGGGGGCTGCCTGGGGCTCGGCACGGTCGCGCGGCTGCGCGGGGACGCGGCCGGGGCGCGGGCCCTGTACGAGGCGGCGCTGACCGGCTACGGCTCCGAGCGGTTCATCGCCGCCGCCGTGCGGGGCGCGGCGCTGGTCGGGCTGGGGTGGCTCGCGGCGGACGAGGGCGACACCGGACGGGCCCGGGCGCTGCTGCGCGAGGCGGTGGACATGTCGTTCGACCACCCGATCTTCGGCTACCAGGCGGACGCGGCGACCGCGCTGGCGGGTCTGGCCGCGCGGGAGGGCGACGGGGAGCGCGCGGCGCTGCTGCTCGGCGCGGGCCGGGCGCTGCGGGGCGTCGCGGTGTCCGGCGACCCCGACACCGAGCGCGTCCTCGGCCGGGTCCGCGGCCTGCTGGACGACGACGCCCGCGAGGCGGCCTTCGCGCGGGCCGCGGCCCTCCCCCGCGACCGGGCCTTCGCCCTGCTCGGCGGCGGCTGACCGGGCCCCCGTCCCGCCGTCAGCGGACGGTGCGCGGACGGTCAGCGCGCCGCGCGAACCTCCGGGGCATGAACTCCTCCGCCCGCAAATGGGGCACCTTCGCGACCTGCCTGCTCGTCGCGCTCGTGCCGAACATCGACCTGACCGCGCTGAACCAGGCCGTCCCGCACCTGTCCGCCGACCTGAACCCCTCCGCCACGCAGATCCTGTGGATCGCCGACGCCTACGGGTTCGCGCTGGCCGGCCTGCTGATCACCATGGGCGGCGTCGGCGACCGCATCGGCCACAAGAGGCTCCTGCTGATCGGAACCGCGGTGTTCGCCGCCACATCCGCCCTCACCGCCTACGCCCCGAACGCCGAACTGCTCATCGCGGCCCGGGCGCTGCTCGGGGTCGCGGGGGCGACGCTGATGCCGTCCTGCCTGTCGCTGCTGCGGCGCGCGTTCACCGAGCCGAAGGAGCGGACGATGGCGGTCGGCGCGTTCAGCGGCGTCGCCGGCCTCGCGGTCGGGCTCGGGCCCGTCGTCGGCGGCGCCCTGCTCGACCACTTCTGGTGGGGCTCCATCTTCATGATCAACGTGCCGCTGATGGCGGTGGCGTGCGTCGCGGGCGCGCTGGTGCTGCCCGAGTCGCGCACCTCGGCCCCGGGCCGCCTCGACCTGATCAGCGTGCCGCTGTCGGTCGCCGGCGTCCTCGGCGTCGTCTACGCGGTCAAGGAGGCCGCAGCGCACGGCGTGGACGAGCCCGCGGTCTACGTCTCGGCGCTGGCCGGCCTGCTCGCGCTGGCGGCGTTCCTCGTCCGGCAGGGACGGGTGGCCGAGCCGCTCATCGACATCCGGCTGTTCCGAAACGCCGCGTTCTCCGGGTCGGTCGGCACCAACATGTTCGCGATGTTCACCCTGGTCGC
Source organism: Actinomadura sp. NPDC048021 (assembly GCF_040653135.1). Lineage (NCBI taxonomy): Bacteria > Bacillati > Actinomycetota > Actinomycetes > Streptosporangiales > Thermomonosporaceae > Actinomadura > Actinomadura sp. NPDC048021. The sequence goes on from NZ_JBEZJQ010000016.1 coordinate 112,435, forward strand.
CCAGTCGCTGATCTTCTCGCTGTTCTTCCAGCTCGCGCTCGGCTGGTCGCCGCTGCGGGCGGGCCTGGCGGGCCTGCCCGGCGCCGCGGGCGCCATGATCGGCGGCGCCGCGCTCGCCCCGCCGCTCATCAACGCGCTCGGCCGCGCCCGCGCCGTGGCGGCGGGCATGGCGCTGTCGGCCGGCGGCTTCGCCCTCTACATGGCGATCGGCCTGCACACGTCCTACTGGACGATGGTCCCGGCGATGCTGCTGTCGGGCATCGGGATGGGGCTGGCGATGACGGTCACCGCCGACACCGTCCTCGCGTCGGTGCCGAAGGACCGCTCCGGCGCCGCGTCCGCGATCTCCGAGACGGCCACCGAGCTCGGCGGCGCGCTCGGCATGGCCGTCCTCGGCAGCGTGCTGAACGCGGTGTACCGGAACGTCCTGGACCTGCCCGCCGGCGTCCCGGCCCCGGCCGCGTCCGCCGCCCGCGACTCCCTCGGCGGCGCGCTCCAGGCCGCCGCGAACCTGCCCGGAGCGCTCGGCGCCCAGGTCGCCGCCGCCGCCCGCGGCGCCTTCGTGGACGGCATGCACGCCGCCCTCACCTGCAGCGCCGGCCTCGCCGTCCTGGTCGCCGTCTTCGCCCTGATCACCCTCCGCAACGTCCCCGCCCTCATCCCCGACACCGAGGAGCCGGAGCTCGTCTCCGCCCGCTGACCGCGGTGATCCCGCCCGGAACCCGGGCGGGATCACGGCGTTCTCAGGGGGATCGACGTGGTCTGTCCCGAATAAATGTGATATCACTTTGCTATGTCGGTGATGGCACGGGAGAAGGGGGACGGGATGGTGGACGCGGCGGCGAAGGTGGACATGCCACGGCCGAAGATCACGGAGCGGGCGGCGGCGGACCGGGGCGGGTGGGGGATGCTCGGGGTCGCGGTGGCGCTGATCCTGGCGGGGACCGCGGCGGCGCTCGGCGGGGTCGCGGCGGGCGGGAGCGCGGCGGTCGCGGCGGGCGTGGTCGCCGGGTCGCTGCTGGCGCTGGCCGGGCTGGTCGTCGCGGCGGGGCTGACGCCCGTGGCGCCCGGGGAGGCGCGGGTGCTTCAGCTTCTCGGTAGGTACAAGGGGACCGTCCGCGACGACGGGCTCCGGTGGGTGAACCCGCTGACGGAGCGGCGCAAGGTCTCCACGCGGATCCGCAACCACGAGACCGGGCGGGCGAAGGTCAACGACCTGGACGGGAACCCGATCGAGATCTCGGCCGTGGTGGTGTGGCAGGTGGCCGACACCGCGCGGGCCGTGTTCGAGGTGGACGACTTCGTGGAGTTCGTGGCGTTCCAGACCGAGGCGGCCGTCCGGCACATCGCGGGCAGCTTCCCCTACGACGCCCACGACCGGACGTCGCTGCGCGACAACGCCGACGAGATCACCGGGCAGCTGTCGGACGAGCTGGCGCAGCGGGTGGCGTCCGCCGGCGTGAAGATCATCGAGTCGCGGATCACCGGGCTGGCGTACGCGCCGGAGATCGCGCAGGCGATGCTGCGCCGCCAGCAGGCGGGCGCGGTGGTGGCGGCGCGGCAGCGGATCGTGGAGGGCGCGGTCGGCATGGTGCAGCTCGCCCTCGACCGGCTGGACGAGGAGAACGTGGTCGACCTGGACGAGGAGCGCAAGGCGGCGATGGTCAGCAACCTGCTCGTGGTGCTGTGCGCCGACCGCGACGCCCAGCCGGTGCTCAACACCGGCTCGCTCTACCAGTGAGCGCCGCGACCAGTGGCGGAGCGCAAGAAGATCCTGCTGCGGCTCGACCCGGCCGTGCACGACGCGCTGGCGCGGTGGGCCGCCGACGAGCTGCGCAGCACCAACGCGCAGATCGAGTTCCTGCTGCGCAAGGCGCTCGCGGACGCGGGGCGGATGCCCGGGACCGCGGGGCGGATGCGCGGCCCCGGGCGGCCGCGCAAGGCGCGGGACGACGAGGACGAGGGCGGTCCACCAGGGAACGGGGGCGAGGGCTAGCGGGGCAAGTGGTGATCCCTACAAGATCCGCAGTGCCGAACTTGTATCGGGCGCCAGCGGCGACCGGGGGGCGCGCCCCATAGCCTGCTCGGACATGGACCCCGAACGCCTGATCTATCCCCTCATGAAGCACGTGGTCATGGGACCCGCGATGCGCCTGGCCTTCCTGCCGAGGGTGAGCGGCCTGCGGCACGTCCCGCGGATCGGGCCGGTGATCCTCGCGGCGAACCACCTGGGGTTCCTGGACTCGTTCGTGCTGCCGCTGATGGTGCCGCGCCGGGTCCACTTCCTCGGCAAGCACGAGTACTTCACCGGGGCGGGCCTGAAGGGCCGCGCCACGGCGACGTTCTTCCGCAGTGTCGGCGCGATCGCGGTGGACCGGTCCGGAGGGCGGGCCGCGTTCGACGCGCTCGACACCTCGGCGGCGGTGCTGGAGGGCGGCGGGGTGTTCGCCATCCACCCCGAGGGGACGCGGTCGCCGGACGGGCGGCTCTACCGCGGCCGGACGGGGGTGGCGCGGCTGGCGATGCGGACCGGGGCGCCGGTCGTCCCGGTGGCGATCGAGGGCACCGACAAGGTGCAGCCCCGGGGGCAGGCCGTCCCGCGGCCGGGCCGGATCGGGCTGCGCATCGGCGCGCCGATGGACTTCCGGGGACGGGACGCGGGCGTGCCGCGCGGCCGGGCGGCGCGGCAGATCACCGACGAGATCATGGAGGCCATCCGGGGGCTGTCGGGCCAGGAGTACGTGGACGACTACGCGCCGAGGCCCGCCGAGCCGCGCTGACCGTCCGCCCCATGTTTCAGCGTGACCGATTGGGCACCATTCATGGGGACGGATGGAGATGATGTGGAAATCACCATGGACCTCGTGCTTCCGCGCGACGTGGCGAGCGTTCCGGCGACGCGCAAGCTCCTGGACGCGGCACTGGCCGCGCTCGGTGTCGAGGGCCACATCCGCGACGACATCGAGATGATGCTGACCGAGGCGTGCACCAACGTGATCAAGCACGCCGAGCACGGGGCGGACTACACCGTGCGGGCGATGATCCAGGACCGGCGCTGCGTGATCAAGGTGATCGACTCGGGGACGGGCTTCGACGCGGCGCGCGTGCCGACCCCCGATCCGGCCGCGGAGCAGGGGCGCGGTCTGATGATCATGAGGGCGCTGGCCGACGACGTCCGGTTCGCCTCGTTCCCCGAGGACGGGGCGCTGGTCGCGCTGGAGAAGCGCCTGTCCTACAGCGAGGACAGCCTCGGCGGGCTCCTCACCGCCGACAGCGAGACCCCGGACGGTTTCCGGCCCGGTTCCGGCGAGCTCGCGGCCCGGCTGTTCGAGATGGCCCGGGTCGGCGACACCCAGGGGATCCTCTCGTACGTGAACGACGGGGTGCCGGTGAACCTGTCCGACCACAGGGGCGAGACCCTGCTGATGCACGCGGCCTGCCACGGGCACGTGGAGACCGTCCGGGCGCTCACGCTGCGGGGCGCCGACCCGGACCGCGCCGACGACCGCGGCCACCGCCCGCTGACCGGCGCGGTGTTCAAGCGGGAGACCGAGGTCGTGCGGGTCCTGCTGGAGGCGGGGGCCGATCCGCGGGCGGGGTCGCCGTCGGCCGCCGACACGGCGCGGCTGGTCGGCGACACCGAGCTCCTCGCGTGGTTCGAGGAGACCGCTCCCCCGCCCGCGTGAGCGCTCAGCGCCGGACGCGCAGCACGAGCAGCGCCACCAGAAGCGCCGCGGCGGCGAACCCCGCGCCGGTCGCGAACGCCGCGTCCATGCCGTCGACGGCGGCCGCGGGGCCGTGGCCGGACGCGGCGGACCCGTAGGCCGTCACCATGACGGCCGAGCCCAGCGACCCTCCCGACCACAGCATGGCCTGGGCGACCCCGGCCGCCGCGCCCGACTGCTCCGGCTCGACGCTGCCGAGGATCGTCGCGTTCAGCGGCAGCATCGACAGCCCGCCGCCCGCGCCCATCAGGAGGAAGGGCACCAGCACCGCGCCGGCGTAGCCGTCCCCCGGGGAGAGCCGGGTCAGCCACAGCAGCCCGACGGTGAGGAGGGCGGTGCCGGCGACGACCAGGGGGCGGGCGCCGGCGCGCGCCAGCAGGCGCGGCGCGGTCCGCACGACGGCGAACTGCATCCCCACCATGGGCAGGAAGGCGGCCCCGGCGCGCAGCGGCCCGTAGCCGAGCACCTGCTGCAGGTACTGGGTGAGGAAGAAGAACGAGCCGAACATCGCGGCCGCCAGGCACAGCTGGGTCAGGTAGGACGCGGCCCGGTCGCGCCCGGTCAGCAGCCACAGCGGCATGAGCGGGCGGCGGGCGCGGGCCTCGACGGCCACGAAGGCGGCGAGCAGCGCGACCGCCGCGCCGAACGCCGCGAGCGCCCGGCCGTCGGCCCAGCCGTCCGACCCGGCCCGGATCAGCGCGTAGACGAGGGCGGTCATGCCCGTCGTGGAGGCGAGGGCGCCGACGACGTCGAACCGGCCGGGGCGGCGCGGCGTCTCGGTGAGGACGCGCGGCGCGGCCAGCGCCAGGACCAGGCCGACCGGGACGTTGACGAAGAACACCCAGCGCCACGACCCGGCCTCGGTCAGCACCCCGCCGGCGATCATGCCGACGGCGGCGCCCGCGCCGGTCACGGCGGAGAAGACGCTCAGCGCGCGGACCCGGGCGGCGCCCTCGAAGTTGGTGGCGATGAGCGCCATGGCGCTCGGCGCGGCGACGGCGGCGGCGACGCCCTGGGCGGCGCGGGCGGCCAGCAGCCACCAGCCCGCGTCCGCGAACCCGCCGGCCAGCGACGCGGCGGTGAACAGCACGATCCCGGCGGTGAAGGCGCGGCGGCGCCCGAACACGTCCCCGGCGCGCCCGCCGAGCAGGAGCAGGCCGCCGAATGCGAGCATGTAGGAGTTCTGGATCCAGGCGAGCCCCCCGGTGGTCAGGCCGAGGCCCTCACGGACGTCCGGGAGCGCGATGGTGACGACGGAGGTGTCGAGGCCGATCATGAGCTGGCAGCCGACGATGACGGCGAGGACGGTTCCTGCACGATGATGGAGGGGCGGCGCGGCCGCGCCGGGAGGTGTCGACTCCCGGGTCGCGGCCGTCCGCCCGCTGGCTGCGGTCAAGGCGAACCTTCCCAGAAATAAGGAACGGCGAAGTACACTATGTGGGGAACGTACCACCGACGCACGCAAAAGAGAACGCTAGCGTTCACTATTTTCGGGATCGTGCCGTGACCCGTGCCGACTCCGGCGCCCCCGCCGACCCGGGGCCCGCGGCCACCCGCCGCCGCGGCGGCGACCTGGAGGCCGCGATCTTCGACGCCGTGTTCGCCCAGCTGGAGGCCGTCGGCTACCGCGGGCTGACCATGGAGGGCGTCGCCAACGGCGCCCGCACCGGCAAGGCCGCCCTCTACCGGCGCTGGCGGTCCAAGAACGAGCTGATCACCGACGCGCTCAAGCACGTCCTGCCCGAGCCGCCGACCGCGCCGCGGACCGGGTCGCTGCGCGAGGACATGCTGCGGATCCTGGGCTGCCTGCGCGACACCCTGATCGCCTGCCGCGGGGCGGCGTTCCGGATGCTGAAGGAGGAGAGCGAGGAGGGCGTCGGCCTCATCCACGACGTCGTGCGCGACCGGCTCTCCAAACCCGTCCGCGACCTGCTCTACGAGGCGCTGCGCGAGGCCGCCGCGCGCGGGGAGATCCGGCCCGAGGCCGCCACCCGGCGGATCGCGAACGTGGGCCCGGCGGTGATGGTGTACGACAACCTCACCGAAGGCGGCCCGATCACCGACGACGACCTGGCGTCGATCGTCGACGAGGTCCTCATGCCGATCGTGCGACCCTGACGAAGGTCGGGGTGCGCGGCGGCCGTTCGACCATGATCGGAAGCGGCCCGCGGCCGGGAGGCTGGGGCGATGCGATCATCATCCGCCTCCCACCGCCTGCTCGCGGCCGCGGCCGTCCTGCCCCTCGCCCTGTCCGCGTGCGGCACCTCCGCCCACGCGGCGAAGACCGCCGCCGCGGCGCCCGCCACGTTCGGCCTGCCCCGCCCGACGGGCCCGCACCAGGCCGTCGGGACGACCGAACTGCACCTCGTGGACGCCGGGCGCGCCGACCCGTGGGTGCCAGGCCGGACACGCGAACTCATGGTCAGCGTCTGGTATCCGGCCGTCAAGGCCTCCGGGCCGAAGGCGCCGTACCTGCGTCCCGCGGTCGCCAAGGCGCTCTCGGAGGTCGACGCGCTCGGCGTGTTCAAAGCCGGGACGGTCGACTGGGCGGGCGCCCGGACCCACGCCGCCGAGGGCGCCCCCGCGGACGCGCGGCGCCCGAGGCCCGTCGTCCTGTACTCCCCCGGTTTCGGCGTCCCGCGCGCGCTCGGCACCACGATCGCCGAGGAGCTGGCCAGCCGCGGGTACGTGGTGGTGACCGTGGACCACACCTACGAGACGGCCCCCGTGGAGTTCCCCGGCGGGCGCGTCGAGCTCCAGCACATGCCCTCGCAGGGGCCGCAGCGGCTGAAGACCGGCCTGGACGCGCGCGTGAAGGACGCCCGCCTCGTCCTCGACCGGCTCGCCGCGCTGCGGGCCGGCCGCAACCCCGACGCCGAGGGGCGGGCCCTGCCCAGCGGCCTCGGACGGTCGCTCGACCTGTCCCGGGTCGGCATGGTCGGGCACTCCGCGGGCGGGATCGAGGCCGCCGAGGCCATGCGCACCGACCGGCGGGTGGACGCGGGCATCGACATGGACGGCACCATGCAGTACGCGGAGAACGACTTCGTACGGGTCGCGGAGACCGGGCTCGACCGCCCGTTCATGCTGATGGGGGCCGCCACTGGCGGCTCCCCGCAGACGCACCTGACGACCCCGTCCTGGACGTCGTTCTGGAACCGCTCGACCGGGTGGAAGCGCGACCTGAACGTTCCCGCCGCGAGCCACTACTCCTACACCGACGTCCAGGCGATCCTCCCGGCGCTGGACGGGGAGCTCGACATCCCCGCCCGGGACCGCGCCGACCTCGTCGGGACGGTCGACCCCGAACGGATGACGGCGTCGGTGCGGGCCTACGTCACCGCGTTCTTCGACCGGGCGCTGCTCGGACGGCACCGCCCGGTCCTCGACCGCCCGTCGCCCCGCCACCCCGACGTGCGGTTCATCCGCTGACCAGGCCGTGCACGCCCTCGCCGTCGGGCAGGATGAGCTGGCGGCGGGGGTAGGGCATCTCGATGCCCTCCTTGGCGAAGCGGCGGTGCAGCCGCTTGACGAACTCGTGCTTCAGGCGGAACTGGTCGCCGAACTCGTCGGTCCGCAGGATCACGGTGAAGCCGATCGAGGAGTCGCCGAAGGTGTGGAAGCGCACCAGCGTCTCGCTGTCCTTCACCCCGCCCTGCACCTCGTTCATGACCTCCTGGCCGACCTCGACGACCACGCTCTCGACGTGCTCCAGGTCGCTCTCGTAGGCCACGCGCGCCTGGATCAGCAGCGACATGTCCTCGGCGGGGCGGTGGTAGTTGGTGAGGATCGTGTCGGAGAACCGCTGGTTCGGGATGACCTCGATGTTGTCCGACAGCGTCCGGATGGAGGTGTTGCGCCAGTTGATGTCGACGACGTACCCCTCCTGGCCGCTGCTCAGCTTGATGTAGTCGCCGGGCTCGATCGTCTTGGACGCCAGGACGTGCACGCCCGCGAAGAGGTTGGCCAGCGTGTCCTGGAGGGCGAGGGCGACCGCGAGACCGCCGACGCCGAGGGCGCCGAGCAGCGGCGAGATCGAGATCCCGAGGCTCTGCAGCATCACCAGGACGCCGACGCCGATCACGAGGACCCGGGTGATGTTCGCGAAGATCGTCACATTGCCGGCGACGCCCTGCCGGACCATCGCGATCGAGGTGACCGATCCCGCGATCAGGCGGGCCATGGCCAGCGAGACGATGAGGATGGCGGCGGCCGTGAGCGCCTTGGCGATCACGGCGAGCGTGCCGTCCGGCAGCTGCAGCGCCCGGGCCGCGCCCCACAGGCCGAGCAGCACCGAGACGGGCACCGCCAGGTCCTTGATCAGGCGGGCGGCCAGGTCGTCCCACGCCCAGCGCGTGTCGCCCGCCCGCCGGAACAGCCGGCCGGTGAGCAGCCGCAGGACCACCGCGATCCCGACCGCGGCCACCAGCACGGCGACGGCTCCCACCACCCGATGCCAGCTCAGATCGCCAAGGTCAGCCATGACGCTGAAGATTCCTCCTCTGTCCGGGAAGGCACGGCGCCGCCCGTTGAAATATCCCTTTTGCGTGTTACGAGCCCTGATCGTAGTGAAGACCGGAGGCACTGCGAGGCACATCACGGCACATCTGGCTCCGGGGCCCGGGGACCTGCCGGTTACGATCGATCGAGTGGTGAGCGTGGGAATGATGCGCCGGCTCGGGGTCACGGCGCTGGGATTGCGGAACGGCCCCCACCGGGTGACGGTCGAGCGCGACCTGGAGGTTCCGGCCGCCGACGGCGTGACACTGCTGGCCGACCGGTACTCGCCCGCCGGCGTCGAGAAGGCGCCGACGGTGCTGGTCCGCTCGCCCTACGGGCGGCGCGGGCCGTTCGGCCTCATGTGCGGGCAGGGCTTCGCCTCGCACGGGTTCCAGGCCGTGGTGCAGAGCGTGCGCGGCGGCTTCGGGTCCGGCGGCGTCTTCGAGGCGCTGGACGAGCGGGAGGACGGCCTCGCCACCATCGAGTGGCTGACCTCGCAGCCGTGGTTCGGCGGCACGTTCGCCATGCACGGCCCGAGCTACCTCGGCTACGTCCAGTGGGCCGTCGCCGCCGAGGCCGGGCCCGAGCTGAAGGCGCTGTCGATGCAGGTCACGGCGTCCACCTTCCGGGACGCCGTCAACGTCGGCGGCACCTTCGCCCTGGAGTCGGCGCTCATCTGGGTCGACCTGACCGCGCGGATGAAGAACTCCCTGTCGGGCATCACGACCGGCATCATGTCGCCGCGCCGCGCCCGCCGCGCCACCCTGTCGGGACGCCCGCTGGCCGAACTCGACCGGCTCGCGACCGGCGAGCAGCAGCGCTTCTTCCAGGACCTGCTCGTCAACGGCCCCGACACGCCGTTCTGGGACAAGCGCGACTTCAGCACCACCGTGTCACAGGTCACCGCGCCGGTGAACATGACGGGCGGGTGGTACGACATCTTCCTGCCCTGGCAGATGAAGGACTACGCGGCGCTGCGCGCCGCCGGCCGGCGCCCCTACCTGACGATCGGGCCCTGGTTCCACGCCGACCAGCGCATGATGCGCGGCTCGGTCGCCGACGCGATCGCGTGGTTCCGCGCCCACCTGCTGGACGACCCGTCCGGCCTGCGCTCGCAGCCCGTCCGGATCTTCGTCACCGGCGCGGAGGAGTGGCGCGAGTTCCCCGACTGGCCCGTCCCCGGCATGTGCGAGGAGCGCTGGCACCTGCACCCGGCGGGCGCCCTGTCCCCCGACGAGCCGCCGGACTCCGATCCCGACCGCTACCGCTACGACCCGAACCACCCGACGCCGTTCCTCGGCGGCCCGACCCTGCTCGGCGAGACGCACCCCTCCACCGACCAGAAGCGCCTGGAGCGCCGCCGGGACGTGCTGACCTTCACCTCGGGCGTCCTGGACGAGGACATGGAGGTCATCGGCCCGGTGACCGCCGACCTGCACGTCCGCTCGAACCGCGAGCACACCGACTTCGTCGTGCGGCTCTGCGACGTCACCCCCGAGGGCGAGTCCCTCAACCTGTGCGAGGGCATGCGCCGCCTCGTCCCCGGCGCCCCCGAGCCCGGGCCCGACGGGGTCCGCCGCGTCGCCGTCGAGCTCTGGCCGGTCGGCCACCGCTTCCGCCGCGGGCACCGCGTCCGCGTACAGGTGGCCAGCGGCGCCTACCCCCGCGTCGCCCGCAACCCCGGCACCGGCGCCCCGATCGGCACCGCCACCGAGATGCTCACCGCCGACCAGGAGATCTTCCACGCCCCCGGGCACCCGTCCTCGATCACCCTGCCGATCGTCCGCTGACCGGCGGGGCGGCGGGGCGGCGGGGTCAGCCGCGGCGGGCCCGGAGGGCCTCCAGGGCCCTGTCGGCGTGGACGTTCATGCGGACCTCGCTCTTGACGACCGCGAGGACGCGGCGGTCGGTGTCGATGACGAAGGTCTGGCGCCGGGTCGGCATGAGGGCCACGGAGCGCTTGACACCGAAGCGCGCCCGGACCTCGCCGGACGGGTCGGACAGCAGCGGGTAGCCGAGCGAGTGCTTGTCGGCGAACTCCTTCTGCTTGCCGACCGGGTCCGCGCTGACGCCCACCGGGCGGGCTCCCGCCTCCGCGAGCTCGGCGACCACGTCGCGGAAGTGGCAGGCCTCGGCGGTGCAGCCGGGGGTCATGGCCGCCGGGTAGAAGAACAGGACCACCGGGCCCTCGGCCAGCAGGCCGCTCAGGGTGCGCGGTTCGCCCGTCTCGTCCGGGAGTTCGAAGTCGTCGACGACGTCACCGGGTCTCATGGGGCGAACCTAGCCGAGGCCAGGACCGGGGCCCCGCGCGGTGCGTCATCCGTATCCGTCGCAGAAGTTTCGCCGCAGGTGAGCGCCGTGCGGCCGGCCCCGGGGGCAGGTATTCCGATTCGTCAGGTTTGACGGGGAGGGGGGAGGGATAGGAAACTGACCGAGCAGGTGTCTACGACGCAGATACCTCCGAGCTTCCCCTGTGTAGTCCCGGAGGATCCGTCATGCATCGCCCGCTTCACATCGCTCTGGTGTCCGCCTCCGACCTTGACGGCGAGCACCTGCAGTCAGTCCACGTCCGGGATCTCGCCCGCTCCCTCACCCGACCGCTGGTCGCCGACGGTGAGCCGAACCAGGTGACGGTCTACACGCGCCGCCAGGACCGCTCCGCCCGCAGCCGGGTCCGGCTCGCGCCGGGCGCCGCCGTGGTGAACCTGGACGCCGGGCCCGCCCGTCCGCTGTCGGACGACGAGCTGCTCCAGCACCTGCGCGACTTCGCCGACGGCCTGCGCCGCCGCTGGTCCGGATCGGCGCGCCCCGACATCGTGCACGCGCACGGCTGGATCGGCGGCCTGGCCGCCTGCGCCGTCGCCCGCGAGCTCGGCATCCCCTTCGTGCAGAGCTACCACGGCGTGGCCGCCGTCGAGCGGCAGGCCGGACGCCAGGTCCACCCGCACCGCGACCGCCTGGAGAAGGCCATCGGGCGCGACGCCGACCTGGTGCTGGCCGGGCACGCCGAGGAGGCCACCGCGGTCGTGCGGACGGGCGTCCCGCGGCCCTCGGTCGCGGTCGTCCCCTACGGCGTGGACTCCGAGCACTTCTCCCAGGTCGGCCCGGCGATGCCGCACGGCGACCGGGCCCGCCTGGTGATCGTCAGCGAGGACCTCGGCACCGACGTCGAGACCGCGCTGCGCGCCCTGGTGCACGTCCCCGACGCCGAGCTGGCCGTCGCCGGCGGCCCGGAGCGCGAGGAGCTGGAGCACGACTCGGCCGTCCACCGGCTGCGGCTGCTGGCCAAGGAGCTGCACGTCGCCGACCGGGTCATCTTCCTCGGGCGGCTGCCCCGCAAGTCCCTGCCGAAGCTGCTGCGGACCGCCAGCCTCGCGCTCTGCCTGGCCCCGCACCAGCCGTCCCCGACGGCGCCGCTGGAGGCCATGGCCTGCGGCGTCCCCGTGGTGGCGACCCCGGTCGGCGGCAACGCCGACGAGGTCCTGGACCACATCACCGGCATCCACGTCCCGGCGGGGCGGCCGGTCGTGATCGGGCGGGCGATCCGGCAGCTGCTGTCGGAGGACACCACGCTGCACGGCTACTCGATCGCCGCCGGCGACCGCGCCCGCTCCCGCTACTCCCTGGAGCGGATCGGCGCCGAGACGCTGCGCGCGTACCTGAAGGTGCTGCCCGTCCCCGAGCCCGAGCCGGCCGCGGAGGACGAGGCCGAGCAGGAGACCGGCAAGGCCCCCGCCCTCGTCGGCTGACGCGCACCCGGCCCGCGGGCCCCGGACCGTCCCGGTCCGGGGCCCGCTCACGTCCCCCCGGATGGGATACTCGACCGGGATGACCGGAAAGGACTGTTCGTGCTGATCGGCAGGGCGGCGGAGCTGGCGGAGCTGACCGCCGCACTGGACCGCGCCGCCGCGGGCGGCGCGGGCGTCGTGCTGGTCAGCGGGGACGCGGGGGTCGGCAAGACGCACCTGGTGTCCGCGCTCACCGCCGCCGCCGTCGACCGCGGCTGCGCCGTCCTCGTGGGGCAGTGCGCCGAGCTCGGCGAGAGCATGCCCTACCTGCCGCTCACCGACGCCCTGTGGGCCGCCGCGCACGCCGGGACGCCGGAGGCGGACGAGGTCCGCGCCGCGCTCGACGCCCGGCCCGCGCTCGCGCGCCTGCTGCCCGACGGCGAGGGCGGTCCCGCCGCGGGGTCCGAGCTCGGCCAGCAGCAGCTGTTCGGCGCCGTGCTCGGCCTGCTCGGGGAACTGGGCGACGAGCGGCCCGTCCTGCTCGTCCTGGAGGACCTGCACTGGGCCGACCGGTCGACGCGGCACCTGCTGACGTTCCTGAGCCGCGTCCTGCAGCGCGAGCGGGTCTGCCTCGTCGGGACGTACCGGTCCGACGACCTGCACCGGCGGCACCCGCTGCGGCCCGTGGTCGCCGAGCTGCTGCGGCTGCCGAACGTGACGGGCGTCGAGGTCCGCCCGTTCGGGCGCGGCGAGACCGCCCAGTACCTCGCCGAGCTGGCGCGCGGGTCCGCCCCGGTCACGGCGCGGACCGTCGAGCGGGTGCACCGCCGGTCGGAGGGCAACCCCTTCTACGCCGCCGAGCTGTACTCCTCCGGCCTGGACGTCGGGGACGACGGGGCGGCCGGGCTGCCGTCCGCGCTCGCCGACCTGCTGCTGTCGCGGATCGAGCGGCTGTCGGACGCGGGCCAGCGGGTGGTGCGGGTCGCGGCCGTGGCGGGGCGCCGCGTCGACGACGAGCTGGTGCGCGTCGTGGCGGGGCTGGACGAGGCGACGGTCGGCGAGGCGCTGCGCGAGGTGGTGTCGCACCAGCTGCTCGTCCCGTCCGGCGCCGGGTACACGTTCCGGCACGCGCTGCTGCGCGAGGCCGTCTACGCCGACCTGCTGCCCGGCGAGCGGACCCGGCTGCACGCCGACTTCGCCCGGCTCCTGTCGGGCCTCCCGGCCGGCACGCGCGGGTCGGCCGCCGAGCTGGCGCACCACAGCCTCGCCGCGCACGACCTCCCCGCCGCGTTCGCCGCGTCCGTCCGGGCGGGCCGGGAGGCCGACCGCCTCGCCGCGCCCGCCGAGGCCTACGAGCACTACGACCGGGCGCTGGAGCTGTGGGACGCCGTCCCCGATCCGGAGGCCGCCGCCGGAACGGACCGGATGCGCCTGTCGCTGGCGGCCGCCCAGGCGTCCGCGCGGGCCGGCGAGCTGCGCCGGGCGGTGCACCGCCTGCGCCGGGTGCTGGCCGCGGCCGACCCCGCCGACGTGCGGCTCGGCTGCCTGCTGCGCGAGCACCTGGCCGGCTACCTCGGCGACATCGACGAGGACGCCGAGTCGCAGACGGTGGCGCGGGAGGCGGTCGCGATGCTGCCCGCCGACCCGCCGACCGTCGAGCGCGCCGACGCGCTCGCCACCTACGCGCGGACGCTGATGTACCGGGACGCGGCCGGGGAGATGCCCGGGTACGCCGAGCGCGCGATCGAGACGGCGCGCGAGGCGGGCGCCACCGGCGCCGAGGCCAGCCTGCTGGTCACGCTCGGCCTGTACCGCGAGTCGCGGGAGGCCGACACGGGCGTGGCGGAGGTGTTCGCCCGCGCCCACGAGCTGGCCGCGGCGGCCGGCGACAGCTCCATGATCGCGATGCGGGCGGCGTTCCACCACGCCCGGACGAAGTTCGACCGCGGCGACCTCGCGGGCGCGGTGCGCGCCGCCGACGCGGGCGTGAAGTACGCCGTCGACAACGGGATCGTGTGGAGCACGTTCGGCACCGTGCTGCGCTCCCTGCGCTACCTCGTCCACTACACGTCGGGGAACTGGGCGGAGGCGGGCCGGCTGGCCGACCAGTTCGCCGTGCAGGTCGTCCGCACGCCCGAGGCGCAGGTGTCGGCGTACGCCCTGTTCCTGGAGGTCGCGCAGGGCGCCCCGACGGTCGAGGAGCGGCTGCGCTGGATCGCTCCACTGTGGGGGCAGGACGCGTTCGTCAACTACCTCGCCCGCGGGCTCGCCGCCGAGCACGCGCTGTGGCGCGGCGACCCGGACACGGCCGCCGAGCACATCGGCGACGTCGTCGACACCGTCTACGTCCAGACGGTCGGGGCCATCCGCATCGCGGCGACCGGGCTGTGGGCGGAGGCCGAGCGGGCGGCCCGCGCCCGCGCCGCCGGCGACGACGAGGCGCTGCGGGCGGCGCGGGAGACCGGCGACATGCTCCTGCGGATCGCGCGCAGCGTCGTCGCGGTCAACGTCGACGGGCAGCCGCGCGGCTGGCTCGGCTGGGAGGGGCAGGGCTGGCTGGCCCGCGCGGAGGCCGAGCGCCGCCGCCTCGACGGCGTCCACGACGTGGAGCTGTGGCGCAGGGCGGCCGAGCTGTTCACCTACGGCGACGCCGACGGCGGGTTCGTCTACGAGGTGGCGCGGTCGCGGTGGCGGCTGGCGGAGGCGCTGGCCGAGAACGGCGAGCGGGACGAGGCCGCCGTGCAGTGGCGGGCGGCCGTGCGGGCCGCCGAGCGGCTCGGCGCCGCGCCGCTGCTGGCCGCGCTGCGCGACCTCGGCGCCCGCGCCCGGCTCGGGACCGGCCGCGCGGGCGCGGAGCCGCGGACCGGGCCGTCCGGTCCGCTCGCCACCCTCACCGGGCGCGAGCGGGAAGTGCTGAAGCTCGTCGCCGAGGGCCGCAACAACCGGGAGATCGCGGCGGCGCTGTTCATCTCCCCCAAGACGGCGAGCGTGCACGTGTCGAACATCCTCGGCAAGCTGAACGTCTCCAGCCGCACCCAGGCCGCCGCCGTCGCCCACCGCGAGGGAATCTGATCTTGCGATGGCGGACCGGGCGCCGGTAATGTGCATTTCGTGACTGCCGGGTCGGCCATGGGCCACGAGCGAGTGAGGTTCCCGGCCTCCGAGTGAGGCCGGAGCGGGCCCGAGGCCCGCCTCTTCCACTCCCCCTTCCTCTTCACCTTCCGCGCGCGCAGCGCATCGTCCTTCATGCGCGCAGCGCGACGTCATCAGGCATGCCCGCGCTTCCGGCATGCCCTTTCATCACCTTTCCCAAGCCGCGGCCGCGCGTTCTTTCCGCGGCTTATTCGCCATGCCCGAAAACAGGAGACGAATGGATTTCAACAAGCAGGTCATCGAGGAGTTCCGCGCGAACGGCGGGCGGGTCGGCGGCCCGTTCGAGGGCGGGCGGCTGCTCCTGCTGACCACCACCGGAGCGCGCTCCGGCGCCCCGCACACGACGCCGCTCGGCTACCTGCCCGACGGTGTCGGGCGCGTCCTGGTCATCGCCTCGGCCGGGGGCTCGCCGAGGAACCCCGCCTGGTTCCACAACCTGGTGGCGAACCCGCGCGTCACGGTCGAGAGCGGCGTCTTCGCCTACGAGGCCGACGCGGTCGTCCTGGAGGGGGACGAGCGCGACCGCGCCTTCGCGCGGGCCGCCGAGGCCGATCCCGGCTGGGCCGCGTACGAGGAGAAGTCGGGGCGGACGCTGCCCGTCGTCGCGCTGGTCCAGGTCGCCGCCGGACCGCCCGCCGGACCGGAGTCGCCCAGCGCCATGCTGGTCGCGGTGCACGACGCGTTCCGCGGGGAGCTGGAGCTGATCCGGAAGGAGGTCGCCGCGTCCGGGGCCGCCGTGGGCGCCCAGCTGCGGGTCAACTGCCTGACGATGTGCCAGGGGCTCGGCCACCACCACATGGGCGAGGACCAGCGGTTGTTCCCCGTGCTGGAGCGGCGCCACCCCGAGCTCGGGCCGGTGCTGGCGGAGCTGAGGGACGAGCACGAGACGATCAGCGCGCTGGTGGAGGAGCTGCGCCGCGTCCTGGACGCCGGCGACTCCGCGTCGCTGCTCGCCGAGGTCGACCGGCTCACCGCCGCGCTGGAGGCGCACCTCGACCGCGAGGAGGAGCGGCTCGTCCCGCTCCTGGACGCCCTGGAGTTCTAGGGGGCGCGCCTAGAGGAGGCCGCGGCCGGGGATCAGCGGCAGGTCCAGGGCGGTGAGCAGGCCGGGGGGCGCCTCGACGACGGCGGGGACGGCGTTGACCAGGCGCATCGCGGTGGCCTTCAGGCCCGCGGTGTTGTGGTCGCCGTCGGTGCCGAGGAGCCTCAGGTCCACCGTGTAGTTCGGCTCGCCGCGGACCTCGACGCGGTAGCAGCCCGCGCCGGCGGGCTGGGGCCAGTCGGGGGCGAGGTCGTCGCGCAGCCGGGTGACGTGCTCCAGGACGACGACGGCCTCGCCGCCGCGCATGCCCCGCACCTCGAACCGCAGGGCGGCGGCCGTGCCCTTCTCGATGGTCCCGGCGGAGACGGCGAAGGTCTCGGGCGCGGGCAGGCGGGTGTGCCACTCGGCGATCCCGTCCAGCTCCACGCCGAGGCCGGCGGCGATCTGCCGGACGACGCTCCCCCACGCCATGGTGAGGACGCCGGGCTGCAGCAGCATCGGCACGTCGTCCATCGACCGGCCGAAGCCCATGATGCCGAAGAGGACCGTGGCCTGGTCGTAGGTGTTGTAGTTGAGGATCTCCATGCAGCGCACCTGCTCGATGCGCTCGCTGATGCCGGTGACGGCGAGTGGAAGCACGTCGTTGGCGAAGCCGGGGTCGATGCCGTTGACGAACAGGGACGCGCCGCCGGCCGCCGCCGCCTCGCGCACCGGGTCGGACATCCCGGGCGGGACGACGCCGTCCGGGAACTGCAGGAAGACGGGGCTGCTGGAGACGACGTTCACCCCGGCGCGCAGGATGCGACACAGGTCGTCGATCGCCTCCGTCAGCCGGACGTCGGCCATCGAGGTGTAGACGACGCAGTCGGGCCGCAGGGCCAGCAGCGCCTCGGCGTCGCCGGTGGCGGTGACGCCGAGGTCGCGGCCGAGGCCCGCGAGGTCGCCGGCGTCGCGGCCGACCTTGGCCGGGTTGGAGACCCACACCCCGGCGAGTTCGAGGTCGGGCCGGGCGTCGATGCCGGCGATCGCGTGCCGCCCGACGTTGCCGGTGCTCCACTGGACGACGCGGTAGGTCACAGGTCCTCCAGACCGAGGTCGAGGTTGGGGGCCTCGATGCCGCCGTCCACGCGCAGCACGCTGCCGGTGACGTAGGCGGAGGCGGGCGAGGCGAGGTAGAGGACGGCGGCGGCCACGTCCTCGGGCTCGCCGACGCGGCGCAGCGGCGTCCTGCGCTCCATCTCGGTGCGCAGCTCGTCGCTGGTCATGACGACGTCGAGCGCGGACGTCGCGACGGAGCCGACCGCGACGGCGTTGACGCGCACGCGCGGGGCCAGGTCGAACGCCGCGAGCCGGGTGTAGTGGGCGAGGGCCGCCTTGGCGCTGCCGTAGGCCAGGTAGCCGCGGCCCGCGATCCGTCCCATGGCCGAGGAGATGTTGACGACGCTGCCGCCGTCGGCCTTCAGCAGGTGCGGGACGGCCGCGCGGGTCAGCGCGTGCGCGGTGCCGACGTTGAACCGGAACGCCTTCTCCATGTGCCGGGGCGAGGTGTCCAGGAAGGCGGCGGGCATGGCGCCGCCCATGTTGTTCACCACGACGTCCAGGCGCCCGAACTCGCCCGCGGCGAGGTCGGCCAGCTCGGCGGCGGACTCGGGTTCCGCGAGGTCGGAGGGGACGACCAGGGCCCGCCGCCCGGCCGCCTCGATCCCGGCCGCGACCTCGTCGAGCTGCTCGCGCGTCCGCGAGGAGATCACCACGTCGGCGCCCGCCTGGGCGAGCGCGACCGCGGTGGCCGCCCCGATCCCCCGGCCCGCGCCGGTCACCACCGCCACCCTGCCGTCGATTCGGAACCGCTCCGAGATCACCGGCGTCACCTCCGGTCCGTCGCCTCACCGCCCGCACAGCCTACGCAGGAACTAGAACCTGTTTCAATACCGGCGCGGCGGGCGGCGGGTGACGGGCGCACAGCGGCGGACGGTACATCTTCACGGGTCATTCGTGATGTCCGCTACTGGTCCATTTCCGACATGACTGCAATTCTTTTCCCCGTGCGTTCCGGCAAACGGAGCACGAGGAAGGGGAGACCGGCGTGGACAAGGGGTACGAGCTTTACTGCCTCGCAGACGAGCTCTTCTACGATGCTCCGCCGGTGACCCGCAGCACCGACTTCGAGATCACGCGCCGGGAACTCCCCGAGGGGTGGGAAAAGGTCTTCGGCGACGAATGGGTCGTCTATGTGCCGCCGGTTCAGCGCGCTCCCGAACAGGGCTGGAAAGTGCATGTCTCCGGGTGTCCGGAAAGCGCCGGGGAGGCGCTCGCCGGAGCGTGGGAGTACTGCGTGGCCCGGGGAATCGAGTTCAAGCATCTGCGCGGCCCGGGAACGCTCCGCAGGCGCAACGCCAAGTACGCGCCGCGCGGGGCGAGCGGGAAGCTCGTCACGGTCTACCCCGCGGACGAGGACGAGCTGGCGGAGGTGCTCGCCGGGCTCGGCGCGCGGCTGGACGGCCTGCCCGGCCCGTACATCCTCAGCGACCTGCGCATCGGCGAGGGCCCGCTGCACGTCCGGTACGGCGGCTTCGCGGAGCGCCGGTGCCTGGACGAGCAGGGCCGGCTCGTGCCCGCGCTGCGCGACGGCTCCGGGGAGCTGGTGCCGGACCGGCGCGATCCCGTCTTCTCCGTCCCCGACTGGGTGAGCCTTCCCGCCTGCCTGGAATCGCATCTCAAGGCACGCGGCGCCACGACGACGACCGATCTGCCCTACCGGATCGACAAGGCCCTCCACTTCTCCAACGGGGGCGGCGTCTACGCGGCGACCGACACCCGCAGCGGCGCGAAAGTGGTGCTGAAGGAAGGCCGGCCCTACGCGGGTCTGGCCGCCGACGGCGCGGACGCGGTGACCCGGCTCCGGCGCGAGCGGGATGTGCTGGAAAAGCTCGACGGAATCGACGGCGTGCCCGCCGTTCTCGACTGGTTCACGCTCGGCGAGCACCATTTCCTGGTCCAGGAGTTCATCGAGGGGCGTACGCTCAACACGTTCTTCGCCGAACGGCACCCGATGCTCGATCCCGAGCCCGATCCCGCGAGGACCGCCGAGTACACGAAGTGGGCGCTGCGCGTCCACGAAGGGGTGGAACGCGTCATCGCCGCCATCCACGACCGCGGCGTGGTCTTCAACGACCTGCACATGTTCAACGTGATGGTGCGCCCGGACGACTCGGTCGCGCTGATCGACTTCGAGACGGCCGCGCCCGCGGCCGACGGCGGCCGGCAGACCCTCGCCAACCCCGCGTTCCTCGCCCCGCCCGACCGGCGCGGCGCCGACGTCGACCGCTACAGCCTCGCCTGCCTGCGGCTCGCCCTGTTCGTCCCGCTGACCACGCTGTTCGTGATCGACCGGGGCAAGGCCCGGCAGCTCGCCGACCTGATCGCCGAGAACTTCCCCGTCCCCCGGGCGTTCCTCGACGAGGCGGTCGCGCAGATCGCCCGGGACGCCGCGCCCGCCCCCGCGCCGGCGTTCACTCCGGACGCCGGCGGCTGGGAGCGCGCCAGGGACGCCCTCTCGCGGGCGATCCTCGCGAGCGCCACCCCCGAGCGGGCCGACCGGCTCTTCCCCGGCGACGTGGAGCAGTTCTCCGGGGCGTCGCTCGGCCTCGCGCACGGCGCCGCGGGCGTCCTGTACGCGCTGGACGTGACGGGCGCCGGCCGGTTCCCGGCCCACGAGGAGTGGCTGGCGGAGCGGGCGTCGAACCCGCGGCGCGGGACCGGGATCGGCCTGTACGACGGCCTGATGGGCGCCGCGTACGTGCTGTCTCGCCTCGGCCGCCAGGACGCCGCGCTCGCCGCCGTCCGGCACTGCCTGGGCGAACGGTGGGAGCGGCTCGGCGACGACCTCTACGGCGGCCTGCCGGGATTCGCGCTCGGCCTGGACCACCTCGCCCGCGCGACCGGCGACGTGTTCCTGCGCGAGGCGGCCCGCCGCTGCGTGGAGATCGTGGCCGAGCGGTCCGGCGGAGGGGGCGGCGGGCGTCCCGGCCTCATGTACGGCGGGGCCGGCGCGGCGCTGATGTTCGTCCGCGCCTACGAGCGCGACGGGAGCCCCGAGCTGCTCGACCTGGCCGCCTCGGCGCTGCGCCGCGACCTCGCCGCCTGCGTCACCGACCGCAACGGCGCCCTGCACGTCGACCAGGGCAGCCGGGTGCTGCCCTACCTCGGCCGCGGCAGCGTCGGCATCGGCCTCGTCCTGGACGAGTACCTGGCCCACCGCTCCGACGAGCGGTTCGAGGCGGCGCGCGACGCCGTCCGCGTGGCCGCGGCGTCCCAGTACTACGCGCAGCCGAGCCTGTTCAGCGGCCGTGCCGGGATGCTGCTCTACCTGGCCCGGCACGCCCGGTCGGGCCCCGGCGCGCGGGACGGGGCGCGCGTGGCGGGGCACGTCCGCGACCTCGCCTGGCACGCCCTGCCGTACGCGGGCGGGCTGGCGATGCCGGGCGAGCACATGTACCGGCTGTCGATGGACCTCGCGACCGGCACCGCGGGGGTACTGCTCGCGCTCGGCGCGGCCCTCCACGACCCGGCTCCAGGACTGCCGTTCCTCGGGACGGCGCACAGACCCTCCGTGGGGACCCCCACGGCGGCCACCTCTATCCAGCCCGAAAGGAGGTGACGAACATGGCGCTTCTCGACCTTCAGGGGATGGTGAGCGAGAACGGCGGCGGCGGCGGCAACAGCAGCCTCAGCCTGCTCTGCCACAGCTCCCACAGCATCACGATCTGCCTGTGATGACGCTGGCGGCCATGGCCCCCGTGCCGGGGCCATGGCCGTCACCGTGTTTGGAGACCCCATGACCTCCCCTCCCCCGGCGGTCGGCGCGGACCGGCTGCTGCTGCGCGCCGCCGGGCGCGCCCGCGGCTGGACGGCGCTCGTCGCGGCCGC
Source organism: Actinomadura sp. NPDC048021 (assembly GCF_040653135.1). Taxonomy (NCBI): domain Bacteria; kingdom Bacillati; phylum Actinomycetota; class Actinomycetes; order Streptosporangiales; family Thermomonosporaceae; genus Actinomadura; species Actinomadura sp. NPDC048021. The sequence goes on from NZ_JBEZJQ010000016.1 coordinate 133,512, forward strand.
GGCGCTGGCGGACGCGGCGGCGGCCGTCCTGCTCCCGTTCGCGTTGGCCCGCGCGATCGACGCGGTCCCGCCGGGCGGAGCCCCGGCCGCCGCCGCGCTGTGGCCCTGCGTCGCACTGGTCGCGGTGTCCGCCGCGGCGGAGGTGCTGTCGGAACCGGCGACCGGCTGCGCGGCCGCGCGGGCGACGGCGTGGCTGCGGCACACCCTCGTCCGGCACCTGCTGGCGGCGGGCCCCGCGCCGCGCGTCCCGCCGGGCGACGTGGCCGGGCGCATGGTGGGCGGCGCGGCCGAGGCCGGCACGGCGCCCGCCGCCGCGACCGAGGCCGCGGCCGGGCTGCTGCCGGCCGCCGGGGCGCTCGCGGCCCTCTGGCTCATCGACTGGCGGACCGCGGCGGCGGTCGCGGTCGCGCTGCCGGCGGTGGCGCTGCTGATGCGCGCGTTCGTCCGCGACGTCACCGCGTCCGCGCACCGCTACCTCACCGTCCAGGGCACGATCGCGGGACGCCTCGCCGAGGCCCTCGCCGGGACCCGGACGATCGCCGCCGCCGGCACGGCCGCGCGCGAGGCGGCGCGCATCCTGCGCCCCCTGCCCGGCCTGCGCGCGGAGGGCGAGGCGATGTGGCGGGTGCAGGGCGGCATCGCGGCGCGCGGCCTGCTCGCCCTGCTGCTGCTGCAGGTGGCGGCCGTCGGCGTCGCCGGCGCCGAGCTCGCGGCGGGCCGCATCACGCCGGGCGAGCTGGTCGCGGCCGTCCAGTACGCGGGGCTCGCCGCCGGGTTCGGGCCCGTCCTCACCCAGCTGCTCCGCCTCGGCCGCGCCCGCGCCGGCGCCCGCCGCGCCGCGGAGATCCTCGCGTGGCCCGCTCTGCGCCACGGCACCGGCGAGGCCCCGCCGGGCCCCGGCGGCCTGGAGTTCCGGGGGGTCACCGTCCGCGGCGCGCTGGACGGCCTGGACCTCACCGTCCCCGGCGGGCGCGCCGTCGCCGTCGTGGGGCGCTCCGGGTCCGGCGCCTCCGCGCTCGCCGCGCTCGCCGGGCGGCTCGCCGACCCCGACCGCGGCACGGTGCTGCTGGACGGCACGCCCCTCCCCCGCCTTCACCGGACGGCGCTGCGCCGCGAGATCGGCTACGCCTTCGCCCGGCCCGCGCTGTTCGGGACGACCGTCCGCGACGCCATCGCCTTCGGCCCCTCCCGCCCGCCGGAGTCCTGGCTGCGCGAGGCGGCGCGGGCCGCCCGCGCCGACGGCTTCATCCGCCGCCTCCCGCAGGGCTACGGCACTCCGCTCGCGGAGGCGCCGCTGTCCGGCGGGGAGCTGCAGCGGCTGGGCCTGGCCCGCGCGTTCGCCCACGCCGGGCGCGTCCTCGTCCTGGACGACGCGACCTCCAGCCTGGACACCGTCACCGAGCTGCAGATCACCGACGCGCTGCTCGACCGGTTCGCCGACCGGACCCGCCTGATCGTGGCGCACCGCGCCTCCACCGCCGCCCGCGCCGACCTGGTCGTCTGGCTCGACGAGGGCCGCGTCCGCCGGGTCGCCCCCCACCGGGCCCTCTGGGCCGATCCCGACTACCGCGCCGTGTTCGGGGGCGCGGCGTGATCGGGCGGCGGGAGGCGGCGCGGGTCCTGTGGCGCGGCGCCGGGGACGCCGTCCGGGCGCGGCCGCGGGCGGTGGCGCGGGCCGCCGGATGGTCGGCGGTGGAGGCCGTTCCCACGGCGGTGTTCGGGCGGGCCGTCGGGGAGGCCGTCGACGCGTTCCGGACGGGGCGCACGTCCGGCGCCGCCGCCTGGCTCGGCGTGCTCGCCGTGTCGGCGCTGGTGGGGGCGGCCGGGAGCCGGCGGCTGTATCCGGCGCTGGCCGCGATCGTGGAGCCGTTCCGGGACGAGCTGGTGAGGCGGGTCGCGACGGGGGCGCTGCACCGGTCGCTGCGGGGGCGGCCCGACACGGGGGCCGTCGCGCGCCTCACCCACCAGGTGGAGATCGTCCGGGACACCCTCGGCGGGCTGCTCGTCGTCGCGCGCGGGTTCGCGTTCGCGGCCGGGGCGGCGCTGCTGGGGCTGGCCTCGATGGCGCCGGAGGTGGCCGCGCTGGTGCTGCCTCCGCTGGTGCTCGGGCTGGCGCTGTTCGGGGCGGTGTTCGGGAGGGCGGCCGCCCGGCAGCGCGAGCTCGTCGTCGGCGAGGAGGAGATCGCCGAGCGGACCGCCGCCCTGGCCGCCGGGCTGCGGGACGCCGTCGGGTGCGGCGGCGAGGAGCTGCTGCGGGAGGAGCTGGGCGCCGCCGTGGAGGCGCAGGCGGCGGCCGGGCGCGCGGTCGCGCGGCTCGCGGCGGTGCGCGCCGTCGCGCTGGCGGTGGGCGGCTGGCTGCCGCTGCTGCTGGTCCTCGCGGCGGCGCCGTGGCTGATGCGGCGCGGCGCCACGGCCGGGACGGTGATCGGCGCGCTGACCTACGTCCTGCACGGGCTGCAGCCGGCGCTGCGCACGCTCGTGCACGGGATGGGCGGCAGCGGCCTGCGGCTGGCGGTGACGCTCGGCCGGATCCTGGAGACGGGCGCGCCGGACGCGCCCGCCCCGCCCGAGCCCGCCGCGCCCGTGCCGGGGGCCCCGGCGGTGGAGCTGCGCGGCGTGACCTTCGCCTACGGGGCCGGGGCGCGGCCGGTGATCGAGAACCTGGACCTGGTCGTCCCGCACGGCGACCACCTGGCCGTGGTGGGGCCGAGCGGGATCGGCAAGTCGACGCTCGCGGCGCTGATCGCGGGGCTGGCCGCGCCCGGCGCGGGCGAGGTGCTGGTGGACGGGCGGCCGGCGGGCGATCCGGGCCGCCGGGTGCTCGTCCCGCAGGAGGCGTACGTGTTCGGCGGCACCTTGCTCGACAACCTCGTCTACTACGCGCCGGACGCCGGTCCGGAGGAGGCGGGCCGCGCCGTGGACGCGCTGGGGCTGGCGCCGCTCGTCCGCGACCTCGGCGGGTACGGCGCGCGGCTGGAGCCCGGCGCGCTGACCGAGGCGCAGCGGCAGTGCGTGGCGCTGTGCCGGGCCTACCTCGCGCCGCAGCGCCTGGTCATCCTGGACGAGGCCGCGTACCGGCTCGACCCGGCCGCCGAGGCGCGGGTGGAGGAGGCGTTCGCGCGCCGGCCCGGCACGCTCGTCGTCATCGCGCACCGGATCAGCTCGGCGATGCGCGCCCGCCGCGTCCTGGTGCTGGACGGGACCCGCGCCCACCTCGGGCGGCACGCGGACCTGCCCGCGGTGTGCCCGCTGTACCGGGACCTGACCGGGCGCTGGGAGGACGGCTCACAGCCACCCGGCGTCCTCGGCGATCCGGATGGCCTGGACCCGGTTCTCCGCGCCGATCTTGCGGTTGATGCGGGAGAGGTGGTTGCGGACGGTGCCGATCGTCAGGACGAGGTCCTCGGCGATCTGCGCCGCGGACGCGCCCCGTGACGCCAGGGTGAGGACCTCCATCTCCCGTTCGGTGAGCGGGCTCTGGGCCGAGCCCAGTTCGGTGAAGGCCATGTCGGGGTCGATGACGCGCGCGCCCTCGGCCGCCCGCCTGATCGCGTCCACGAGCTCGCCCGGCGAGGTGTCCTTCAGCACGAGCCCGGAGGCCCGCGCGGCCACCGCGCGCCGCAGGTCGCCGGTCCGGCAGCGGCCCGCCATCAGAACGGTGCGGCACTCCGGGACGGCCTCGCGTAACGCCCGGGCGGCCGTGAAACCGTCCAGGCCCGGCAGCCCGACGTCGATCAGCGCGACGTCGGGCCGGCGTCTGCGCGCCGTGCGGAGGACCTGATCGCCCGAGCCCAGCGCCGCCACCACGTCGAGATCCGTCACCCGGTCGAACAGCGCGACCAGCCCGCCGCGCAGGAGCGGCGCCCCCTCGGCGAGCAGAATCCGAATCATTCTCGTCTCCAACACGGCCGCCCGCGGCCTCAGAAAGGACAAACACCGAACGCGTCTCAGAGGGAAGTCAGGGCGGCTGCCGAGAGGCATTGCCGGGGATTCGGTCAGCGCGAAATCGAACTTTCATTAGGTCACCTTCGACAGGCCGCACGACTACTGAACTCTTACCGGACGGAGCCAACACTATTCACCGCGTCAATGTAAAGACACCGTGGAAACCAGGAATCCAGCGATGGGTATTCCGCCAATTAGCGTTCGTACACCTGATGGGCCGGAACCGGTTCAGGCGAGGAAATCGAACTCCGCTCCGGCGCCCGCGTCGCGCGCCGCGGTGTAGGCCGTCCAGCTCAGCGCGAGGTCCTGCCAGGGCAGCCCGACGGGCGCGTACACCGTGACCTCGCCGTCCTTCACCCGCCCGGGCACCTGGCCGCGCATCAGGTCGCGCAGCGTCCCGGCGGCGTGCTCGACGTCCAGGCCCGCGCCGGCCAGCACGCCCATCTCGACGGCCAGGGGGACGTCGTCGACGACGACGCGGGCGCCCTCCAGCAGGTCGGCCCCCAGTTCGGCCTTGCCCGGCTGGTCCGCGCCGAGCGAGGTGAGGTGCGTCCCCGGGGCCACGTCGGCGGCGTGCAGCAGGGGGCGGCGCGCCCAGGTCGCCAGGACCACGATGCCGGCGTCCCGGACGGCGGCGCGCGGGTCCGGCGCCACGGTCGCGGGCGCGTCCAGCCGGGCGCCGTGCCGCGCGGCGAAGTCGGCGGCGCGGCCGGAGTCCAGGTCGAACACCGTGAGGTCGCGCACCTCCCGCAGCTCGCCCAGGCCCCGCATGACCAGTTCGGCCTGCGCGCCCGCCCCGATCACCGCGACCGAGCCGGCCGCGGGGCGCGCCAGCGCGTGGGTGCCGAGGGCGGCGGCCAGGCCGGTGCGCCAGGCGGTCACGGTCGCCGAGTCCAGGAGGGCCAGCAGCTCGCCCGTCCCGAGGTCGTGCAGGCAGACGACGCCGCGCAGCGCCGGGCGGCTGCCGGGAAACTTCGCGTTGGCCTTCACCGTGTACGCGGGGATCCCCTCGACCATGCCCGGCATCAGCGCCGTCGCGGTGCCCTGTCCGGGCAGCTCGACGATCACGCGGCGGGCGGCGGCGCCGCCGTCCCCGGCCGTGAAGCCGCGGCGCAGGGCGTCCAGGCAGGGGGCGGGGTCGAGCAGCGACTCAAGGATGGAACGGGCCAAGAGGAGCGTCACCGGGCCATCCTCCCGTCCCCCGGAGCCGGCGTCACCCCCTGGGGGGCACCGCGATTGGACCTCTCGTCCCGGTCCGAAACCCGCCAAACGGGCAGTCCTCCCCGAGATTCGGCCACGGAACCCGCACCCATTGTGACAATCCGTAGATGGTCAGTTGGTCACTTTCTCGCCTTACACGGGCGTTCACGGATCTTCGAGCATGACCCGTGACCTCCGGCGCGCCATTCGGGCGCGCCCAATCCCCCCTGGAGGCAGAGTGAAGATCCGTCCCTCCCGCGTCCGCGGAGCCGCCGCCGCCGTTGCGGCGGCCGGGCTCGCGGCGACCGCGCTGGCCGCCGCCCCCGCCGCGAACGCCACCCTCGACGCGCCCGGCGGGCGCGCCGCCGCACCACCCGACACCGGCCGGGTGGCGGCGAAGCTCGCGCAGCGGCTCGGCGACCGCAGTGCCGGGGCCTACGTGGACCGGGCGACGAGGAAGCTCGTCGTCACGGTCACCGACGCCGAGGCCGCGCGGACGGTCCGCGCGGCCGGTGCCGTGCCGAAGAGCGTCACGCGCAGCGGCGCGGACCTGAAGAAGGTCATGGCCGCGCTCAAGCGCGACGCGACCGTCCCGGGCACCGCCTGGGCCGTCGACCCGGCCGCCAACCAGGTCGTCCTCACCATGGACGGCACGGTCAGGGGAGCCGGGCTCAGGAAGGTGCGCAGGGCCGCGGCCGAGCAGGGCGCGGCCGTGCGCACCACGCGGGTCGCGGGAACGTTCCGCATGTTCACCGCGGGCGGCGACCCGATCTACACCGGCGGCGCCCGCTGCTCGCTCGGCTTCAACGTCAGGAAGGGAGGCGAGTACTACTTCCTGACGGCGGGGCACTGCACCGAGGCGGGCTCCACGTGGACCGACGGGTCGGGGGGCACGCTCGGCGGCAATGCCGGCAGCAGCTTCCCCGGCGACGACTACGGCCTCGTCAAGTACGCCTCCGCCCCGGAGGACGCGCGGGGCGGCGTCACGGTCGACGGCGGGTTCCAGGACATCACGGGCGCGGCCGACGCCACGGTCGGCGAGACCGTGACCCGCAGCGGCAGCACCACCGGCGTCCACGACGGGCAGGTCACCGCGCTCGACCAGACGGTGAACTACCAGGAGGGCAGCGTCGGCGGCCTCATCCAGACGACGGTGTGCGCCGAGCCGGGCGACAGCGGCGGCCCCCTGTTCGCCGGGTCGAGCGCGGTCGGGCTGACCTCGGGCGGCAGCGGCGACTGCTCGTCCGGCGGCGTCACGTTCTTCCAGCCCGTGTCCGAGCCGCTGTCGGCGTTCGGGGTCGAGATCTACTAGCCGGCCCTCGGCGGCCCGCCGGAGCTCCCAGGCGGCGGGAGGCCACGCGGGTTTCGGCCCTGGTCCTTTGGCCGTTTCGGCGAAAGGACCAGGGCCGAACCTCGTTCTCGCCCGGCGAGCGGCGGTCGGGCATTGCCGGACTGACCACGCACGCCGCTCCGAGAGTGCCAACGCGAACGTGCCGAATTGGTCACCTTCTGCGTCTTACGCCCGCCTTGACCGTTCTTACACCATGTCGATGACCTCCGGCGCACCACTCGGGTGCGCCCTATCCCCCGTGGAGGCACAAGTGAAGATCCGTCACAGGCGCGTCCGCGCCGCGGCCGTCACCACGGCCGCGGCCGGCCTGGTGGCCACCACCCTGGCCGCCGCTCCCACCGCGTCCGCGTCCCCCGCCGCCCCCGCCGCTCCCGGTGACCTCGCGACGTCCCTGGCGCACCAGCTCGGAACCCGCAGCGCGGGCTCCTACCTCAAGGACGGCAAGCTGGTCGTCACGGTCACCGACGCTCAGGCCGCCCAGACCGTGCGCGCCGCGGGCGCGGTGCCGCGCACCGTCGCGCGCAGCGGCGCGGACCTGAAGAAGGTCGAGGCCGCGCTCAAGCGCGACGCGACCGTCCCGGGCACCGCCTGGGCCGTGGACCCGGCGAGCAACCAGGTCGTCCTCAGCGTGGACAGCACGGTCAAGGGCGCCCGGCTCAAGAAGGTCCGCGCGGCCGCGAGCAGGCAGGGCGCGGCGGTCCGCACCGAGAGCGTCGCCGGCAGGTTCCAGACGCTCACCCGGGGCGGCGAGGCCATCTACACCGGCGGCGCCCGCTGCTCGCTGGGCTTCAACGTCAGGAGGGGAAGCGGCTACGCCTTCATCACGGCCGGGCACTGCACCAACATCGGTTCGACCTGGACCGACAGCTCGGGCCGGACGCTGGGCCGCACCGCCGGCAGCAGCTTCCCCGGCAACGACTACGGCATCGTCACCTACTCCTCGACGCCCACCGACACGCAGGGCTCGGTCAGCCTCTACAGCGGCACCCGCGACATCACCAGCGCGGGCAACGCCTCCGTCGGCCAGACCGTGTACCGCAGCGGCAGCACCACCGGCCTGCACAGCGGTCAGGTCACCGCCCTCAACCAGACGGTGAACTACCAGGAGGGCAGCGTCAGCGGCCTCATCCGCACCACGGTGTGCGCCGAGCCGGGCGACAGCGGCGGCTCCCTGTTCGCCGGGAGCACCGCGCTCGGCCTGACCTCGGGCGGCAGCGGCAACTGCTCCTCGGGCGGGACGACGTTCTTCCAGCCCATCACCGAGCCGCTGTCGGTGTACGGGGCGTCCGTCTACTAGACGACCCCTCAGGAGGCTCCCCCTCAGCGACGGGCCGCTCCCGCCACGGACTCCCGTGGGGGCGGCCCGTCCGCCACGTCAGAGGGCGGGGACCTCCAGGGTCCGCAGCACCTCGGCGATCACGGCGGACCGCTGCTCGGCCAGGTAGAAGTGCCCGCCGGGAAGCACCCGGAGCGCGAACCGGCCGCGGGTGGCGCGCTCCCAGCCGCGGGCCCGCTCCCGGTCCACGTGCGGGTCGGCGTCCCCGATGATCGCGGTCACCGGGACGGTCAGCGGCGGCTCGGGCCGGTGCGCGTACCGCTCGATCAGCGTGAAGTCGTTGCGGACGTACGGCAGGACGAGCTCGCGCAGCTCCGGCTCCGCCAGCAGTTCCGCGTCGGTTCCCCCGAGACCCACCAGCTCGGCGACGAGGCCGTCGTCGTCCTTGTCGCCGACGCGCTCGTCGCCCCGGTCGTCGGGCGGGCGGGCCCCCGAGGCGAACACGTGCACGGGAGCGGCGCCCCGCTCCTCCAGCAGCCGGGCCACCTCGTAGGCGAGGACGGCGCCCATGCTGTGGCCGAACAGCGCGGCGGGGCGGTCCGTCAGCGGCGCCATCGCGCCGGCGATGAGGCGGGCGAGCTGCCGGGCGTCGGTGACGAACGCGTCCGCCATCCGGTCGGCGCGCCCCGGGTACTGGACGGCCTGCACCTCGACGGCCGGGCCGGCCTCCTTGGCCCACGACCGGTAGAACACCGCCGACCCGCCCGCGTGCGGCAGGCAGAACAGCCGCATCGACGCCCAGGGGCGCGGCTCGGGGCAGCGGAACCAGGTCACGTGATCAACTCCTCCTCCTCGTGCCTGCGGGACTCCGCGCGGGGGTCGCCCGGCAGCGGCCACGGCGCGACCCGCGGGTCCGGCACGAGCTTCGGCGCGGTGCTCTCCGCCGCCACCTTAAAGCCCCGCCTCCGGTAGTTGGCGATGGCGTTCGGGTGGTCGAGGCTGCTGGTGCGCAGCCACACGCGCGTCGCGGGCCCGCCGGCGAGCGCCCACAGCTCGCCGCGCTGCCAGGCGCGGCGGGTGCACTGCTCGACGAGGTAGCCGCCGTAGCCGCGCCCGACGAACGCGGGGGTGAGCCCCACCAGGTGGATCTCGGTGTCGCCGCGGGGCTGCGCCTCGATCTCGAAGAAGCCCGCGATCGTGCCCTCGGCCATGGCGATCCAGGTGGACAGCTCCGGGCGCTCCACCCAGGCCCGCCACTGCTCGTACGTCCACGGGAAGCGGTCGGTCCAGCAGACGCGGGCGCCGACGGTCGCGTAGAGGGCGCGGCTGACGTCCGGGGACGGCAGCCCGGCGAGGGTGAACGTCATCTCGACGCCCGGCAGCGGTGCGGGCCGCAGGTCGGCGGCGTCCAGCATCTCCATCTCCCACTCGGTGACCGAGGGGATCCGCAGACGCCCGGTCTCCGGCGGCCTCCAGCCCGCCTCACTCACCCATGGCCTCGACGAGGCTCTTCGGCCGCATGTCCGTCCAGTTCTCGTCGACGTAGTCGAGGCACGCCTGGCGGGTGTCCTCGTCCTTGGCCACCGTCCAGCCGGCGGGGACCTCGGCGAAGGACGGCCACAGGGAGTGCTGGCCCTCGTCGTTGACGAGCACGAGGTAGGTGCCGTCCGGGTCCTCGAAGGGGTTCGACATGGTGTTCCTTTCCGTGCCTGCTTCAGCGATCCCGCGTTCCGCTGTGGAGTTTGTCGAGCTTTGCGGCCAGGACGGCGCCCATCTCTGCGGCCGGGCCCGGGTCCATGAGCAGGTGGTGCTCGGTGTCGACCGGGTAGTCCTCGATCTCGCCGTCCACGAGCGGCCCCCAGTTGGACGGCCCGGTGGGCGACTGCGCGGTGCGGCCCCGCTGGGCGGTGAAGAACACCACGTCGCCGCGGAACCGTCCCGGCCGGTACTCCCCGGCCTGCCGGAGCCCGTTCTCGTAGTTGCGGTAGACGTTGACCAGGTCGTCCTCGCCGAGGGTGGCGAGGGCGTCGTCGCGGTCGGCGAGGATCCCCATGATCTGCTCCATGTCGGGGTTTCCGTCCGGGGCGATCGCCCTGGCGTCGACGCCGATGCCCTGCAGCAGCTCGGGCAGGATCTCCCGCTCGTCCCCCGCGAGGTCCTGGCCGTGGTAGGAGTCGATGAGCGCGAGGAGCCCGACGGTCTCGCCCTCGGCCTGGAGCCGGACGGCCATCTCGTAGGCGACGAGGCCGCCGAGGGACCAGCCCGCGAGGTGGTAGGGCCCGGACGGCCGCACCGACCTGATCTGCTCCAGGTAGTCCCCGGCCATCTCCGCCACCGACTCCGGCAGCTCGGACCGCGTGAACGCGCGGGCCTGCAGCCCGTAGACGGGCTGGTCCGGCCCGAGGTGCCGCTGGAACTGCAGGTAGGGCCAGGCGAGGCCGCCGGCCGGGTGGACGAAGAACACCGGCGGGCGGGACCCGCGCGTCCGGATCGGGAGCAGCACCTCGAAGCCGATCCGGTCGCCCGGGTCCCCGGCCCTGGCGAGCGCCTCGACGGTCTGGTGGGTGAACACGTCGCGGGGCGTCAGCTCGACCCCGGCCTGCCGGGCCCGGGTGGAGAGCTTCAGCGCGGCGATGCTGTCGCCGCCGAGGTCGAAGAAGCTGACGTCGGCGGCGACCCGGTCGAGGCCGAGGACGTCCGCGACCAGCCCGCACAGCCGCTCCTCCTCGGGGGTGCGCGGGTCGCGGCCGCCGGCCGCGGCGTAGTCGGGGGCGGGCAGGGCGCGCCGGTCGAGCTTGCCGGTCGGGCCGACGGGGAACGTGTCCAGCCGGACGAACGCGGCGGGCACCATGTACTCCGGCAGCCGTGCCCGGACGAACTCGCGCAGGCCGTCCGTCGGCCGCCTCTCCCCGGCGCTCTCCGGGGTCCCGTCCTCCGGGGAGGCCAGAGCGGGCGCGATGACGTAGGCGACGAGCGCCTTGGCGCCGGACGCCTCCTCGCGGGCGACGACGGCCACGTTGGCGACGCCGGGGTGCGCGGCGATCGCCGCCTCGACCTCGCCCAGCTCGATCCGGAAGCCGCGGATCTTGACCTGGAGGTCGGCGCGGTCGACGTACTCCAGGTTCCCGTCGGGCCGCCACCGCATGAGATCGCCGGTCCGGTACATGCGGTCGCCGGGCGCGCCGAACGGGTCGGCGACGAACCGTTCGGCGGTGAGCGCGGGCCGCCGCAGGTAGCCGCGGGCGACGCCGGCGCCCGCGAGGTAGGCCTCGCCGACGACGCCGGGCGGGACGGGGCGCAGCCCCTGGTCCAGCACGTAGACGCGCATGTCGTCGTAGGGGCGGCCGAGCACCGGCGTGCGCTCCGCCGGGTCGGCGAGGGGCCCGCGCAGCGGCGCGGCGGTCGCGTACGTGGTGGCCTCGGTGGGCCCGTACACGTGGACGAGCTCGGTGTCCGGGCAGGCGGCGAGGACCTTGCGCATCGCGGCGGGCGACCCGGCCTCCCCGCCGGTCAGCACCTCGCGGAGCCGGGCGAAGGCGTGCGGGCGCTCCTCGCCGACGAGGTTGAACAGGGTGGTGGTGAGGAAGGCGGCGGTGACGTCCTCGGTCTCGATGACCTCCTGCAGCGCGGCGGCGTCCAGGTGGCCGGGGGGCGCGATGACGGCCGTGCCGCCGTTCAGCAGCGGCGTCCACAGCTCGTAGGTCGACGCGTCGAACGCGTGCGAGGAGTGGACGAGGACCCGGTCGTGGGCGCCGCCCCGCAGCCGTCCGTCGGTGGCGAGGGCGACGGCGTCGCGGTGCGTCACCATGACGCCCTTCGGCAGGCCGGTGGAACCCGAGGTGAAGAACACGAAGGCGAGCTGGTCCGGGTGGCACGGCACCCCCGGGTCGGTGTCCGGCGCGCCGGCGAGGTCCGGGTCGTCCACGGCGACGATCCGCGCGGCGGCGCCGAGGGCGGCGGCCCGGTCGCGCATGGCGCCGTCGACGACCAGGACGGGCGCGCCGGCCTCGCGGACCGCCCACGCGATCCGCTCCGGCGGCTGGCCGGGGTGGACGGGCGCGTAGGCGCCGCCCGCCTTGAGGACCGCCAGGGACGCGACGGCGACGTCGGCGGACCGTTCGAGCAGGAGGGCGACGCACGTCTCCGGGCCGACGCCCAGTTCGATCAGCCGGTGCGCCAGCCGGTTCGCGCGGGCGTCCAGCTCCGCGTAGGCGATCGGCTCCCCGGCCGCGCGGAGGGCGGTCGCGTCCGGGTTCTTCGCGCACTGCGCGGCGAACCGGCCGGTGAGGGTGCCGGGGGCGCGGTCCGTCCGGGCCCCCTGCCAGTTCCGCAGGACGTCGGCGCGTTCCTCGTCGTCCAGGACCGGGATGCGGCCGAGCGGCAGGTGCGGCCGGTGCGCGACCGCGTCCAGGATGCGCAGGAGGCGCCGCATCAGCCGCTCGGCGTCGTCCCGGCCGAACAGGTCGGGGCGGTGGTCGATGCGCAGGGACAGGCGGCGGCCGGGGACGGCGGCGAACGTCAGCGGGTAGTGGGTGGCGTCGTACCCGTCCACGTCGCGGAGGGTCAGCCCGCCGAGGTCGGCGCCGGCGGCGTCCGGGTCGAACGGGTAGTTCTCCAGGACGGTCATGGTGTCGAACAGCGTCCCGGTGCCCGTGAGGCGCTGGATGTCGGCCAGCCCGAGGTGGTGGTGCGGCATCAGCGCGGCCTGCTCGTCCTGGAGGCGGGCGAGCGCCTCGGCGACGGTGTCGGCGGGGCGGACCCGGACGCGGATCGGCAGCGTGTTGATGAACAGGCCGATCATCTGCTCGACGCCGGGGAGCTCCGGCGGGCGGCCGGAGACGGCCGCCCCGAACACGACGTCGTCCGCGCCGGTGAGGCCGCTGAGCAGCGCCGCCCAGGCGAGCTGCACGACCGTGTTCAGCGTGACGCCCTGGGCGCGGGCGCGCGCGTTGAGCGCGGAGGTGAGCTCCTCGGTGAGGCGGGTGCGGACGCGTCCCGGCGTGCCGTCGCCGGAGTCCGGCTCGGGCGCGCCGGGCGCGACGAGCGTGGGCTCGTGGACGCCGTCGAGGGCGCGGCGCCAGGCGTCCTCGGCGGCGGCGCGGTCCTGCGCGGCGAGCCAGGCCAGGTAGTTCTTGTAGGGGGCGACGCGCGGCATGCCGGTGTCGTCGCCCCCGGCGAGGTAGAGCGCGAACAGCTCGGTCTGCAGGACGGGCGTGGACCAGCCGTCCAGCAGGATGTGGTGGTTGGTGAAGACCATGCGGTGCAGGCCGTCCGCGAGCCTGATGAGCATGAAGCGCAGCAGCGGCGGCCTCGCCATGTCGAACGGGCGGGCGCGTTCGGCGGCGGCCAGTTCGCGGGCCCTGGCCTCGCGTTCGGGTCCGGGCAGGGCCGACAGGTCCTCGTCCTGCCACGGCAGCCGCACCGTGCGCTGGACGACCTGGACCGGTGAGCCCTCCTTGCGCTGCCGGAACCCGGCCCGCAGGTTCGCGTGCCGGCGCAGCAGCGCCGCCGCGGCGGCCTTCAGCGCGTCCGCGTCCAGCGGGCCGTGCAGGTCGAACACGATCTGCGCGGTGTAGACGTCGTGGCCGGAGCCGTAGAGGGCGTGGAAGAACAGCCCCTCCTGCAGCGGGGAGAGCGGGAGGATGTCCTCAAGCTGCGACCTGCTCACTCCAGCTCCCATTCGCCGTCGAGCTCGGCGGCGAGCTCGTCGATCTCGTCCTGGCTGACGTCCACCAGGGAAAGGTCCGACGGGGTGAACCCGCCGACGGGGCCCTCGGCGGCGCCGGCGACGTGCGCGACGAGGCCGCGCAGCGCCGCGTACCAGCGGCCGGCGAGGTCCTCGATCGCGTCGCCGTCGAACAGGTCGCCGGCCCACGTCCACGTCGCGGACAGCTCGGGGCCGCCGGGCAGCTCGCGGGTATGCGCGTTGACCTCGATCGCGTGGACGAGGCCGAGCGCGGCGTCCTGGCCGGCGCCGAGGGCGTCGCCGTCGGCCTGGCCGGCCGGCCCCCAGTCGGTGGCCTCGGGCGCGGCGGAGCGGCCGAGGTAGTTGAACGCGATCTGCGGGCGGCCGCGCAGCCGCTCGCCGGCCGCCGGGTTGAGGTGGCGGAGCAGCCCGTACCCGATGCCGTTGTCGGGGATCTCGCGGAGCTGCTCCTTGACCCGCTTGAGGGCGGTGCCCACGGCCTGGCCGCCCTCGCGGACGTCGGCTGGCTCGACCAGGCCCGCGTCCAGGCGCACCGGGTAGATGGAGGTGAACCAGCCGGCGGTGCGGGACAGGTCGACGCCGGGGACGATCTCCTCGCGGCCGTGCCCCTCGAGGTCGATGAGGACCGCCGTGTCCTCGGACGCGCCCCGCTCGCGCCGCCATTCGGCGACGGCGAGGGCGAGGCCGGTGAGCAGCACGTCGTTGGCGCGCCCGTGGAACGCGGCGGGCACGTCGGTGAGCAGCGGCCCGGTCACGTCGGCGGGCAGGTCGAGGGTGAGGTGCCGGGCCGTCCCGAAGGTGTCGGCGGCCGGGTCCAGCGGCCGGGCGCCGAGAACGGGGTCGGGGGTGGCGAGGACGTCCTCCCAGAGCGGCAGCTCCGCCGTGCGGGCGGGGTCGGACGCCTCGGCGGCGAGGCGCTGCGCCCAGCGGCGGAACGAGGTCGGGACGGGGTCGAGACCGCCCCCGGCCCAGGCCGTGACCAGGTCGGGCAGGAGGATCCGCCACGAGACGCCGTCCACGGCCAGGTGGTGGACGGTGAGCAGGAGCCGCCCGGACGCGGCGGGCCCCGCGTCGAACCAGACGAGCCGCGCCATGGTCCCGGCGGCCGGGTCGAGGGCGCGGCGGGCGACCTCGGCCTCGGCGGCGAGCACGGCGCGCAGGTCCGCGGCGGCGAGCCCGGCGACGTCCACGCGGCGGACGAGGGGCGCGGCGTCGACGGCGCCGGGCTCGGCGACCTCGAACTCGGCGCCGTTCACGCGCAGGCGGAGCATGTCGTGGTGGTCCAGGAGCGTCTGGAGCGCGGCGGTCAGCCGCTCCGTGCCGAGGTCCGGCGGGACCTGGAGCAGCATGCGCTGGCTGTAGCCGTCGACGGGGCCGTGCAGCTCCTGGAACCAGCGCATGATCGGGGTGGCGGGGACGCGGCCGATGCCCGCGCCCGGCGCCTCCGCCTCGGTCTGCTCACCCTCGCCGACCGGCTTGGCGGTGGCGGCGAGTTCTTCGACGGTCTGGTGCTGGAAGACCTCGCGGGGCGTGATGACCAGGCCGGACTGGCGGGCGCGGGAGACGAGCTGGATCGCGATGATGGAGTCGCCGCCCAGGTCGAAGAACCCGTCGTCGATCCCGACCCGCTCCAACCCCAGGACTTCGGCGAACAGGCGCGCGAATGTCTC
The DNA here is from genome assembly GCF_040653135.1 of Actinomadura sp. NPDC048021. Lineage (NCBI taxonomy): Bacteria > Bacillati > Actinomycetota > Actinomycetes > Streptosporangiales > Thermomonosporaceae > Actinomadura > Actinomadura sp. NPDC048021. The sequence continues at coordinate 148,661 of NZ_JBEZJQ010000016.1, forward strand.
CTCCTGCTCGGTGCGCGGCGCCCGCGACGACACCTTCGCCCCGAAATCGGGGGCAGGGAGCGCCTTGCGGTCCAGCTTGCCGTTCGAGGTCAGCGGCAGAGCGTCCAGCTCCACGACGGCCGCCGGAACCATGTGGTCGGGCAGGGCCTTCGCGGCGAAGCGGCGCAGCTCGGCGGTGTCGGCTCCGGGCGCGACGACGTAGGCGATGAGGCGGTCGTCGCGGACCACGACGGCGGCGTCGCGGACGTCCTCGTGCCTGGTCAGGACGGCCTGGATCTCGCCCGGTTCGATCCGGAAGCCGCGCAGCTGCACCTGCTGGTCGCCGCGCCCGAGGTAGTCGAGGGTCCCGTCGGTGCGCCAGCGGCCGAGGTCGCCCGTGCGGTACATGCGGGTGCCGGGCTTCCCGTGCGGGTCGGCGACGAACCGCTCGGCGGACAGGCCAGGACGGTTCAGATACCCGCGCGCCAGGCCCGGCCCCGCGACGTACAACTCGCCGACGACGCCGGGCGGGACCGGCTGGAGACGGCCGTCCAGGACGTAGACGCGCAGGTCCGGAATGCCGACGCCGATGAGGCTCCCCGCCGCCGTGGCCGCGTGGACGGGGTCGAGGGCGAGGTAGGAGACGTGCACGGTGGTCTCGGTGATCCCGTACATGTTGACCAGGACGGGGGCGTCCTCCGGGTGCCGGGAGTACCAGTCCTCCAGGCGTCCCAGGTCGAGTGCCTCACCGCCGAAGACGATGTAGCGCAGAGCGAGGTCCCTGCCCGGGTTCTGCTTGTCGGCCGCCATCAACTGGTAGAAGGCCGACGGGGTCTGGTTGAGGACGGTGACCTTCTCGGCCGCGAGCAAGTCCAGGAAGTCGTCCGGCGAACGGGACGTCAGGTAGGGGACGACGACGAGCCTGCCGCCGTACAGCAGGGAACCCCACAGCTCCCACACTGAGAAGTCGAACGCATACGAATGGAACAGCGTCCAGACGTCCTGCGGACCGAAGTCGAACCACTCCTCGGTCGAACGCAGCAACCGCACCACGTTCTGATGCGGAACCACCACACCCTTCGGACGCCCCGTCGAACCCGACGTGTAGATCACGTAAGCCGGATGGTCGGGGTCGATGGCGAGACCGAGGTCGGTAGCGGGAAGACCCGGGTCGTCCAGCCCCTCCAAGTCCTCCGGACGCAAGGTCGCGGCAGGACGAGCGTCTTCGAGCATGGAGGCGATGCGGTCCTGCGGGTAGTCCGGATCGATCGGAACGTAAGCCGCCCCCGCCTTGAGCACTCCGAGGATCGCCACCACCAGCTCCGCCGAACGCGGCAGAGCCAAGGCCACGAACTGCTCAGGCCCCACCCCCTGCTCCACCAGCCGCCGAGCCAGACGATTCGCCCTCGCGTTCACCTCCCCATACGTCCACGACACACCCTCGAACGACACCGCCACCGCACCCGGACGAACCGCCGCCTGCGCCTCGAACAGCGCGGGAATCGTCGTGCGCGGGACGTCGCCGCCCCTGCCGCCCGCCCAGCGGCGCAGCAGCGTGCGCCGTTCGCCGCGGTCGAGGATCTCGGCGGTGGTGACGGGCGCGTCGGGGTCGGCGACCAGTTCGCGGACGAGGCGCTCGAACCGCCGGGCGATCGCCTCGGCGGTGGCGGGGTCGAAGAGGTCGAGGGCGTATTCGAGGCCGGCCTCGATGCCGCCGGGCGCGCCGTCGGCGCCGTGGCGCTCCTCCAGGTAGAGGGACAGGTCGTACTTGGCGGTGCCCGCCGCGAGGGGCTCGGCGCCGCCGGTCAGGCCGTCCAGTTCGAGCCGCGCCTCGGGGTTGTTCTGGAAGGACAGGACGACCTGGAACAGCGGGTGCCGCGCCATCGACCGCGCCGGGTTGAGCACCTCGACGAGCCGCTCGAACGGCAGGTCCTGGTGGGCGTAGGCGGCGAGGTCGGTCTCCTTCACCCGGGCGACCAGCTCCCGGAACGACGGGTCCCCGGAGGTGTCGGTGCGCAGGACGAGCATGTTGACGAACATGCCGACCAGGTCGTCCAGCGCCTCGTCGGTCCGGCCCGCGATCGGCGACCCGACCGGCACGTCCGTCCCCGCTCCCAGCCGCGTCAGCAGCGCCGCGAACGCCGCCTGCATGACCATGAAGAGTGTCGCGCCGCTCTGCCGGGCGAGGGCCAGGAGTTCGGCGTGGAGTTCGGCGTCCAGCTCGAACGCGTACGTTCCGCCCCGGTAGGACGCCTGCGCCGGGCGCGGCCGGTCGGCCGGCAGCGACAACTCCTCCGGCAACCCCGCCAACGCCTCACGCCAGTAACCGATCTGCTGCGAGATCAAGCTGCCCGGATCATCCTCCGAACCGAACAACTCCCGCTGCCAGAGCGTGTAGTCCGCATACTGCACGGGCAACGGCGACCACTGCGGCTCCCGACCCTCCGCACGCGCCGCGTAAGCGAGGATCACGTCCCGGGCCAGCGGCGCCATCGACCAGCCGTCCGCCGCGATGTGGTGTAGGACGAGCATGAGGACGTGCGCGCCGCCGCCGAGGGCGAACAGGCGGGCGCGCAGCGGCGGCTCCACCGACAGGTCGAAGCCCTGCCCGACCGTCGCGGCCAGCGCCGCGGGCAGCGCGCTCTCCTCCACCTCCGCGACGTCGAGGCGGGGGCGGGCGTCGGCGGGGTCGAGGACGAGCTGCCGGGCGGTCCCCGACCGGTCGGGGAAGATCGTGCGGAGGGGCTCGTGGCGCGCCGCGACGTCGGCCAGCGCGGCGCGCAGCGCGGCGAGGTCGAGCGCGCCGTCCAGGCGCAGCGCGATCGGCATGTTGAACGCCGCGGGGGCGCCCTCGAACCGGTTGAGGAACCAGAGCCGCTGCTGCGCGTACGACAGCGGGACGACGTCCGGACGCTCGGCGCGCACCAGCGGCGGGCGGACGTCCCCGTCCGCCTCGGCGAGCCGTCCGGCGAGGCCCGCCGCGGTGGGCGCCTCGAACAGCGCCCGGACGGGCAGCTCGGCGCCGAGCGCGGAGCGGATCCGGCTGACGAGGCGGGTCGCGGTGAGGGAGTCGCCGCCGAGGTCGAAGAAGCCGTCGTCCACGCCGACCCTCGGCACCCCGAGGACCTCGGCGAACAGGCCGCAGAGGATCTCCTCCCGGGGCGAGCGCGGCGCGCGGCCGGCGGCGGCGCCGGCGTCGGGCGCGGGCAGCGCGGCCCGGTCGAGCTTGCCGTTCACGGTGAGCGGCAGCGCGTCCAGGACGGTGAACGAGGGGACCATGTAGTCGGGGAGCCGCTCGGCCGCGTACCGCCGGACGGCGGCGGCGTCGGCGTCGGGCCCGACGAGGTAGGCGGCGAGGCGCCGGTCGCCCGGGCGGTCCTCGCGGACGACGACGGCGGCCCGCGCGACGCCGGGGCATCCGGCGAGGACGTTCTCGATCTCCCCCGGCTCCACCCGGAAGCCGCGGATCTTCACCTGGTCGTCGGCGCGGCCGAGGTACTCGACCGTCCCGTCCGGCCGCCACCGGGCGAGGTCCCCGGTGCGGTACATGCGGTCGCCGGGCGCGCCGAACGGGTCGGCGACGAAGCGCTCGGCGGACAGGCCGGGCCGGTCGTGGTAGCCGCGCGCGAGCTGCGCGCCCGCGAGGTACAGCTCGCCGGGGACGCCGGCCGGGACGGGCTGGAGCGCGCGGTCGAGCACGTAGGCCCGGGTGCCCCGCTGGGGCGCGCCGACGGTCGGGCGGTCGCTGTCGGCGACCGCCGCGTTCATGGTGTCGACGGTCGACTCGGTGGGCCCGTAGAAGTTGCGGGCGGTGAGGCCGGGGACGGCCCGCAGCTCCGTCCACAGGCTCTCGCTGATCGCCTCGCCGCCGAGGAGGAGCTGCGAGGGCCGGTGCCGGCCGTCGGCGTCCAGCAGCCCCGCCTCGCGGAGCGAGATGAAGTGCGACGGGGTGGTGTTCACCAGGTCGATCCGCGCCCGAGCCACGTACGCGGTGTAGGCCTCCACGTCGCGGCGGGTCTCGTCGTCGATGAGGTGCAGCTCGTGGCCGTACATCATCCACAGCAGGCCCATCCAGGACGTGTCGAACGAGAACGACGCCAGGTGGGCGAACCGCATCCGGCGGCCGCCGGCGGACTCGACGAGCGGGTCGAAGAACGCGTCCCGGTGGGCCTCGAAGTAGTTGAGCACGCCCGAGTGCGGGACGGTCACGCCCTTGGGGCGTCCGGTGGATCCCGACGTGTAGATGACGTAGGCGGCGTTGTCCGCCCGGAGGCTCCGGACCCGCTCCCCGTCGGCGGGGTCGTGGGAGGGCCGGCCCGCGGCGTCCGGGAAGTCGCCGGCGGTGATGGTCAGCACCGGGCGGCAGTCGTCCAGCGTGGAGGCGACGCGATCGGCCGGGTACTCGGGGTCGACGGGCACGTACGCGGCGCCCGCCTTCAGGACCCCGAGGATCGCGACGACGATCTCGGGGGTGCGCAGCAGGACGAGCGCGACGCGGTCCTCGGGGCCGACGCCCCGCGCGATCAGCTCGTGCGCGAGGCGGTTGGCGCGCGCGTTCAGCTCGGCGTAGGTCAGCCGGGCGTCGCCGCAGACGAGGGCGGTCTCGTCCGGGGTGCGGGCGGCCTGGGCCTCGAACAGGGCCGCGAGGGTGCCCGACGGAGCGTCGGCGGCGGTGTCGTTCCAGGCGGTGTCGTTCCAGGCGGCGAGGTTCGCTCGTTCGGCGCCGTCCGCGAGGTCCACTGCGCCGATCAACTGGTCCGCGTCCTCGGCGAACGCCTCCAGGAAGCGGCGGACGCGCGCGAGCAGCGCCTCCACGGCGGGCGCCTCGAAGACGTCGGGCCGGTAGTGCAGGCGGAGCGAGAGGCTCTCGCCCGGGACGGCGACGAAGGACAGGGGGAAGTGGGTGGCGTCGTAGGAGTCGGCCCCGGCGATGCGGACGCCGTTGAGGGAGCCGTCCATCGAGGACGGGTCGAACGGGTAGTTCTCCAGCACCGTCATCGTGTCGAACAGCGCGCCGCCGTGGCCCGCCGCCCGCTGGATGTCGGTGAGGCCGAGATGGTGGTGGGCGAGCAGCTCGGTCTGCTCGTCCTGGAGCCGCTCCATCAGCGCGCCGAGCGGCTCGTCCAGCCGGTACCGGACGCGGACCGGCAGCGTGTTGATGAAGAGGCCGATCATCTGCTCGATGCCCGGCAGCTCGGGGGGACGGCCGGAGACGGTCGCGCCGAACACCACGTCCCCCCTGCCGAGGAGCCGTCCGAGGACGAGTCCCCAGGCGCCCTGCAGGACGGTGCTCAGCGTGACGCCGTGGCGGCGGGCGGCGCGGGTGAGGCGGCGGGTGGCGCGCTCGTCCAGCGCGGTGGTCGTGCGCTCGGGCGGTTCGGGCGCGCGGGCGGCGGCCGCGGGAGCGACGAGTCCGGGCTCCTCCACGCCGTCCAGCGCGCGGCGCCAGGCGTCCTCGGCGGCCGCGCGGTCCTGGCGGGAGAGCCAGGCCAGGTAGTTCTTGTAGGGGGTGACGCGGGGCATCCCGGCGTCGTGGCCGCCCTGCATGTACAGCAGGAACAGCTCGGTCACCATGATCGGCGTGGACCAGCCGTCCAGCAGGATGTGGTGGTTGGTGAAGATCAGCCGATACCGCTCGGGGCCCATGCGGACGAGGACGAACCGCAGCAGCGGCGGCGCGGTCATGTCGAAGCCGCGCGCCCGTTCCCGCAGCACGACGGCGTCGGCCCCGGCGCCGTCGGCGGCGATCTCCTCCCACGGCAGCGCGACGGTGCGCGGCACGACCTGCACGGGCCGCGACAGGTCCTCGTGCCAGAACGCGGCGCGCAGGTTGGGATGGCGGCGCAGCAGCGTCTCGGCTGCGGTCCGCAGCGCGGCGACGTCGAGGGGGCCCTCCAGGTCCAGGACGAGCTGGGCCGTGTAGACGTCGCCGTCGCCGGCGTCGAAGAGGGCGTGGAAGAAGAAGCCCTGCTGCAGCGGCGACAGCGGCAGGATGTCCTCGAGGTCGCCCCGGTTCACTTCTTCTGCCTCCACGCGGTCTGCAGCTTGTCGATCTCGCCCTGGTCCAGCTCCACCAGCAGGTCGGACGGGGTGAACCCGCCGGCCGCGCCGCCGGCGACGTCCGCGACGAGGCCGCGCAGCGCCGCGAACCAGCCCTCGGCCAGCTCCCGGACGTCGGCGGAGTCCAGCAGCCCGCCGGGCCATGTCCAGGTCGCCGACAGCACCGGGCCCGCGGGCAGGTCCCGGGTGAGGGCGTTGACCTCCAGGGCGTGCGCCATCGGCATGAGGGGGTCCTCCCCGGCGGGCAGCTCCTCGGGCGCGAGCGTCCAGTCCCCGCCGTCGCCGCCGTCCGCGATCCGGCCGAGGTAGTTGAACGCGATCTGCGCCCGCGGGACCTCGGCGAGCTCCTCGTCGCCGTCCACGTGGCGCAGCAGGCCGTAGCCGAGGACGTCCGGGACGGCGCGCAGCTGCTCCTTGACCTTCTTGACGGCCGCGCCGCCGGTCGCGCCCCCCGCGTCCAGCCGGACGGGGTGGATCGAGGTGAACCAGCCGGCCGTGCGCGAAACGTCCACGCCCGGCACGGAGTCCTCGCGGCCGTGGCCTTCGAGGTCGACCAGCACGCCGGTGCCGCGCCCGCCGCGGCGCCTGCGCCACTGGGCGACGGCGACGGCGAGGCCGGTGAGCAGCACGTCGTTGGCGCGCCCGTGGAACGCGGCCGGGACCTCGGTGAGCAGGGGCCCGGTCACGTCGGCGGGCAGGTCGAGGGTGAGGGAGCGGGCGCGGGCCGCGATGTCCGCGCGCGGGTCGAGCGGGCGGTCCGCGAGCTTCTGCGGCGGGCCGTCGACGATGTCGAGCCAGTCCTCCAGGTCCTGTGCGCTCCGCTCGGCGGCGGTGAGCTTCTGCGCCCAGCGGCGGAAGGACGTCCCGACCGGCTGGAGTTCTCCCCCGGCCCAGGCGGTGACGAGGTCGGGCAGGAGGATGCGCCAGGTCACGCCGTCCACGACCAGGTGGTGCAGGACGACGAGGAGGCGTCCCTGCTCGCGGTCGGCGTCGAACCAGACGAGCTGCGCGACCGTCCCGGCGGCCGGGTCGAGGCGGTCGCGGGCGGCGGCGGCCTGCTCGGCGACGACCGCCTGGACCTTGTCGCCGTCCAGTCCCGCGACGTCGACGCGGGTGACGAGGGCGGCGGCGTCGACCGAGCCCGGCGGGCGGACGACCGGCCGCCACCGGCCGCCGCCGGTGTCGAGGCGCAGGCGCAGGACGTCGTGGTGGTCGAGCAGGACCGCCAGCGCGGCGGCCAGCCGCTCCGCGCCGAGGCCGGGCGGGGTGCGCAGCAGCATCGCCTGGTGGAATCCGCTGATCAGCGACGCGTCGCCGCCCACCCGGTCGCGCAGCCAGGCGATGATCGGTGTGAGGGGGACGGGCCCGACCCCGGCGCCCGGCGCCTCCGCCTCGATCTCCTTGCCCTCGCCGACCGGTTCGGCGGTGGCGGCGAGTTCTTCGACGGTCTGGTGCTGGAAGACCTCGCGGGGCGTGATGACCAGGCCGGACTGGCGGGCGCGGGAGACGAGCTGGATCGCGATGATGGAGTCGCCGCCCAGGTCGAAGAACCCGTCGTCGATCCCGACCCGCTCCAACCCGAGAACTTCGGCGAACAGGCGCGCGAGTGTCTCCTCCTGCTCGGTGCGCGGCGCCCGCGACGACACCTTCGCCCCGAAGTCCGGCGCAGGGAGCGCTTTGCGGTCCAGCTTGCCGTTCGAGGTCAGCGGCAGAGCGTCCAGCTCCACGACGGCCCCCGGAACCATGTGGTCGGGCAGGGCCTTCGCGACGAACCGGCGCAGCTCGGCGGCATCGGCTCCGGGCGCGACGACGTAGGCGACGAGCCGGTCGTCCCGGACGATCACAGCGGCGTCCGTGACCGCCTCGTGGCGGACCAGCGCCGACTCGATCTCGCCCGGCTCGATCCGGAAGCCGCGCAGCTGCACCTGCCGGTCGCCGCGCCCGAGGTATTCGAGACGGCCTCCGGCCAGCCACCGGCCCACGTCGCCCGTCCGGTACATGCGGGTGCCTGGCTCGCCGTGCGGGTCGGCGACGAACCGCTCGGCGGACAGGCCAGGACGGTTCAGATACCCGCGCGCCAGGCCCGGCCCCGCGACGTACAACTCGCCGACGACGCCGGGCGGGACCGGCTGGAGACGACCGTCCAGGACGTAGACGCGCAGGTCCGGAATGCCGACACCGATGACGCTGCCAGGCGCGGTCGCCGCATAGGCGCGGTCCAGCGCCACGTACGAGACGTGCACGGTCGTCTCGGTGATCCCGTACATGTTGACCAGGACCGGCGCGTTCTCGTCATGGCGGGAGTACCAGTCCTCCAGGCGCCCCAGGTCGAGCGCCTCACCGCCGAAGACGATGTAGCGCAGAGCGAGGTCCCTGCCCGGGTTCTGCTTGTCGGCCGCCATCAACTGGTAGAAGGCCGACGGGGTCTGGTTGAGGACCGTCACCCGCTCCCTCTCCAGGAGAGCGAGGAAGTCGTCCGGCGAACGCGAGGTCAGGTAGGGGACGACGACGAGCCTGCCGCCGTACAGCAGGGAACCCCACAGCTCCCACACCGAGAAGTCGAATGCGTAGGAGTGGAAGAGGGTCCACACGTCCTGGGGACCGAAGTCGAACCACTCCTCGGTCGAACGCAGCAACCGCACCACGTTCTGATGCGGAACCACCACACCCTTCGGACGCCCCGTCGAACCCGACGTGTAGATCACGTACGCGGGGTGGTCCGGGGAGATCGCGATGCCGAGGTCGCCGTCGTCGTACCCGGACGCGTCCAGATCGGCGAGGTCCTCGGGGCGCAAGGTCAGGACCGGGTGGGCGTCTTCGAGCATGGAGGCGATGCGGTCCTGCGGGTAGTCCGGATCGATCGGGACGTAAGCCGCCCCCGCCTTGAGCACTCCGAGGATCGCCACCACCAGCTCCGCCGAACGCGGCAGAGCCAAAGCCACGAACTGCTCAGGCCCCACCCCCTGCTCCACCAGCCGCCGAGCCAGACGATTCGCCCTCGCGTTCACCTCCCCATACGTCCACGACACACCCTCGAACGACACAGCCACCGCACCCGGACGAACCGCCGCCTGCGCCTCGAACAGCGCGGGAATCGTGGCCCGGCCGGCAGGGCGCGCCGATCCGCCCGCCCAGTCGCCGAGGACCAGCGAGCGCTCCTGCGGCGACAGGACGTCGGGGGCGCCGATGGGGGCGTCGGGGTCGGCGAGCAGCGACTGCAGGTACCGCTCGAACCGCTCGACGAGGCCGCGCGCGGTGGCCGGGTCGTAGAGGTCGAGCGCGTACTCCAGCTCGCCGTCGAGCCCGTCCTCCCGCTCGGTGAGGATCATCAGGAGGTCGAAGCGGGACACCCCGGCGGTGAGTGGTTCCACCTCGGCGGCGAAGCCGGGCATCTCCAGCCGCGCCGCCGGGTTGTTCTGGAACGTCAGCCCGACCTGGAACAGCGGGTGGCGGGCGAGGTGACGGGGCGGGTTCAGCACCTCGACGAGCCGCTCGAACGGGACGTCCTGGTGGGCGTAGGCGGCGAGGTCGGTCTCCTTCACCCGGGCGACCAGCTCCCGGAACGACGGGTCCCCGGAGGTGTCGGTGCGGAAGACGAGCATGTTGACGAACATGCCGACCAGGTCGTCCAGCGCCTCGTCGGTCCGGCCCGCGATCGGCGACCCGACCGGCACGTCCGTCCCCGCTCCCAGCCGCGTCAGCAGCGCCGCGAACGCCGCCTGCGCGACCATGAACGGGCTGGCGCCGGTCTCCTGCGCGATCTTCTGCAGGCCCGCGCGGATTCCGGCGCCGAGCCGGAACCTGGCGGTCCCGCCCCGGTAGGACGCCTGCGCCGGGCGCGGCCGGTCGGCCGGCAGCGACAACTCCTCCGGCAACCCCGCCAACGCCTCACGCCAGTAACCGATCTGCTGCGAGATCAAGCTGCCCGGATCATCCTCCGAACCGAACAACTCCCGCTGCCAGAGCGTGTAGTCCGCATACTGCACGGGCAACGGCGACCACTGCGGCTCCCGACCCTCCGCACGCGCCGCGTAAGCGAGGATCACATCCCGGGCCAGCGGCGCCATCGACCAGCCGTCCGCCGCGATGTGGTGCATCAGCAGCAGCACGACGTGGTCCCGCGGCCCGACCCGGAACAGGTGGGCGCGCAGCGGCGGTTCGGCGGAGATGTCGAACGCGTACCCGGCGGCCATGGCGAGCCGCACCGGCAGCTCCGCCTCGGTGGTGTCGGTGATCACCAGCTCGGGCCGCGCCGCGGCCGCGTCCAGGATGAGCTGGCGCGGCACTCCCCCGCTGTCGGGCAGGACGGTGCGGAGCGACTCGTGCCGCTCTACGAGGTCGCCGACGGCGGCGCGGAGCGCCTCCACGTCCAGCGGGCCGCGGATGCGCAGCGCGGTCGGCATGTTGTAGGTGGCCGACGGTCCCTCGAACCGGTTGAGGAACCAGAGCCGCTGCTGCGCGTAGGACGTGGGGATCACGTCCGGGCGTTCGCGCCGCTCCAGCGCGGGGCGCGCGGGCGCGGCGCCGCGCCCGAGGAGGGCGGCGAGCGCGGCGACGGTCGGCGCCTCGAACAGCGCCCGGACGGGCAGCTCCGCGTCGAGGGCGCGGCGGACCCGGCTGACCACCCGCATCGCGATGAGGGAGTTGCCGCCGAGCGCGAAGAAGTCGTCGTCGGCGCCGACCCGGTCCACGCCGAGCAGGTCGGCGAAGACGGCGGCGACGGCCTCCTCCGCCTCACCCGACGGGGCGCGGTACGCGGTCGCCGGGGTGATCGCCAGCTCCGGCTTCGGCAGCGCCCCGGTGTCGACCTTGCCGTTCGGGGTGAGCGGCATCTCGTCCAGGACGACGACGGCGGCGGGGACCATCGACTCCGGCAGGCTCTCGCGGATGTGGGCGCGCAACTCCTCGGGGTCGAGGGTCTGGCCGGGCGCGGCGACGACGTAGGCGACGAGGCGCTTCTCGCCCGGCCCCGCCGTCGCCTCCGGGAGCCGCGGGAGGTCGCGCGGGGCGCCGGGCAGGTCGAGCGCGCCGACGGTGACGGCGCCGCCGGAGGCGACGGCCGCCTCCAGGGTCCGCCGGTACCAGCCGGCGAGCCGCTCGGCCGTCGCGCGGTCGAACAGGTCGAGGGCGTACTCGAGGGTCCCCGCGTACCCGCCCGCGCCGTCGCGGGCGTCCTCCAGAAGGAACTCCAGGTCGAACTTCGCGACCCCGGGGTCCACCGGCTCGACGGCGACGTTCAGGCCCGGCAGCTCGACCGACGCCTCGGGGTTGTTCTGCAGGGTCAGCATGACCTGGAACAGCGGGTGCCGCGCCAGCGACCGCGCCGGGTTGAGCACCTCGACGAGCCGCTCGAAGGGGACGTCCTGGTGGGCGTAGGCGGCGAGGTCGGTCTCCCGGACGCGGGCGAGCAGCTCGGCCATCGACGGGTCGCCGGAGGTGTCGGTCCGCAGCACCAGGGTGTTGACGAAGACGCCGACGAGGTCGTCCAGCGCCTCGTCCGTGCGGCCCGCGACGGGCGAGCCGATCGGCACGTCCGTCCCGGCGCCGAGCCGGGTGAGCAGCGCGGCGAGCGCGGCCTGCAGCACCATGAACACGCTGACCTGGTGGTCGCGGGCGAGGGCGCGCAGCCCGTCCGCCAGCTCCGCCGGGACCTCGAAGGCGACCTGCCCGCCCCGGTAGGAGGCGCGGTCCGGGCGGGGCCGGTCGTGCGGCAGCCTGATCTGGTCGGGCAGCCCGGCGAGGGCCTCCTTCCAGTAGGCGATCTGGCGGGCGGCGAGGCTCGCCGGGTCCCCCTCGTCGCCGAGCAGCGCGCGCTGCCAGAGCGCGTAGTCGGCGTACTGGACGGGCAGCGGCGCCCACCCGGGGGCGCCGCCGTCGCGGCGGGCCAGGTAGGCGGTGATGACGTCGCGGGCGAGCGGCGCCAGCGACCAGCCGTCGCCGGCGATGTGGTGCAGGACGATGAGGAGCAGGTGCTCGTCCTCGCCGAGCCGGTACAGGTGGGCGCGCAGCGGCGGCTCGCTCGCCAGGTCGAAGCCGCGGGTGGCGTCGGCGAACAGGGCGGCGCGCAGGTCCGCCGGCTCGGTGACCGTCAGGCGCGGATCGGCCTCCTCCGGCGCGAGGACCACCTGGTGCGGCTCGCCTTCGGGGTCGGCGAACAGCGTCCGCAGCGGCTCGTGGCGGGCGACGACGTCGCGCAGCGCCTCCCGCATCGCCGCGGGATCGACCGCGCCGGTGAGGCGCAGCGGGATCGGCAGGTTGTAGGTGGCGGTGGGCCCTTCGAGCCGGTTCAGGAACCAGAGGCGCTCCTGCGCGTAGGACACCGGCAGCGGGACGGGACGCTCCTCCACCGCCCGCAGCGCGGGGCGCTCGGCGCTCCCGGCGGAGGCGATGTACTCGGCGAGCCCCGCCACCGTCGGGGTCTCGAACAGGGCCCGCACGGGCAGTTCCACGTCCAGTGCGGCGCGGGCGCGGGCCACGACGCGGGTCGCCTTGAGGGAGTCGCCGCCGTGGTCGAAGAACCCGTCGTCGACGCCGACGCGCTCCAGGCCGAGGACGCCGGCGAAGATCCCGCAGAGGATCTCCTCGCGGGCGTCGCGGGGGCCGCGGGAGGTGAGGGACGCGGCGAAGTCCGGTTCGGGGAGCGCCGCGCGGTCGAGCTTGCCGTTCGGGGTGAGCGGCATCTCCTCCAGCACGACGACGGCGGACGGCACCATGTAGTCCGGCAGCGTCCTGGCGACGAACGCCCGCAGCTCGGCCGGGCTCGCGGAGCCGACGACGTACCCGGCGAGGACGGTGTCGCCGACCGCGTCGCGGCGCGCGACCACGACGCTCTGCGTCACCGCCGGATGCGCGGACAGCGCCGCCTCGATCTCGCCCGGCTCGATACGGAACCCGCGGACCTTCACCTGGTGGTCGAGGCGGCCGAGGTACTCGATGTGGCCGGCGTCGTTCCAGCGGACGAGATCGCCCGTCCGGTACATCCGCTCCCCCGGCCCGCCGAACGGGCACGCGACGAACCGGTCCGCGGTCAGGCCGGGGCGGCGCAGGTATCCGCGCGCCAGCCCCTCGCCCGCCAGGTACAGCTCGCCGGGAACGCCGACCGGGACCGGGCCGAGCCGGTCGTCCAGCACGTAGGCGCGGGTGTTGGCCATCGGGCCGCCGATCGGCGCCACCGCGTCGGGGTTGCCGTCGTCGACCCACCACGTGGAGAAGACCGTCGCCTCGGTGGGGCCGTAGATGTTGGAGATGCGGGCCTTCGGCAGCAGGGCCCGGACGTCCCGCAGGAGCTGCGGCGGGAGCGCCTCGCCGCCGAGCGCCACGTCCCCCGCCTCCAGCCGCAGGCCGCCGCGTGCCAGCAGCGCCGACACGGCCGACGGCACGCCGCTGACCAGCGTCCCGGACCAGCCGCCGCGCTCGGCGACCTCCAGCAGGTCCCGCATGACCTCGATCTCGCCGCCGACGGTGAGCGGCAGCAGCCACTCGAACACCGACACGTCGAAGTTCAGCGACGTGGAGAACAGCACGCGCGCCACCGTCGAGGCGGGCCCGTAGCTCGCCATCGACTTGACGCACAGGTCCACGACGTTGGCGTGGGAGATGACGACGCCTTTCGGGCGCCCCGTCGACCCGGATGTGTAGATGACGTACGCCGGGTTCCCGGGCCGCAGCGGCCGGACGCGGTCGGCGTCGGCGACGTCGTCGCCGCGGAGCCCGTCCAGCTCGAGCGCGTCGAGCTCGACGCGGGCGGCGCCGGGCGGCAGGTCCGCGTCCCGCGTGGTGATGACGCAGGCGGGGGCGGCGTCCTCCAGCATGTAGGCGACGCGGTCGGCGGGGTAGGCCAGGTCGACCGGCTGGTAGGCGGCGCCCGCCTTCAGCACGGCCAGCGCCGCGACGACCAGGTTCTCGTCGCGCGGCAGCGCCAGGGCGACGAAGTCCTCCGCGCCGACCCCGCGCGCGATCAGGTGGCGGGCGAGGCGGTTGGCGCGCTCGTTCAGCTCCCGGTAGGTGAGGGTCGTGCCGCCGCGGGTGACGGCCGGGGCGTCCGGAGTGCGCGCGGCCTGCGCCTCGAACAGCTCGGGGACGACGGCGGGCGGGGCGGGGACCGCCGTGTCGTTCCACTCCTCCAGCACGAGGGCCCGCTCCGCGTCGTCGAGCAGGCCGATCTCGCGCAGCGGCGTGGCCGGGTCGACGTCGGCGAGCGCGCCCAGGAACCGGATGTACCGGTCCAGGTGCCGGGCGACCTGGTCCTCGGTGTACAGGTCCGGGTGCGCCTCGAAGTCGACGCGCAGGCCCGCCCCGTCGAAGTTGTCGTAGATGTTGATCGACAGGTCGTCGACCGGCCCCGTGGTGATCGCGTGCATGCGCGCCGGGAGGCCCGCGAAGTCCAGCCGGTAGTCGAACGCCATGATGTTGATGACCGGCCCGTAGAGGCGGCGGCGCTCGCCGAGCAGCTTCAGGTCCCGCAGCAGGTCCTCGCGCCGGTAGTGCTGGTGGCGCAGCGCCCGGGCGCTCGCCCGCGTCGCCGAGCGGACCAGCTCCTCCACCGTCATGTCGGGCCGGACCGACACGCGGAGCGGCAGCACCGTCGCCAGCAGCGCCGGGGTTTCCAGCGCGATCTGCGTGGTGCGGCCGGTGACGGCGAGCCCGAGGACGACGTCCTCGGTGCCGGCCATCCGCGCCACGTACGCGGCCGTCGCCGCGATCGCCAGGCCCGGCGTCGCGGTGCGGAGCCGGCGCGCGCCGGCCGCCAGCTCGGCGGTCCGCTCCGGCGGGACGACGGAGATCAGGCTCAGGTAGTCGGCGGTCGGCTCGGCCATCTCCTCCGACAGCGACGCCGCGACGGGCCGGTCGGCGAACCGCTCGGTCCAGTAAGCGCGGTCCCGCTCGAACCTCTCCGACGCCCGGTAGGCCTCCTCCTCGACGAGGACCCTGCGGTAGTCGCCCGCCTCCGCGGGGACGTACTCGCCCCCCGCCGCCAGCGACGTGTAGATCTCCGCGGCGCGGTGGGCGATCAGCGGGCCGCAGTAGCCGTCCTGGATGATGTGGTGGGCGCGGATGAACCAGCGGTGCAGGCCGGGGGCCAGCCGCAGCAGGGCGGTGGAGTACAGGCGCTCGGCGTCCAGCGGCAGCGGCTCGGCCATCGCCTCCCGCATCCACGCCCGCGCGGCGGCGTCCGGGTCGGGCTCACCCGACAGGTCCACGAGCGGGATCGTGGCGGTCGCGTCCGGGTCGAGCACCTGGTGCGGCAGGCCGTCCCGCTCGGCGATCCGGATGTTCATCGCCAGCGCCTCGTGGGCCGCGATGCGCGCCACCCGGTCGAACAGCCCGTGGTCGATCGGGCCTTCGATCTCGATGTACTGCGCGATGTGGATCGGCGTCCGCGGCGCCAGCTGCTGCGCGTACCAGACGCTCCGCTGGGCGGCCGAAAGGGGAACGTACTCGGTGGACATCAAGTGGTGCTTTCCCGGTCGCAGGGGGTTTGCTTCACGCCCGGTTTCGGGTCCGGCAGGACGCCGGCGGGCAGAAATCCAAAGAGAATGACCACAGAAATGATCGGGTTTCCCCGTCCCCTTTCACCCCGAGTTCCCTCCGGGGACGCACATCGCCCGCGCGATCCCGGAGTCAACGCCCTGTGTTCCGGTCAATACGGAGCGCCGCCGCTTTCCGCCCTCGCCCGTCTTCCGCCCTCGTCCCACGATCTACTCAGGAGTAGCGGGGTCACAGTCAACCAGCCGGTCACATGCCTCGCAATCCCCTCAAAAGCAGAAGTTGCCTCGCCCCATTGCTAACAGGAGTGACAAAATCATCGGCCGACGGGTCCGTTCCGGACCGGCCGGACGCTCGCCGGGTGACAAAGGTTGACAACCGAATCCGGCCAGCCCGGTCACGCTCGGTGAACGGCGGGCCCGCTACCTGCCCGGGTACTCGTGCACCACCACCGCGGCGGCCCGCACCCCCGGGTGGCGCTGCAGCACCGCCTCGATCTCGCCCAGCTCCATCCGCACCCCGGCGATCTTGACCTGGCGGTCGACGCGCCCCAGGTACTGCAGGGTGGGGCGGTCCTCCCCGCCCGCGCCGGGCGGCAGCAGCCGCACCGCGTCGCCCGTCCGGTAGAGGCGCCCGGTCGGGGACGCGCCGAAGGGGTCCCGGTAGAACGCCTCGCGCGTGCGATCGGCGTCGCCGAGATAGCCGCGGCCGACCACCACGCCGCCGACGAACAGCTCCCCGGTCTCGCCGACGTCACACGCCGACCAGGCGCCGTCGTCCTCCGGCCGCAGCACGTACAGGCGCGCGTTGATGACCGGCGTGCCGATGGGGAGGCGGAGAAGGCCCAGGTCACCGGCCGTCACGGTGTGGTGGGTGACGTCGTCGGAGCACTCGGTCGGGCCGTAGGCGTTCAGCAGCCGGGCGTGCGGCACCGCCTCCAGCCACCGGCGGGCCAGCTCGGCGGGCAGCTCCTCGCCGGTGGCGATCATCCAGCGCAGGCCCGCCAGCGGGCGGGCCCCGCCGCCCCCGGCCGCGGAGGCGTCCGGCGGCAGGTCGTCCAGCAGGTGCCTGACCATGGTCGGGACGAGCTCGACGACCGTGACGCCCTGCGCGTCCACCGCGCGGGCGAACGCGAC
Organism: Actinomadura sp. NPDC048021; assembly: GCF_040653135.1. Lineage (NCBI taxonomy): Bacteria > Bacillati > Actinomycetota > Actinomycetes > Streptosporangiales > Thermomonosporaceae > Actinomadura > Actinomadura sp. NPDC048021. The sequence goes on from NZ_JBEZJQ010000016.1 coordinate 165,322, forward strand.
CGGGTCGTGCCCCACCTCGTCGCCGACCACGTCCACCCGGCCGCCCAGCAGCAGCGGGCAGAGCATCTGCCAGATCGAGATGTCGAACCCCAGCGGGGCGGTGAACGCGACCACGTCGTCGCCGGTCAGCTCCAGGTCGACGATCTTCGCCCAGAGGTGGTTGAGCATGCCCTGGTGCTCGACGACCGCGCCCTTGGGACGGCCCGTCGAACCCGAGGTGAACAGCACGTACCGGGGCTGGTCGGGCGCGCTCAGGCGCGGCTCCCCCGTCCACGGGGCCAGGCCGTCCGCCCGGGAGGCGGCGACGACCCGGCACCCCGCCTCCGCCGCCCCCTCCAGCAGCGCCGGCGCCACCCGGTCCCCCGGGTCGACCGTGATCAGCACCGCCGCGCCCGCCTGGTCGAGGACGTCGCGGACGCGGGCGGCGGGCCAGGTCTCGTCGGCCGGGACGTACAGGGCGCCGACCAGCTCGATCGCGAGGAACGCGGCGATGACGCCCGCGCAGCGGCCGCCGCCCACGCCGACGACCTCGCCGGGGCGGACCCCCTCGTCCTCCAGCAGCGCGGCGAGCCGGCGCGCCTCGGCGACCAGCTCGGCGTAGGAGAGCGTCCGGTGCTCGTCGGCGACGGCGGGGCGGTCGCGCTCGGCGGCGATCCGCTCCACCCGCGCGATGACCGGGGCGGAGAGGTCGCCGTCCCACTCGCGGCTCATCCCGAGCCGCGCGGCCAGCTCGCGGGCGCGCTCGGCCTGCCCCGCGGACACGTCCAGCGCGGGCAGCCCGGCCAGGGGGAGCAGCCGGTCCACGGCGGGTCCGCGAGCACTCATCTTTACTCTCCGTGTTGTAGAACTTCTCCGCTGTAACAGAAAAACAAGCGGCCGCCATAGCCTAAGTCCGGCCCGGCAGAAGTACCACGCATTCTGCCCTACCAGCGAGTAATCAGGGGGGTTGCGGCAGCAAGATGCCCGAAGGTACCGTGATGCCTCGCCATGGCTCTGGCGTGAAGCCCGCGGCGAACTTCGGGGGAAGACGAGGGAATTGCTTCTTCATTTCAGGATGGCAGCGTGCCGATAATAACCTCGCCGCAGGAATTCAACGTCGACGACCTTTACGTCAATCTTCGGCATGTCATCGAACGCCCGCTCTACCTCAAATGCGAGGGCTTCAATTTCGCCGGTTCGGTGAAACTGAAGGCGGCCGCGGCGATGGTCGAGGCGGCCGAGCGCGACGGCGCGCTCACCCCCGACTCGATCATCGTGGAGTCGTCGTCGGGCAACCTCGGGATCGCGCTCAGCCTGATCGCCGCGAGCCGCGGCCTGCGGTTCGTGTGCGTCACCGACCCGCGCTGCAACCCGGCCTCGATGCGGGTCATGCGGGCCCTCGGCGCGGAGGTGCGCGTGGTGTCCGACCGGGACGCCAACGGCGGCTACCTCGGCGGGCGCATCGACTACGTCCGGAACCTGTGCGCGTCCGGGGACGGCTACGTGTGGCTGAACCAGTACGCCAACCGCAACAACTGGCTGGCGCACTACCGCGGGACCGCCCCGGCGATCGACCGCGAGTTCCCCGACCTGGAGGTCCTGTTCGTCGGCGCCGGGACGACCGGCACGCTGATGGGCTGCGCCCGCTACTTCCGCGAGCACCGCCGACCGGTCACCGTCGTGGCGGTGGACGCGGTCGGCTCCGTCACCTTCGGCGGCATCCCCGAGCGCCGGATGGTGCCGGGCCTCGGCACCAGCAGCAGGCCGGACCTCGTGGACGAGTCGTTCGTCGACGACGTCGTGCACGTCCCCGAGACCGACACGATCCGGACCGTCCACGCGCTGGCCGCGCGGGGGTTCCTGTTCGGCGGCTCCACCGGCACCGTCGTGTCGGGCGCCTCCCGCTGGCTGGAGGCCAAGTACCCAGGCGAGGACCCCGTGGCCGTGGCCATCGCCCCCGACCTCGGCGAACGCTACCTCGATTCCATCTACGAGGAGAACTGGCTGCGCGAACACTTCGGCGACCCGGCCGCTATCCTCGCCGACTGATCATCTACAGGAATACGGAGTTCCCCACATGACGCAGGCCCCAACGTTCGCCGTGGTCTCCGGCGCCCAGGTTCACGAGGCGGTCGCCGGGCGCGAGGCGGAGGTCACCCGGATGGTCGAGGCGGCCTACCGGCTGCACGGCGAGGGCCTGACGGTCAACCCGGACTCCTACTTCCTGCGCTTCCCCGACCGCCCGTCCGACCGGATCATCGCCCTGCCCGCCTCGGTCAAGGGCGAGGTCGGCGTGCACGGCATCAAGTGGATCTCCAGCTTCCCCGGCAACGTCGCGAACGGCATCCCCCGCGCGTCGGCGGTGCTGATCCTCAACGACGCCGAGACGGGCTACCCGTTCGCGTGCCTGGAGAGCTCCATCATCTCCGCCGCCCGCACCGCCGCGTCCGCCGCGCTGGCCGCCGCGGCCCTCGCCGACCGCCGCGGCCCGCGCCCCCGCCGGGTCGGCTTCGTCGGCGCCGGCCTCATCGCCCGCTACATCCACACCTATCTGGCGGGCAACGGCTTCGCCTTCGACGAGCTCGGCGTCCACGACCTGTCGCGCGAGCACGCCGAGGGGTTCCAGGGGTACCTGGAGCGCACCGAGAAGGGCGAGATCACGATCCACGACTCGGCCGAGTCGCTGATCCGCTCGTCCGACCTGGTCGTCTTCGCGACCGTCGCGGGCGAGCCGCACGTCACCGAACCGGGCTGGTTCGCGCACCACCCCCTCGTCCTGCACGTGTCGCTGCGCGACCTCTCCCCCGAGATCATCCTGTCGTCGTACAACGTCGTGGACGACGTCGAGCACTGCATGAAGGCGAACACGTCCCCGCACCTGGCCGAGCAGCGGGTCGGCCACCGCGACTTCGTCGCCGGGACCCTGTACGACGTCCTCACGGGCGCGACGACCCCGCCCGCCGACAAGCCGGTGGTGTTCTCACCGTTCGGCCTCGGCGTCCTGGACCTGGCCGTGGCGAAGTACGTCTACGACCAGGTCGCGTCGTCGGGCGGGCTGAACACCGTCCCCGGCTTCTTCCACGAGATGAAGCGCTACGGCTGACGACCCCTTCAGGCGTGCACCGCGGGCCTGAGGACCTCCTCGCACCACTGCCGGAAGGTGGTCGGGGTGTCGATCGCGTGCCGTGGCGTGCGGACGACCGCGTCGTCCAGGCCGTCCTCCTTGGCCGCCAGCATGTCCAGCATGCTCCGCACCATGGCGCCGGACATGCCTCGGGTGGTGAGCCGGTCCGCGAGGGTCTGGGGGGAGACCTGCCTGTACTGGACGGAGGTCCCGAGAACCTCGGAGATGACGGCGGCCATGGCGTTGTACGACAGGTTCTCAGGGCCCAGCAAGGGGATCTCTTCCTGGCCGGTCCAGGAGGTGTCGAGCAGCAGGCGGGCGGCGACGGCCGCGATGTCCCGCGTGGCGACGACGCGCAGCTCGCGGTCGGGAGAGACCACGTCGAAGAACAGGCCCTGCTCCCTGATCGTCTCGACCTGCCGGAGCACGTTGTCCATGAACCCGGACGCGGCCAGCGCGCGGAAGGCGACCCCGGTGCCGGCGATCAGGTCGTCCATGGCCAGCGACGCGGTCACGTGCCCGGCCCTGGCCGCCTGGGGGGTCCCGCGGCCGAGGGCGCTGACGTCCACGACGCGCTTGACCCCGAGGTCGCGCATCGCGTCCGCCGCCGGCCTCGTGAAGCCCAGGAACGACTCCTTCACGTCGGCGGCGCGGGGATCCGAGGGCAGCAGCCAGAAGACGGCGTCGGCCCCCTCGAAGGCTCGGGCGACGACCCGCGCGTCGCCGTGCGACCCTTGGACGACATCGACACGTTCCCGCACGCCGGCCGGCAGCTTGGCCGGATCGCGCGCGATGACGCGGAGCGGCTCGCCGGCCGCGAGGACGTGGTCGACGATCTGGTGCCCGATGTTCCCGGTGGGAGCGGTAATGACGATCATGGCTTCCCTCCAACGGCTCGCCATGGAAATAAGTAAACTCAACCGTACCGTTTATTTTTGAGGACGCAACCCGATGAGTGCAGCAGGCGCATCCGCGCCGCGGGGCCGGCAGCGGCGCGGTGAGGAGCTGCGGCGCCACATCCTGCTGGTGGCCAAGGACGTGTTCCTGGAGACCGGCTACGAACGGGCGTCGATGGACACCGTCGCGACGCGCGCCGGGACGTCGAAGCGGTCGCTGTACGCGCATTTCGAGAGCAAGGACAAGCTGTTCCTCGCCGTCATGGACTGGGTCCGCGAGCTCTACCTGGGCAGGCTGAAGACCCCGGACGCCTACGCCGAGGACCCCGCCGAGGCGGTGGCGCTGTTCTGCGGGCGCTTCCTGCAGCTGATGGTCTGGGAACCCCAGGTGCGGACCTGCCGGCTCTCCATCGCCGAAGCCGAGCGCCTGCCCGGCAGCTCCAGCGCCTACTTCGACGCCATCTTCGCCAGCACCGAGGAGCGGCTCACCGGCTACCTGGCCGAGCACGACGTCCAGGACGCCGCGGCCCTCGCCCGGGACCTGCTCGCCCGGACGGTGCTGCCGCGCCTGTTCCGCACGCTCCTCAACGTCGACGACCCGAGCCGGGACGACCCCGGCGAGCAGGTCCTGCCCGAAGCCGTGGATCTTCCCGCGATCCGCCGCCTGGTGTCGGCGGCCCTGCGGGGAGGTCAGGCGACGGCTTCGTCCACGGGATGAAGCCGTCGCCTGCGCCCGGTCGCGGCGAGCGGGGTACGGGGTCAGGAGCGGGCAGGTTCCGTCTCGACGCGAGTGGCGCCGTGGTCGGAGGCCACGGCGGACCCGCGGGTCACCGGGGCAGAGGCCGCAGTGGTGCGGGCTTGGCTCAGTTCGAGCCGGTGTGACACGACGGCCAGCACCAGAGCGGAGGCGGCCAGGACGGCCCCGACGGCGTTCGGAGCCGTGTAGCCGAGGCCCGCGGAGATCACCAGGCCGCCGAGCCAGGCGGACAGGGCGTTGCCCAGGTTGAAGGCGCCGATGTTCACCGCGGAGGCGAGCGTCGGCGCGCCGTGGGCGTGGTCCAGGACGCGCTTCTGCAGCGGCGGGACGGTGGCGAAGCCCAGAAGGCCGATGAGGAAGACGGCCACGACGGACGCGGCCTTGCCGGAGGCCAGGAAGGTGAACAGCAGCAGGACCAGCGCGAGGCCGCCGAGAGCGGTGAAGAGCATCGGCATGAGCCTGCGGTCCGCGAAACGGCCGCCGATGAGGTTCCCGGCCACCATGCCCAGGCCGAAGACCACCAGCAGCCAGGTGACGGAGGACTCCGCGAAGCCGCCGACCTCGGTCATCATCGGCGCGATGTAGGTGATCGCGGCGAACACCCCTCCGAAGCCGAGGACCGTCATGGCCATGGCCAGGACGACCTGGGTGCTCCTGAAGGCGGCCACCTCGTGCCGCAGCCGCACCCCTTCCGGCCTGGGCACGTCCGGTACCAGCCTGGCGACGCCGGCCAGGCCGAGCACGCCGAGGGCGGCGACGATCAGGAAGGTCACGCGCCAGCCGGCGGTCTGGCCCACGAACGTGCCGAGGGGCACGCCGACGACGTTGGCCACGGTCAGGCCGGTGAACATCATGGAGATGGCGCCGGCCTTCTTCTCCGGCGCGACGAGTTCGGCGGCCACGACGGAGCCGATGCCGAAGAAGGCGCCGTGGGCCAGCGACGCCACCACCCGGCCGGCCAGCATGACGGCGAAGACCGGGGCGACGGCGGAGATGAGGTTGCCGACGATGAACAGGCCCATGAGCAGCATGAGCATCGTCTTACGAGAGATCTTGGTGCCGAGGACGGTCATGACCGGTGCGCCGATCATGACGCCGAGGGCGTAGCCGGTGACCAGGAACCCGGCCGTCGGCACGGACACGCCGAGGTCCGCGCCGACCTGGGGCAGCAGCCCCATGATCACGAACTCCGTGGTGCCGATTCCGAAGGCCCCGATGGCCAGGGCCAGCAGTGCGAGCGGCATGGTGGGCGGTCCTCTCGACGTTCCAGGCAAGGTTGCACAGGCGTTCTATGAGAGTCGACAATAATTGCAGACGCGGGCTAATTGCAAGCGCGGGTATAGTGAGGTCCGTGACACGGCGGCCGGTCTGCCGGCGCGTCCGCTCGCACGACCCGACCGAGGGAGCTGCCCATGACCGCCACCGACCCGGCGATGACCGCACTGGCGCACGGCTGGTCGGCGCTCTCGCTGCTGCACGGGCGCATCGAGAGCAGAGTCGAGCGCGCCCTCCAGGCCGAACACCGGTTGAGCGCACGCGAGTACTCGCTGCTGGACGTCCTGAGCCGCCAGCACGACGGCGAGGGCGGACACCTGCAGATGCGGCAGGTCGCCGACTCGGTCGTCCTCAGCCAGAGCGCCACCACGCGGCTGGTGACCCGGCTGGAGGACCGCGGGCTGCTCTCCCGCTACCTGTGCCCCACCGACCGCCGCGGCATCTACACCGACGTCACCGACGCCGGCCTTCGCCTCCTGGAGGAGGCCCGCCCCACCCACAACACGGCGCTGCGCGAGGCCCTCGACCAGGCGGCCACCGAGCCGGCGCTCGCGCCCCTGGTCCAGGCGGTGCTGCAATTGCAGGACGACGTCCAGCCGGCATGATCTGCCGCACGCGGCGCCGCCGCGAAAGGCGCGACGGGCGCTCGACCCCGTGGCGGCCTGCTAGGGCTTCCTCGCGACGGCGGCGTACATGTTCGTGGCGGTGTCGGGGAGGACCGGCGCGCCGGGCGCGGGGCGCCAGCGCGGCATCGGGACGACGCCGGGGTCGAGGAGCTCCAGCCCGGTGAAGAGGCGCTCCACCTCGGCGTGGTCCCGCAGGTACATGGGGATGCCGCTGCTGGTGTAGTCATCGGCGAGCCGCCGCGACTCGGGCGCGAGGTCGCCGGTGGGGATGGTGACGGCGACGTGGCTGCCGGGAACGAGCGGAGCGACGAGCGCCTCCATCAGGCCCTGGGCGTCCTCGACGAACTGGAGCATCGCGATCACGGTCAGCGCGACCGGCCGGGACAGGTCGAGGACGTCGCGCAGCACGGGATCGGCGTGGAGCTTCTCGGGGGACCGCATGTCGGCCTCGATGTAGGCGGTGCGGCCCTCCGGCGTGCTGGCCAGCAGCGCACGCGCGTGGGCGAGGACGATCGGGTCGTTGTCGACGTAGACGACCCGCGCGTCCGGCGCCACCTCCTGGACCACCTCGTGCAGGTTCGGCGAGGACGGGATGCCGGTCCCGACGTCGACGAACTGCCGCACGCCCAGCTCGGCGAGATGGCGGCCCATCCGCTGCATGCAGGCCCGGTTGGCGATCATCGAGGTGCGCAGCCCCGGCCAGTTCGCCAGCACCGCGGCCGCGGTGTCCCGGTCGGCGGCGTAGTTGTCCTTGCCGCCGATGATGTAGTCGTAGACCCGTGCCGAGTGCGGTCGGTCGGTCTGCAGGTCCACCTCACCGGGCCGGCCCTGCGGAACGTCGGACATCTCCGGTACCGCCTTCGCTCGCGCCTCCAGATCCGGTGATCACTCTAGTTCCGGACCACCCGCCCGACCCCCCATTCCCCAACCCCGACCGGTTTCGGCGCCAGGGTGGACGCGCGGTGACCGCGGCCAGACGGTCCCGGTCACCACACCCGCCTCAGCCGAACTCGGAGGTGTCCAGCTCGATCGCGAACGGCTCCGGCAGCGGCAGCGGCTTGCCGAACGGCACCTGGTCCATGTGCCCGTAGTCCTCGCCGTCCGGCCCGCTGAACAGGCTCACCCTGTCCTCGTCACGGTCTACCAACAGGTAGAACGGAACTCCCGCCCGGGCGTACCCGGTCCGCTTCGCCTCTCGATCCCGTTTCGGCCTGCTGGACGTCACCTCGACCACCATGACGATCGCGTCATCACCCTCCACGGGCATCCACGAGGCAGCCCCCTGGAAGGGGTCCTTCTCTACGGATATAAACGTGATGTCCGGGATCACCCGGTTATCGGGCTTGCCCTCAACGCCAGGAACCACGAGGCCCTTGTTGCCGGAACACTCGAACTCGATGGCGCTGTAGCGGATGACCTGGCGGATGATCTTGCCGATGCATCGCTCGTGGTCGCCAAGGGGGGGTGGGGTCACGACGATCTCTCCGTCGATCAGCTCGGCTCGGAAGCCCTCCGGGGTGTCGAGGGCGAGGAAACCTTCCAGGACGACGTCCGCGTCATCGTGCGACAGAGGCTCTTGAACCATCACAGTCATGCCCTGCTCCTTTCCTCGCGAGCGAGTCTATGAGCAGAGCGCCACCTTTCGCATACAGATCGTAGTTGCCGAGCTTGACGGTCCCAGCGTACGGCGCTGCGCATCGCGCGGGACTTAGAACGAGCGCGAGTGGGCACGGTCTGTCTATGGATGAGCGAGATGTTCCGCGTGGGGACGTGCAGGAGCTGTCGGACTTCGAGCTGGTCGTGTACGAGACGGTGGCGGAGATCGACAAGGAGCGCGGGGCGGCGGACTTCGAGACGATCGGGGCGCTCGTGGACGCGCCCGAGGAGGATCTGTGGGCCGCGCTCGGCCACCTCGTGTCGATCAACCACCTGCACTCGACGAGCAAGGGGTACGTGCTCGGGCCGCACGACTGGGCGCCCTGACCGTCCCGGTGGATGGGAAGGGGCCGGAGGCGGGCGGCGGGCGCGCGGCACGATGACCCGGTAGGCCTGGGACACGTGTGGGAGGACGCCCGATGAAGCTCGTCGTCACCGAGGAACAGCGGGAGCTGCGGGACGCGCTGCGGCGCTTCTTCGCCGACCGGTCCCCCGCCGCCGAGGTGCGGCGGCTGATGGAGACGGCCGAGGGCCACGACCCGAAGGTGTGGCGGCAGATGGCCGAGCAGCTCGGGCTGCAGGGCCTCGCGATCGCCGAGGAGCACGGCGGCGCCGGGTTCGGCGTGCGGGAGCTGGCCGTGGTGTTCGAGGAGATGGGGCGGGCCGTCGTGTGCTCCCCCTTCCTCGCGACGATCACGGCCGCGGCGGCGCTGGGGGCCGGGGAGGGCGGGCACGACCTGCTCGCCGGCCTCGCGGACGGGTCGGTGATCGGGACGCTCGCGGTGGCCGAGGACGGCGGGTCCTGGGACCCCGCCTCGGTGCGGGCGACGTTCGAGGACGGAGTGCTGCGGGGGACGAAGAACTTCGTCCTGGACGGGCACATCGCCGACCTGGTCCTCGTGGCGGCCAGAGGCGGGGACGGGGTCGGGGTCTACGCCGTCGAGGACGCGGCGGGGCTCGTCCGGCACGCCCTCCCGACGCTCGACCAGACGCGGAGGCTGGCGCGGATCGAGCTGGACGGGGTCGCGGCGCGCAGGGTCGGGGGGCCGGACGCGCTGGCGCGGGCCCTGGACGTCGCGGCCGTGGCGCTGGCCGCCGAGCAGCTCGGCGGCGCGCAGCGGACCCTGGACATGACGGTCGAGTACGCGAAGGTGCGGCACCAGTTCGGGCGGCCGATCGGGTCGTTCCAGGCGGTCAAGCACCGGTGCGCCGACATGTTCGTGCTGGTGGAGTCGGCGCGGTCGGCGGTGCTGAACGCGGCGGCCGCCGCCGACGAGAGCCCGGACGAGCTGCCGGCCGCCGCCGCGCTCGCCCAGGCGTACTGCTCGGAGGCCTTCTTCCACACGGCGGGCGAGGCGATCCAGCTGCACGGCGGCATCGGGTTCACCTGGGAGCACGACGCGCACCTGTACTTCAAGCGGGCGCAGTCGTCCCGGGAGCTGTTCGGGTCGCCGGACCGGCACCGCGAGCGCCTGGCCGCCCTCGCCGGGCTCACGGGTGCAGCCGCAACCCCTTGAGCACCTTGTCCACGCCGTTCCTCGGGCCGTGGACGGCGAACCCGACCAGCGGCATCTCCTCGGCCGTGACGGCGCGGACGGTCGCGCGGTTCGCCTCGTCGTGGCCCGTCTTGAACATGTCCTCGATGTAGACGGCGACGTCCATCCCGCGGGCGAGGGCGCGGGCGTGGGCGGTCGAGATCGCCTCGGGCCCGGCCTCGTAGACCAGGACGGGCTGGCGGAACATCGCCAGGTAGGTGTTGCCGGACGCGTCCTCGTACGGCTCTCCGATGACGCCGGGGACGCCGCCCGCGACGGCGCTCGCGAGGAATGCGGTGACGTTGAGCCGCTGCCAGGCGGCCAGGTCGTCGCGGACCACGATCCCGATCTTGGTGTCGAAACGCATGCGGTCCAGCCTGGCCCGGACCGGGGCGCGCCGTCTTGAACGCTCGTGCGCCAGACTGGGGCGCGTGGACTGGAGCAGGTACTGGCGGTCGCCCGACCGCCCCTTGGAGGCGATGCACGCCCACTTCGAGCGGCACGCCTACCACCGGCACAGCCACGAGACGTACTCGTTCGGCGTCACCGAGGACGGCTACCAGGCGTTCCGGTGCCGGGGCGGGGCCCACACGAGCGCGGCCGGGATGGTCATCGCGTTCAACCCCGACGACCCGCACGACGGCCACGCCGCCGACGAGCTCGGCTTCACCTACCGCATCGTCCACGTGGGCGCCGAGCTGATCTCGGACGTGCTCGCCGACATCGCGGCGCGCCCGGTCGGGCTGCCGCTGTTCGACGCGCCCGTCGTGCCGGACCCCGCGCTCGCCCGGGCCCTGCGCGGGCTGCACGCGGCGCTGCTCGGCGGCGCGCCGGCCCTGCGGCGCGACGAGCTGCTGACCGCGGCCGTCGGGACGCTGGTCGACCGGGCCGCCACACGGCGGCTGCGGGCGGCGCCCGCCGGCGGCTTCGTCGAGCGGGCGCGGCGGCGCCTTGAGGAGTGCTACACCGACGACATCGGCGCCGACGCGCTGGCGGAGGCGGCGGGGTGCAGCCGGTTCGCGCTGTACCGGGGGTTCCGGCGGGAGTACGGGATGGCGCCGAGCGACTACCAGCGCCAGCTCCGCCTGCGCGCCGCGCGCCGCCTGCTCGCCGGGGGCGACGCGATCGGGGACGTGGCGGCCCGCACCGGTTTCGCCGACCAGAGCCATCTGACGCGCTGGTTCGTCCGCTGCTACGGCATGACCCCCGGCGGCTACCGCGATGCTTGTACGGGTTAGGGGAGAATGCCGCCCATGAGAAGGGCGAGCGGGGCGATGTTCGGGCTGGCGTACGGGGACGCGCTGGGCGCGCCGACCGAGTTCCTCACGATGAAGCAGATCCACCGGCGGTTCGGCGAGCACGGCCCCGCGCGGCTCGACGGCGACCCGGCGCTCGTCACCGACGACACCCAGATGGCGATCGCGGTCGGGCTCGGGCTGCTGGACGCCCTGGCGAACCCTCCGTTCACCCCCGATCTGATCACGCCGATGTGGCGGCGGCGCTTCGTCGACTGGCTGAACAGCCCGGACAACAACCGCGCGCCCGGGAACACCTGTCTGCGCGCGTGCGAGAACCTGGCCGCCGGGAAGCCCTGGGCGGAGGCCACCGTGGCGGGTTCCAAGGGGTGCGGCGCCAACATGCGCGTCGCGCCGGTCGGCCTCGCCCCGGGGCTGTCGGACGAGACGCGGGCTGGGGCGTCGCAGCTCCAGGCGGCCCTCACCCACGGGCATCCGACCGGGCTCGCGGCGAGCGAGCTGACGGCGTTCGCCGTCCGGTGGCTGGCCGACGGCATGGCCCCGTCCGACCTGCCCGCCGCGCTGCGGGCCCGCTGCCGCGACCAGCGCGGCGTCTACCACGAGCGCTGGCTCGGCACCCTGTGGCAGCAGCCCGGCGTCGACACCCCGGAGGCGTTCATCGCCCGGGGCTGGGACGAGTGCCTGGACGTCCTCGACCGCCTGGACGAGGCCGTCGCGCGCGGGGACCGGACGTCCGACCCGTGCGGGGCCACGGGCGCGGGGTGGGTCGCCGAGGAGGCGCTCGCCACCGGTCTGCTGTGCTTCCTGCTCTTCCCGGACGAGCCGGTCAGGGCGATCTGGCGCGGCGCGGCCAGCTCGGGCGACTCGGACTCGATCGCGTGCCTGGCCGGGGCGTTCGCGGGCGCGCACCTCGGCGTGGACGCCTGGCCGGGCGAGTGGTCCGCCCGCATCGAGTACGCCGCCGACCTCGCGAGGCTCGGCGAGGCCTGGGACTGATCCCGCGAGAGCACCGCTCTTGACTCTCGGTCGCCCTATAGCTAATTTCCTTAGCCATAGAGCTACAGCGATTCAAGGAGTGCGCGATGAGCGAGACCCGGTTCCTCGACCTTCCCGGCGGCCGGCTGGCCTACGACGACAGCGGCGACGGCCCGCTCATCGTGTGCCTCCCCTCGATGCTCGACCTGCGGTCGCAGTACCGGTTCCTCCGGCCGCTGCTCCTGGACGCCGGGTACCGCGTCGTGACCGTCGACCAGCGCGGGATGGGCGAGACCAGCGCGCGCTGGCCCGAGTACGGGAGCACGCCGCTGGCCCACGACCTGCTGGCCCTGCTCAAGCACCTGGACGCGGGTCCGGCGCTGGTCTACGGCTGCTCCAACGGCGCGGCCGCCGCGGTGTGGGTCGCGGCCGAGGCGCCCGAGCTGGTGAAGGGGCTCGTCCTGGCGGCGCCGTTCGTCCGGGACGGCAAGGGCGGCTTCGCGCAGAAGCTGACCACCGCCCTCATGCGGGTCCCCGGCCTGGCCCTGCCGCTCTACATGTCGTACTACCCCAAGTGGGAGCCGAAGCCCCCGGCCGACTTCGCCGAGCACAAGGCCAAGCTGAAGGCGAACCTCCAGGAGCCGGGCCGCGGCAAGGTCATCGCCGACTATCTGAGCATGTCCCACGCCGAGTCCGAGGCGCGGCTCGACCGGGTGCAGGCGCCCGCGCTCGTCATCATGGGCACGGGCGACATCGACTGGCCCGACCCGGCCGCCGAGGCCGAGTGGGTCGGCCGGCGGCTGGACGGCGAGGTCGTCCTGCTGGACGGCGCCGGCCACCACCCGCACGTGGAGTTCCCCGAGAAGGTCGCCGAGGCCGTCACGGCCTTCCAGCGCTCCCTCTAGGACGCCGACCAGCCCGTCCAGGCCTCGATGGTGACGGCGATGACCGGACCCTCCGGCGGACGCTCGCGGTACTGGGGGTAGCGGTCCGCCAGGAGCCGCACGGGTTCGGCCATGCGGGCGGGGTCGTCGACGACGGCCGCGTGACCGTCCACGCGGACCCACCAGAGGCGGTCCCAGTCGTCCTCGTAGTGGTCGGCCAGGAGCGCGACGCGGGGATTGGCCCGGATGTCGGCGAGGCGCCGCAGCTCCCGGGTGCTCTTGGGCTTGTGGTCGACGGCCGTGTAGACGGCGCCCCGGTGGACGGCGAACGTCACGGGGACGAGGTGCGGCCGGGCGTCCTCCCCCACGGTCGCGAGGCGCGCGACCGGCACGGTGGTCAGCAGGCGGCGCGCCTCGTCCGGCGCAAGCTTCGGCACCCCCTCAGACTGCCATGCCGCTCCCATGCCGCTCCCCCGCGCGGGGTAGGGCGCTCGGCCCCCGGCGGGAGGCGCGAGGACGGGGGCGCGGAGAGGCTCGTCCCATGGATTCGGTCGGGAGGCTGTGGCCGCGCTGGGCGGGGTACGCGGCCGGGGCATGGTCGGTGGGCGCGGTGGGGCTGGCCCTGTACTGGGCGAGCGGCGGGGAGACCGGATCTCCGCTGGCGGACGCCGATGCGGCGGCCTGGATGATCGCCGCTCTGCTGGGCGTCGGCGGGATCATGGCGGTGTCGAGCGTCCGCGACGTCGGGCGGCAGATGCCGCGGTGGTGGCCGCTCACCGGACTCTGGACGGCGTGCGTGCTGGCGGGGGCCGGAACGTTCGGCTTCGTGATGAACGCGCTGCAACTCGTCTTCGACGGGACGGTCGACGACTGGCCGAGGTTCGCCGTCGAGTCCCTGTGCGCGGTGGGCGCGGCCCTTCTCGCGGGGACGGCCCTGGCCTACCAGCGCGGCACGGCGGGAAGGTGCGCGCGGTGCGGCCGGGAGCACACCGGGACGGGGACCGCGATGGCTCCGCCTCCCGTGTCGCCCGCGCCGCGCGCGGTGCGGTGGGCCGCGTACGGCGGGGCTCTCGGCTTCGCGCCTTACGTCGCCATGAAGACGACGTGGGCGTTCGGGGGTTCCTTCGCGGGGATCGAGGGCGAGCAGGTCGTGGCCGAGTTCGAGCGCAACGGCGCGTCCGGGCTGGTCCTCACGCTGGAAAGGTACGGGCTGGACTTCACCACCCTGTCGGCGCTCGCCGGAGTCTTCCTGCTCATGGGGCTCACGCACGCATGGGGGCAGGTCTTCCCGCGCTGGGTTCCGCCCCTTGCCGGGCGAAGGGTGCCGCGCTGGCTGCCGCTCGCCCCGGCCTGGCTCGGCGCACTGACGCTCGGGCCCTACGGGGTCGCCGGGACCGTCGCGTACCTGCTGCCGCCCGTCCTCGGGCTGCGCGACCTCCCGCACGACGGGCTCATCAGCGGCTGGTCCGGCTGGACGGTCGCGGCGTGCGGGATCGGCGCGTTCGCCGCCTACGGCGTGGCGCTGGGCACGGCCGCGTGGTCGTACCAGCGGCGGACCCGGCCGCTGTGCGTCAGTCCTGGAAGTCCGGGGGGCGGTGCTCCCTCCGCGCCTTGATCGCCTCTTCGAAGTTGTGGGTGGTGAGGCGGACGTACAGCTGGGCGAGTCCCTCCTGGCCCATGTGGGCGTCGAGGCTGGCGGCGTCCAGGCTCGACCACAGCATCCGCTTCGTCAGCTCGGTGCCGGGGCGGCTGAACCCGGCGATCCGCTCGGCCAGCTCGTAGCAGGCGTCGAGGAGCTTGTCGCCGGGGACGACGCGGGACAGCAGGCCGATCCGCTCGGCCTCGGCGGCCTCCACGTCGCGACCGGACAGCATCAGCTCGAACGCCCGGGACGCGCCGATCGCGCGCGGCAGCAGGTAGCTGAGGCCGAGCTCGCTCGCGGTCAGCCCGTTGTTGATCCCGGCCGCGCGGAACAGGGCCGTCTCCGCGCCCAGCCTGATGTCGGCGGCGAGCGACAGGCACAGGCCGCCGCCGATCGCCGGGCCGTTGACCGCCGCGATGACCGGCTGGTGGACGCGCCGCATCGCCCGCACCACGTCGTCCAGCAGCTCCATCGAGCGCAGCGCGATGGTCGGGAGCGTCAGCCCGTCGATGCCCGGGATGTTCCCCGGGTTCTCCAGGTCGGCCCCCGAGCAGAACCCCCGGCCCGCTCCGGTGATGACGACGACGCGGGTCCCGTTGTCGCGGCTGACCTCCTCCAGGGCCTCCCGGAAGGGCACCATCACGTCGAACGCCATCGCGTTCATCCGCTCGGGCCGGTTGAGGGTGATGAGGGTGACGTTCGGGCGCGGCTTGTCGACCAGGACGAAGGGCAAGGCGGGCCTCCCAGAGTGACCTAACAAGCGTTAGGTTACACGCGGGGGAAGTCGGGCGGCGCGAGGCCCCGCTCGACCACCTTCGCCAGCTCCTCCTCCGTCAGGACGCGCGGCTCCCCGATCGTCTTCGCGCGGACGTACACCCCGCACAGCCACTCCAGGAGGCGCGCGTTCTCGTACGCCTCCTCCAGGTCGCGGCCGATCGTGACGCCCCCGTGGTTGGCCATCAGCGCGGCGCGCTTGCCGCCCGCCATGGCCGTCCGGACGTTCTCGGCGAGTTCGGGCGTCCCGTAGGTGGCGTACTCGGCGACCTTCACCACGCCGCCGAGCAGGAGCGTGTTGTAGTGGATCGGCGGCAGCTCGCTCATGGTCGTCGCCACGACGGCGCCATAGGTGGAGTGGGTGTGCACGACGGCGGCGGCCGGGCGCCCCTCAAGGGAGGTCGCCTCGTAGAGGGCGAGGTGCATCGGGGTCTCGGACGACGGCGCCTTGTCCCCCTCGACCCACCGGCCGGCGATGTCCACGACCGGGCAGTCGGCCGGCTCCATCCGGTCGAGCATCATCCCGCCCGGCGTGACCGCGACCAGATCGCCGGACCGGACGCTGACGTTGCCGGACGCGCCCGTCACCAGCCCGGTCGCGGCCAGCCTCCGGCCGACCCCGCACAACGCGTCCCGCTCGTCCCTCAGCAACATGCGAATACCTCTCACATTCCGTGGCCTGCACCGCGTACGCTACGGCCCAGACGATCACTAAGGGGCCGGACATGACCGTCGTCACTCTCGGCGCGCACATCCTGGACGTGCTCGCCCGCCCGGTGGAGGGCATCCCGGACGGCCAGGGCACCGTCGTCGTCGAGCGGATCCGGGTGACCGCGGCGGGCGCCGCCGCCGGGACCGCCGTCGCCCTGGCCCGCCTCGGCAACGAGGTCGTCTCGGTCGGCGCGATCGGCGCCGACGACCTCGGCGACCTGCTGGTCACGATCATGGCGCGCGAGGGCGTGGACGTGCGCGGGCTCGTCCGGCGGACGGCCGAGCAGACCAGCGCGTCGATCCTGCCGATCCGGCCGGACGGCGGGCGCCCGAGCTTCCACGTCCCCGGCGCGAACCTGACCCTCGCCCCGGACGCGGTCGGGCCGGGCCTGCTGGAGGCGGCGAACGCGGTGCACCTCGGCGGCCCCGACGTCACGTTCGGCCTCAACGACCCGGCCTTCCTCGCCGTGCTCGACGCCGCACGCGAGGCCGGCGCCGTCGTGACGATGGACCTGCTGTCCACCATGCCCGACCTGCTGGACGGCGCCGCCGCCTTCCTGCCCCACGTCGACCACTTCCTGCCGAACGAGGAGCAGGCCGCCCTCATGACCGGCGAGGACGACCCGGAGAAGGCCGCCGCCGCGCTGCTCGCGCGGGGGCCCCGCACGGTCGTCGTCACGCTCGGCGGGGAGGGCAGCATCGTCGCCACCGCCGAGGGCGCGCACCGGCTGCCGGCGCTGCCCGTCGAGGTCGTCGACACGACCGGCTGCGGCGACGCCTACTGCGCGGGGTTCATCACCGGCCTGACGCACGGGAAGGACGTGCTGGAGGCCGCGCGCTGGGGCACCGCCGCGGCGGCCACCGTCGCCCAGGGGCTCGGCTCCGACGCCGGCCTCACCGACCTGGACGCGGTCCTCGCCCTGCTGGACTGACCTCGCCCCGCCGGACCGGCACGGGCCGGAACGACGCGGGCGCTCAGAGCGGGGACGCGCCGCGGACCCGGTGCAGGACGGCGTTGGCGGCCCCGGCGAGCTGCTCCAGCCGGAACACCTCCGTCCGGTGGAACGGCGGCGCGCCCGTCCGCGCGACCACCAGCGCGACCCCGCCCGCCGCGAGCGGGCAGACCGCGAAACGCGTGCCGTCCGGCGCCGTGAACGCCCGCGGCCTCAGCGGCCGCAGGTCCGGCAGGACCGTCCCCGGCTCGCCGCCCGCGCTGGCGTGCACGAGGACCGCCTCGTCCTCCCCCTTCAGCTCGGCGAGGCCCGCCCAGTCGGCGCTCAGGACGGCCGGGACGGCGTCGGCGAGGATCTCCAGGCCGCGCTCCGGAACGGCCGCGACCTGGCCGATCACGGCCGCGTCGGGATGGGCGCCCTGCGGCTCGGCCGTCGGCCAGATCCCGACGACCTCCACGCCCGGCACCGAGCCGAGTCCCCCGGTCAGCCGCTCGGAGTCGGCCCCCGCGGGCCACGCGACGGTGAAGTCGTCCATCGCCCGCCCGTTGTCGCGCTCCAGCACCGTCATCTGCACCACGTCCGCGCCCGCCGCGCCGAGGGTCCGCGCGACCTGCCCTAGCGAACCGGGGCGGTCCGGCAGGCGCACCCTTATTCGCAGCAACATCGCCACCTCCAGTCTCCGTGCGAGGTCCCCAGCTTCGGCGACACCCGTTTCCCCTGTGTTACCCAGACGTGTCATCCCAAGAAAACGGCACGGAAAGTCGGTGCTGGAACGGCGGGCACGGGTCAAACTAGAGTCCGGTGGAGGTCATCGGTTGGCCTGACGTCTCCTGCCGTCCAGCATTAAGGTGACTCTACGTGTCGAGGGACGGGGAACCCCCAGTCAGCGAAGCCTCCGGTGCCGGGCCCGAGCCGGCGCGCGCCGGGCACGCCGGGGACGCCGGCGGGGACGACGTGGGCGCGGTGCTGCACGCCGAGGTGAGGGACGCCCTCGCCGGGCTCACCGCCCGCCTCGACCGCGAGCGCGAGCGCGCGGAGCACCGCGAGGCCGTCATCGACCGGCTCCACGAGGAGAACCAGCGGCTGCGGCGCGGGGAGCTGCAGTCGATGCTGGAGCCCGTCCGCGCGGCGCTGTACCGGCTGCACGACCAGGCGCGCCGCGAGGCCGAACGGCTCAGCGCGCCCGATCTCGCCGAGGCGCCCGACCCGCGGCGGACGGCGGTGCTGCTGGCGGCGCTGGCCGACGACGTCGCCGACGCGCTCGCGCGGCTCGGCGTCGAGCGGTTCACCGTCGAGCCGGGCGCCCCCTACGACGCGTCCCGGCACCGCCCGGTCGCGGTCACGCCCGTCGAGGACCCCGTGGCGGACGGCACCGTCACGGCCGTGCAGTCCGACGGGTTCGAGCAGAGCGGAAAGGTGCTGCGCAAGGCGGCGGTCAGCGTCGGCAGGCTCGCCGAGCCGGCGCCCGCCGGCGAGGCGTCGCACAACGGACAGACGACGAACAGCGGGTGAGGGACATGGCCGTCTACGGGATCGACCTGGGAACGACGTACTCCTGCATTGCCTCCATCGACGACGTGGGCCGGCCCGCGGTCCAGCGGAACCTGGAGGGCACCGACACCACGCCGTCCGTCGTGTTCTTCGAGAGCGGCGAGAACGTCGTCGTCGGCCAGACCGCGAAGGACACCGCGGTCCTGGAGCCCGACAACGTCGTCAGCCTCATCAAGCGGGACATGGGCCGCGACGTCACCCGCCCCATCCACGGGATCGACTTCACGCCCGAGGAGGTGTCGGCGTTCATCCTGCTGAAGCTGGCGACGGACGCGCGCACCACCACCGGCGAGGAGACCCGCGACGTGGTCATCACCGTCCCGGCCTACTTCGGCGTGGCCGAGCGCGACGCGACCCGCAAGGCGGGGCGCATCGCTGGGCTGAACGTCATCGACATCGTGTCCGAGCCGATCGCCGCCGCGATCACCTACGGCGTCCTCAACCCCGAGACCGACCGCACGATCCTGGTGTACGACCTCGGCGGCGGGACGTTCGACACCACGGTCATCGCGCTGCGCGGGGGCCACATCGAGGTGGTGTGCACCGACGGCGACCACGAGCTCGGCGGCGCCGACTGGGACGCCCGGCTCGTGGAGCACCTGGCCGAGCGGTTCCGCGCCGAGCACCCCGACGCCGGCGACCCGCTGGACGACCGGCAGACCGAGCAGCAGCTGCGCCGCGACGCCGAGGACGCCAAGAAGGCCCTCACCACCCGCACGTCCCACACCGTCCGGGTGATGCACGCCGGGCGGGTCGCCTCGGTCGAGGTGACGCGGGAGAAGCTGGAGGAGCTGACCCAGGACCTCCTCGACCGCACCGTGGAGATCACCGGCCGGACGCTGGCCACCGCCGCCGAGAAGGGCGTCGAGGACTACGACGACCTCGTCCTCGTCGGCGGCTCCACGAAGATGCCGGTCGTCGCGGCGCGGCTGCAGACCGAGCTCGGCCTCGCCCCCCGCCTCCAGGACCCCGACCTCGCGGTCGCCAAGGGGGCCGCCCTGTACGCGTTCGAGGAGACCTACCGGCGGCTCGTCCAGGAGGGCGCCGCCGAGCGCGCCGAGGAGATGGCGAACCGGGCGGGCCTGTCGGCCGAGCAGCAGAAGCAGATCGCCGGGCGGCGGATCAGGACGGTCGCCTCGCACGCGTTCGGGATCGTGGTCGTCGACCGGGAGACCGGCGCCGAGAGCGTCGCGCACCTCGTGCACGCCAACGACGAGCTGCCCGCCGCCAGGACCGAGGACTTCTTCACCGTCTACGACGACCAGACCTCGGCCGACGTCCGGGTCATGGAGCAGGCCGGCGTGGTGGAGTCCGCCGACCTGATCGACAACACCGAGATCGCGACCGGCGAGATCCGCGTCCCGCCGGGCAAGAAGTCGGGCTGGCCGATCGGGGTGACGTTCGAGCTCGACTCCTCCGGCCTGCTGAACGTCACGGCCGTGGAGAAGGAGACCGGGGAGCGGCTGGAGCTGAAGGTGGACGTCGGCGGCATGTCGGAGGAGGAGGTCGAGCGCTCCCGCAAGGCCCTCTCCCGGGTCCAGGTCAGCTGAGCGGGCCGCGGATCCCCTGGAGGCGCCCGTGGCGTTCGACGAGGACTACCGGCGGGAGGTGCTGGAACCCGCGCGGGCCGCGGGCGACCGGCCCCCCGAGGACCTGCGCGTCCGCTACGCGCTGGACGGGGCGCTGGACGCGGCGGCCGTCGCGGCGCGGGTCAGGCTGGTCCGGCAGTGCTGGCGGCGGGCCCGCGGGCAGCTGAAGTACCGCAAGCTCATCGACCGGCTGGAGGCCGAGCACCGCGAGCTGGCGCCGCTGTTCTCCGCCGCCGAGCGCGGCGACACGCGCCCGCTGGAGGCGCGGCTGCGCGGCGGCCGCGAGCTCGCCGAGCGCCGCCTCGGCGAGGCCCGCGCCCGCCTCGCCGACGCGGCCGGGGCGCTGCGGATGGCCACGCCCGCCGAGGTCGAGGCCATCGCCCGCACCTCCGGGGTGCGGGGCGAGGAGCTGGCGGGGCCGGCCGCCGCCGACGGCGTCGAGATCCGCGAACCCGACGCGCTGCCGTCCGCCGCGCCCTACCCCGCGTACCGGAAGGTGCGCGAGTCGCTGGACGTCCTCGGCAGGCGCCACCTCGCCGACTTCCTCTTCGGCGCCCGCCTCACCGGCCCGATGCGCGTCCTGGACGGCTTCGCCGTGCCGGGCGGCGGCCTGCGCCCGGACGGGGACGCGGTCGCGGCGGCCGGAGCCGAGTGGGCGCGCCGCAGCCGCGACACCACCACCACGCACGCCGACACCGTGCTGGCCGCGCTCCGCTCGGGCGCCGACCTGCCCGCACTGCTGCTTTTCGACATCGCCGACCGGCTCCGCGAGCGCCTGCGGCAGCGGGCGTCCGAGCGCGCCCTGCTCCGGTACGCCGCCGAGGAGCTGGGCGTCGAGCAGGGCGATGCCCGCCGCCTGGTGTTCGCCGTCGTGCGCGAGACCGACCGGGGCGGCGGCCTCGCGGGGCGGCTCCGCGCGCTGCTGGACTCCGGCGACGTGCACGCGGCGGCCGGGCTGGCCGACGCCGCGCGGGTCCCGCACCCCTCCCCCGGCGCCGAGCCGCCCGAGGAGGAGGTGCTCGCCGCCGAGGCCCGGCACCGCCTCGGCACCGCGCTGCGCCTGCGCGAGGCCGCGTCCGCCGAGCCCGACCCGGACCGCGCCCACCGCCTGCTCGCCGACGCGCTGCGGCTCGTCCGGGACCTGCCGGGCGCCGCCGCCCACCAGCGGCGCCTGCCGCCGCGCCCGGTCCCGGCGGTCCACGCCGACGTGGACGGCGCGGCGGTGCGGCTGTCCTGGGAGGATTCGCCGTCCACCGGCGGCGAGGTGGTCCACCACGTCGTGCGGCGGACGGGCAGGGCGCCCCGCGACGTCCGCGACGGCACGGCCGTCGGCGGGGCGCTGGACGCGCGCCCCCCGGTCAACGTGCCGCTGTACTACGGGGTGGTCGCGGTGCGGGGCGAGGCCGCCGCGGCGCCGGCGGTGGCCGGGCCGGTGGTCGTGCGGCCCGAGCCGGGCGAGGTCGAGCTGACCGCCGGGGACGGGCAGGTCACGGGTCGCTGGCGGTGCCCCGCGGAGGCGGTGCGGGTCGTCGTGGCGCGGGACGGCCAGGACGTCGCGGCGGGCCGGGACGGGTTCCGGGAGCGCGTCCCGAACGGGCGGACGCACCACTACCGGATCGCCGCCGTCTACCTCGACGCGTCCGGGCGCGAGGTCGTCACCGACGGGGTGCGGGCGTCGGCCACGCCGAGCGCGCCGCCCGAGCCGGTGTACGAGCTGGCCGCCGGGACAGACGCGGCCGACCCCGGGCTGGTGCGGGCCCGGTTCGCGCCGCCCGCGCACGGGACGGTGGAGCTGGTGCTCTGCCCGGGTCCTCCGCCGTGGCCGCGCAGCGCGCTCGTCCCCCTGGAGGAGGTGCGGCGGGAGACGCGGCGGCTCGCGTGCGCGCAGACGGAGGGCGGGCTCGCGGTGCGGCCGGGCGCCGGGGGGTGGCTGCTCGCGGTGACGGTCGCGGAGGGCATGGCCGCGATCGGCGCCTACCACCGGCATGTGAACCTGCCGCCGCCGCGCCGGCTGGTCGCCGAGCGGCGCGGCGACTACGTGCACGTCGGGTTCGACTGGCCGCCCGACGTCGCGGAGGTCGAGGTCGCCTACCGGATCGGGCGGGCCGCCGGGGCGGAGGCCGCGCGGTCCGGCGACTCCGCGCACGTCCCGGTCCAGGCCGCGCAGAGCGTCACCCGGGCCGCCTACGACACCCAGGGCGGCATCCGGCTGCCCGTCCCCGAGGACGCGCCCGTCGAGCTGTCCGTCGCCGCGGCCGGGACGGTGGGCGGCGCGCGGATGACCGGGCCGCCGGCGACCGCGGAGGTCGCGGCGCGCACGATCGTCCACTACGACGTGCTGCGGTCGGGTCCGCCGTGGCGGCGGACGCTGACGCTCCGGCTCCACTCGTCCCGCCCGCTGCGGGTGGCGCGGCTGTCGCTGGTGCTGCGCGCCGGGCGGGTGATGCCGCAGCGCGCCGCCGACGGCGAGACCCTCGGCGCGTGGGACGGGGTGCCCGTGCCGGGCGAGCTGTCGCTCGGCGCCCCGTCCGCGTCAGGCCCGTACTGGCTGCGCTGCTTCGCCGACGACGACGCCGTCGAGCTGAGCGATCCCCCCGTCCGCCGACTCCAGGTTTCCTGATGACGAGACCCCTGGCCCGGGTGGGAATCCCCGGCGTGCCGTCCCGGCAGGGCATCACCTGCCCCTACTGCTTCGCGTCCGTCGCTCCGCAGCGGATCCTGTTCCGGTGCCGGGGGCAGTCCGGGCGCCGGCAGGGCTGCGTCCCCGTCCTGGACGAGCGGCTGGCCGAGTACACCGGCTCGACGGCGGGGGCGTCGCTGCCGCCGGTGTTCGCCGCGCCCGGGCGCAAGGGCCGGGCCGACTGCCCCGGGTGCGGGGTGCCGACCGGGAACCGCGCCTGCCCCGAGTGCCACAACCCGCTGCCGTCGGCGTACTGCGACTCCCCCGGCCGGATCGTCGCGCTCGTCGGGGCGAAGAACGCCGGGAAGAGCACCTACATCGCCGTCCTGCTGCACGAGCTGATGAACCGGGTGGGGACGGAGCTGGACGCGTCGCTGGTCGCGTGCGACGACCGGACGATCGAGCGGTACAAGCGCGACTTCGCCCGGCCGCTGCTGGAGGAGCGGCGGCTGCTGCCGACGACGCCGAGCGCCGCGACCGGCCCGCGCGAGCCATTGGTCTACCTGCTCACCCGGACCCGGACCCGGAAGGGGCGCTTCGCCCGGCCCCGCAACGAATCGCTGGCGCTGGTGCTGTTCGACACCGCGGGGGAGGACCTGCGCAGCCGCGAGGCCACCGACCTGCACCTGCGGTACCTGGAGGCCGCCGACGCGATCATCTTCCTGGTCGACCCGCTGGAGCTGCCGGGCGCGCGGCCGGGCGTGCTCGACGCGGTGCCGGGCCCGCGCGCGGCCGGGGACGATCCCGGCGGAGACGGTCCGGACGGCGACCCGCTGGACGTCATCGCGCGCGTCACCGAGGCGCTGCGGCTGCGGCACGGCACCCGTCCGGGCGAGCCGCTGCCCGTTCCCGTCGCGGTCGCGCTCACCAAGATCGACGTGCTGCGGCCGGGGCTGCTGCGCCAGTCGGCGCTGCACCGGTCGCGGTCCGGGCAGGGCGTCCTCGACCTCGACGACCGGGACGCGGTGAACGAGCAGGTCCGCGCGCTCCTGCACGACTGGCAGGCGGGGCGGCTCGACACCTACCTCGGGCAGCAGTACGCCGACCACGCGCTGTTCGGCCTGTCGGCGCTCGGCGGCGTCCCGGAGGAGGGGCGCGTCGGCGCGGGCGGCGTCCGGCCGTACCGAGCGGAGGATCCGCTGCTGTGGCTGCTGTACCGGTTCGGGATGCTCGACGGCGTCCGGCCGGGAGGGGCGTAGCGGTGGCCTGGCAGCTGCACTACACCTCCGCCCGGAGCGGGCCCACCGGCCGGGCCGGGTTCCAGTTCGTCGCCGAGACGCCGGGCCTGCCGGACGGGACGCGGGCCGCGGTCACGCCGTACCTGTCGTACCGCCCGCCGCCGGACGCGCCGCTCTCGCCGGGCGACGCCGAGCTCGACCTGTTCCCCGTCTCGCTGCTGTACGACGAGGTGGACGGCCGCCCCCTGCTGCTGCGGTGCCGCTACCTCGGCCGCGACTACTCGGGCCGCTACGGCAACTTCTTCGCGCACGCGGTGGTGGCCGAGCCCGAGGAACTGGAGGGGCTGCGGCCCGCCGAGCTGTGGCAGGCCGCGCACTGGACGCCGCTGCCCGCGCCCGGGCCCGACCTCGACCCGCTGGAGGAGCTGACGCCGGGATCCGCGCTCGACCCGGAGGCGCTCGCCGGGTGGCTCGCCTCCGCCGGTCCGGGCGACCCGTACGCCCGGCTCGCCCTCCTGGTGGACGCCGTCGCGGGCGTGCTCCTGCGGGGCCACGGGCGGGTCGTCCTCGTCGCCGACGACGTGGAGGCGATCGCCCGCTGGATCGCGGTCGTGTCGTACTCGCTGCCGGTCGCGGCGGCGGCGCGGCTGACGTTCGTCACCTACACCGCCGACCCGGACGGCGCCGCGCAGCGCCTGGTCGGCACGACGCCCGCCGTCTGGGCCGGCGCCCAGAACCACGCCTCGCACGCGTCCGCGTTCGACCTCCGCGACGGCGTCCCGGACGGCGGGGCGAGCCGCTTCGCCAGGACCGTCGCCCGCTGCTGGCGCGCCCGCGACTTCGGCGGCCTGGACGCCCTCGCCGAGCTGGCGCCGCCGGACGACCCCGCGCGGGAGGGCGCCGCCGCGCTGCTGGCGCTGTGCCGGGGCGACGCGAGCGTGACGCCGGAGGAGCAGGGCGCGGCGGCGGAGCTGCTGGCGCGGCGCGGAACCGCCGTCCCCGCCTGGGTGTGGCGCGACCTCGCGCCGGGCGTCCCGGCGATGGGCCTCGATCTCGCCCTCGCCGTGCACGGGCGGGCGCGGGCGGCCGGGGCGGCGGACCTCGCCGGCCGGTGCGCGCGGCGCGTCGGCGCGCTGGTCTCCGAGAGGCTCACGGCGGCGTCCCGCCTGACGGAGGTCGCGGAGGCCGCCGAGGTGGCGGAGCGGGCCGGGGTCCCGGCCGACCCCGGCGAGGTGACGGCGGCGGCGGCGCGCTGCGTCCGGCGCGGCCTCGCCGAGCCGGAGGCGGCGCTCGCCGCCCGCCCGGCCGGGCTGCGGGACGCGCTGCTGGACGGGATCGTCGCCGGGCTCGCCGGATCCGGCGACCGGGCGGCCGCCCTCACCGCCGGGACCTGCGACCTGCTCTACGAGCACGCCGGACGGCTGCGCGCCGCGCCCGAGGTGGCGGTCGCCGTGCTGGCGTCGGTCGGGCGGAGGCATCCCGGCCGCCGGGTCGCGGTGACGGGCGAGCTGCTGCGCCTGGACGGCGGCGGCGCGGACATCGGCGACGCGCTCCGCGGGCTCTGGGCGACGCCCCCGTCCGCCTCCGCGTGCCTCGACCTCCTGGACGCCTGCGGGTCCGCGCCGCCGCCCCCGGCGCTGGCGGAACTGCCGTCGCGGACCTTCGCGCGGCTCGCCTCCACGGGCGGCGATGGCCTCACGGACCCGGCGACCCTGCGGCTCGCCGAGCGGGTCCGCGAGCTCATGCCGGACGGGCGCGCCGGACGCGACGCGGCCCTCGTCCAGGCGTACGGGACGGCCATCACCGCGGGCCCGCCGCGGGCCGCGCGGGCGCTGGAGAGCCTCGCCGACGCCGGCGGCACCACCGGGCTCCTCGCCTGCGAGGCGTTCGCCGACGCGGCGCGGCGGCTGTCCCTGCGGCCGCCCGGGGGAAGGGCGGGAGTGCGGGCGGGCGCGGCGCCCCGCCGCCGCCCCCCCGGGCG
>NZ_JBEZJQ010000017.1:0-186650 GCF_040653135.1 Actinomadura sp. NPDC048021
TGCGTTTGGGGTTTTGGGGCCGCGGGCCCGGCGTTTTGGGGGCGGCGGGGGCGGCGGGTTGGGCAGGGCCCCCGGCCGCGGGGCGGCGGCGCCAGCACGGCGCCGCGCCCGCGCGGTGACCGCGGCCCCGGCCGGTCGGCCGGGGCCGCCGTCATAGCGGAATGAAAACCTTTGTCAAGCCTGGAATTCTCCCGGGTCCGTGATTACCGTCTGCGGGTGGGTGTTCATCCTCCGTCTGCGAAAGGACCCCCATGTCTCTCGACGTGACCCCGGAACTGCTGGAGACGGCGCAGAAGGGCGAGGTCGGCGACGCGGACTTCGTCGAGTGCATCAGGACCTCCCTCCCCTACGCCTGGGACATGATCAGCGGCCTCGTGGCCCGGCTCCAGGTGGACGGCGGAGACTTCGCCGACAACCTCACCCCGCCGCCGGACGAGACGGCGCGCGGCCAGCTCCTCCGCGTCCTCGCCAGCGACGCCATGCGAAGCGCGCTGGAGCGTTACTTCGGGGTGAGACTCGCGTTCCAGAACTGCCACCGCGTCGCGGTCTTCCCCACCCAGGACTCCTCCGCCTACCGGACGTTCGTCACGGCCCGCGAACAGATCCTCAACCAGTCCCCCGAACTCCGCGACTGCTGACCCGCTCCCCCCGTGCGGCGCGCCGACTCCGGTCGGCGCGCCGTATCGCGATGTGGGCAGCGGCCCCCGGCGGCTGTCTGGGCGCCCGAGTGCATGACTGGCAGCGATGGCCGACCGTCACGTCCCGCCGATCCGCGCGGCCTGCTGGTGGGGTGCGCGGTCAGGTGGCGGCGCGGACTTTGGGAAGGACTTCTCGGCCCAGGCGGGCGATGTTCTCCAGGGTGGCGGCGCGGGAGCCGGCGGCTTCCACCAGGAGGACCAGGTGCCTTATGCCGGTTCGCTCGACCGTGGCCAGGAGGGACTCGGCGCAGTCGTCCGGTGAGCCGATCGGGTGGAGGTCGCACATCAGGCGCGTGTAGGCGACGGGGTCGCGGGACGGGCGCGTGCGGTCGTCCACGGCGACGTACCCCTCCAGGCCGGGGCCGAGCCAGCGCGGCATCCCGTCCATGAGGGCGGCGACCGCCTGCTCCCGCGAGTCGGCGACCTGGGCCACATGGGTGGAGACGTGCGGCAGGGACGGGTCGCCGTGCCGGGCGATCGCGGCGGCCTTCTCGTCCGGGCCGACATGCATGCCGAGCAGCATCGGCAGGCCGCGTTCCGCCGCGAGCGCCTCGGTCGCGGGGGACGTGCAGGCGACCGTCACCGGCGGCGGGACCGGCGCCCGCGGGACGACCGGCACCTCGCGGAAGGCGAAGTGCTCGCCCGACCAGCCGAGACGGTCGGAACGCAGCCACGCCAGGAGGAGGTCGAGGGATTCGGCGAAGCCGTGCTCGTAGCGGGGGAGGCCCGTGCCGAACACCTCCAGGTCGCGCCACGGTCCGCCGCGCCCGACCCCCAGCCGGAAGCGGCCGCCGGACAGCAGCGCCAGCATCGCGGACTGCTCGGCCAGCGCCACCGGATGCTGGGTGGACAGCACGCTCACCGCCGTCCCGACGCCGACCCGCGTGGTGGCGGCCAGCAGATGTCCGGCCAGCACGGTCGCGGACGGCACCACCCCGTACGACATGAAGTGGTGCTCGGCGAGCCACACGTCGTCGAACCCGGCGCGCTCGGCCGCGAGGGCGGCCTCGACGGTGCGGGACAGGGCTGCGGCGTCGTCCTGGCCGGGGAAACGGGCGGCGAGGAGGAAGATTCCGAGGCGCACGTCCCCGTCGTACCCGCCATGGGGGACGGGCGACCGCTCTGCAAGACTGCGGTCCATGACTGGTGGTTCGTTCAGCAGGGTCGGGGTCGTCGGACTGGGCACGATGGGCGCGGGCATCGCCGAGGTGCTGGCGCGGGGCGGCCTCGCGGTCGTCGGCATCGAGGTGAACCGGGAGGCGCTGGAGCGCGGGCGCGGCAACCTGGAGTCCTCGACCGGACGGGCCGTCAAGCGGGGCAGGCTCAGCGAGGACGCGCAGCGCGAGATCCTCGGCCGCATCGCGCTGTCGACCGACTTCGCCGACCTCGGCGACTGCGACCTCGTCATCGAGGCCGTCCCCGAGCGGCTCGACCTGAAGCGCACGGTGTTCGCCGAGCTCGACCGCGTGTGCCGGGACGACGCCGTCCTCGCCACCAACACCTCCTCCCTGTCGGTCACCGACATCGCGGTCACCACCGGCCGGCCCACCAAGATCGTCGGGGTGCACTTCTTCAACCCGGCGCCGGTCATGAAGCTCGTCGAGGTCATCGGGACCGTCCTCACCGAGCCGGAGGCCGTCGCCCGGGTCGCCGGGCTGGTCGAGGGCCTCGGCAAGACGCCGGTGACGGTCGGGGACCGGGCCGGGTTCGTCGCCAACCGCCTCCTGTTCGGCTACCTGAACCAGGCCGCGACCATGCTGGAGACCGGGCACGCGACCCGCGACGACATCGACGCCGCGATGAAGGCGGGCGCCGGGCTGCCGATGGGCCCGTTCACCCTGATGGACCTGATCGGCCTCGACACCTGCCTCGAGGTGCTGGACGCGATCTACGCCGAGTCCCGCGACCGCCGCCACGCCGCCTCGCCGCTGCTCCGCGAGCTCGTCACCGCCGGGCTGCTCGGCCGCAAGACCGGCCGCGGCTTCTACTCCTACGACAAGTCAGGCCAAGCCGAGGAGGAGACGTCCGCCGCGGCGGCGCCGACCGTGGGCGTCGTCGGCGTCGGGCCGCTCGCGGACGCGGTCGCCGCGCTGTGCGCCCGGGCGGGCGCACGGGTCGGCGACTCCGCCGCCGACCTCGCGGGCTGCGACCTGATCGTCGAGGCCGCGGAGGACCCCGAGGCCGCGCGGGCGCTGCTGTCCGCCGCCGTCCAGGCCGCCAAGCCCGGAACGGTCATCGCCGTCACCTCGGTGGACGGCTCCGCGATCCGGCAGGCCATGGCCACCGGACGCCCCGCCGACGTCGTCGGCCTGCACCTCCCCGACCCGGCCGGCGCCCTGGCGGAGATGTCCGCCACGGTCGCGACCGCACCGGACGTCGCCGACCGCGCCGCCGGCCTCCTCGCGCGTCTCGGCCTCACCGTCGTGCGCTGCCGCGACCGCGCCGGGTTCATCGTGGACGCCCTGCGCCTGCCCTACCTGAACGACGCCGCCGCCATGCTCGGCGCCGGATACGCCGACGCCGACTCCATCGACGCCGCGATGACGCTGGGCTGCGGCTACCCGACCGGCCCCATCGCCGACCTCGACCGCATCGGCCCCGGCCGCGCCGTCACCGTCCTGCGCGCCCTGCACGCCGAGACCCGCGACCCGGCCCTGGCCCCGGCCCCCCTACTGGTGGAGCACGCGACGGCCGGGAAGCCCCTGCGCTAGGCCCTCCCGTCCCCGCGCGGGCGGCCCGCCGGGCTGGCCGGGTTCATATGCTTTAGGGCATGAGCCCCCGCAAGAACCGCCGTGCCGCATCCGGACGTTCCGCCCGGGGCGGAGGCACGTCATGGGCTCAGGAGACCGAGGAGGGCCCGGACGGCGAGTGGATCGTCCGGTCGGTCTCCGGGGCCGGGGCGGCCAAGCCGTACCGCTGCCCGGGCTGCGACCAGGAGATCCCGCCGGGCGTCGGCCATGTCGTCGCGTGGCGGGCGGGTGACGGCGGGGACGACCGGCGGCACTGGCACCGGCCCTGCTGGCAGGCCCGGAACCGCCGGTCGCCGCGCGTGCTGCGGTCGCGCAACGCCCCGCGGTACTGACGACCGGCGTCCCGAGCCGCGGACGCCGCCCGGCCGAGTGAGAGAAGAGGGATCGATGGCGGAGATCAGGGCGGCCTCGGTGCTGCCGGCCCGGCGCGAGGAGATCACGCTGCACACGTCCGACGGCCTTGAGCTGGTCGGGGAGCTGGCGCTGCCGCCGGAGCGGCCGCCGGTCGCGACGCTGGTCTGCCTGCATCCGCTGCCCACGGCCGAGGGCATGATGGACAGCCACGTCCTGCGCAAGGCGTCCTTCCGGCTGCCCGCGCTCGCCGACCTCGCCGTCCTGCGGTTCAACACGCGGGGGACGACGTCGGCGCGCGGCACGAGCCAGGGCGAGTTCGGCGACGGCGAGACCGAGCGGTTCGACGTGGCGGCGGCGCTGGAGTACACCGAGTACCACGACCTGCCGCGGCCGTGGCTGCTCGGCTGGTCGTTCGGCACCGAACTGGCGCTCAGATGGGGACGGGACCCGCTGGTCGAGGGCGCGATCCTGCTGTCGCCTCCGCTGAAGAGGGCCGGCGACGCCGACCTCGACGCGTGGGGCGCCGACGGGCGGCCCCTCGTGGCGCTGGTGCCGGAGTTCGACGACTACCTGCGCCCGGCGGAGGCGCGGGAGCGGTTCAAGCGCGTCCCGCAGGCCGAGGTGGTCGCGGTGGACAACGCCAAGCACCTCTGGGTGGGCGAACCCTACGTCCGGATCGTGCTGAACGAGATCGTCAAGCGGGTCGCGCCGGCCGCATACCCGCTCCCCACTGAATGGGATGAAACGGACAGATAAACACGGGCGGCCGATCGCGGCCACTCCGTCCCACCGGCCGCGCCGGCGGGCGACCATTGCCCAATGACGGTGCAGCTGTACGCAAGGGACGTCGGGACCGGCACACCGCTCGTGCTGCTGCACGCCTTCCCGCTGTCGTCGGCGATGTGGCTCGCCCAGCGCGAGGGCCTCGCGGGCCGGTTCCGGGTCATCACCCCGGACCTGCGCGGTTTCGGCGGCTCCCGGCTGGGCGACGACGAGCCGTCCGTCGACACGATGGCCGACGACGTCGCCCGCGCGTGCCGCTCGCTCGGGGTCCGGCGGGCCGTCGTCGGCGGGCTGTCCATGGGCGGGTACGTGGCGATGGCGCTGTGCCGGCGGCACCCCGACCTCGTCCTCGGCCTCGTGCTGGCCGCCACCCGCGCCACCGCCGACACCGCCCCCGTCCGGGAGAACCGGCTGCGGCAGGCCGGCGCCCTCGAAGCCGAGCGCAGCACCCGCGTCCTCGTGGACGAGGTGCTGCCCGGCCTCGTCGGCCCCACCACCTACCGGCAGCGGGCGCTGATCTACGGGCGGGTCCGCGGCCTCGTCCAGGCGGCGCCGCCGCTCGCCGCCGCGTGGGCGCAGCGCGCCATGGCGGGACGCGCGGACTCCACCGAGACGCTCCGCGGCCTCCGCGCCCCCGCGCTCGTCATGATCGGGGACGAGGACGCGCTGGCCACCGAGGACGAGGCCCGCGCCATGGCCGAGGCGATGCCGAACGCCGAGACGCTCGTCATCCCGCGCGCCGGGCACCTGTGCGCGGTGGAGCAGCCCGAGCTGTTCAACCAGGCGGTGGCGGAGTTCGCCGCCGCCCTCGCCCGGACGTCCCGCTGACCCCGGCGCGGGCGCGCCGGGGCCGGCGGCCTACAGCGTCTCCTGGCGCGGCATGACGACCTCGCGGATCAGCAGCGAGATCGCGGCCGCCGTGGGGATCGCCAGCAGCGCGCCGACCACGCCGAGCAGCGCCGCGCCGACCAGCGCCGCCACGATCGTCACCGCCGGCTGGACGTCCACGGTCCGCTTCATCACCCGCGGATAGACGAGGTAGTTCTCCACCTGCTGGTAGACGACATAGAAGATCGCGCACACGATGAGGTCGGTCGTGGTCCCGGTCAGGAACGCCACCAGGGAGACGATCACCGCGCCGATCGTGGCGCCGATCAGCGGGACGAGGTCGGTCACCGCGACGATCAGCGCGAGCGCGAGCGCGTACTTCACCCCGAGGATCGACAGGAAGATGTACGAGCACACGCCCGCGATGAGCGCGATCGTGAACTGGCCGGCGACGTAGCCGCCGATCCGGTCGAGGATCTCGTCGCCGAGCAGGGCGACCCGGGCCCGCCGGGTGCGCGGGGCCAGCTGGTAGAAGAACGTCTTGATCTGCGGCAGCGAGCTGAGGAAGTACAGCGTCAGGATCAGGATCGTGATCGTCTGGAAGATGCCGTTGATCGCGACCTTGCCGATGCCGGTGGCGGTGTCGGTGAGGCCCTTCTGGAAGCCGTCGCCGTTCACCGTCTTCTCGGCGCGTTCCAGCAGGCCGTAGCGCTTGTCCCAGTCGGCCAGCGTCTTGTTGTTCTGGAGCTGCTGGACGTACTCGGGGATGTTGTGGCGCAGCTCGGTGACCTGCTCGGACACCGGCTGGACGAGGGAGGCGACGAACCCTGCGAAGAACAGGATCACGATCAGGAACACCGTCGCGACCGCGGCGCCGCGGGGCAGGCCGAACCTGCGCAGCCGCTCCACCGCCGGGTTGAGGCCGACCGCGAGGAACATCGCGACCACGATCATGACGAGCACCGACTTGGCGTTCGTCGCGGCCTTCACCAGCATCCAGGCGGTGATGACGCCGAGCGCCGCCGTGAACCCGAACACGAACGGGTGCGCGCGGCCGAGCGGCTGCCCGGGCTTGCCGAACGGGAACAGGTGGTCGACGCCGGCCTCGCGCTTGCGCTGCTCGACGTCGTGCGCCGGGTCGGGCGCGCCGGGCTCGGGCGCCACGGGTTCGGCGCCCGACCGCGCCGCCGGGAGGGTGACCGGAGCGCCGGTCGCCGGATCGCGTTCTCCCACGGGCTGCTCGATCTCCTCGGGCCTCAACGCCCCACTCGGCGCGACACCGTCGTCGTCACCGCTCCCGCCCGGCCCGCTCGTACCGGAGCCGCCTTCGCCGGAGCCGGTCTCAGCGGAGCCGGTCGTGCCGGAGCCGGTCTCGGCAGAGCCGGTCGCGCTTGAGCCGGTGCCGCCGGAGCCGTTCTCGCTGGAGTCGGTGTCGGTGGAGTCGGTCTTGGTGGGGCCGGTGTCGGTGTCGCGGTCCGCCTCGTCGGTGTCGTCGGCGGGGGGAGCCGGAGCGGGGACCCGGCGGCCGGTGGCGGACCGTCCCTCGCCGGGGGCGGGCTCGCGGCCGTCGTGCTGGGGGGTCTCGTCGGGCACGCCGCTCTCCTCTGTCGTGCGTCTACGGGGTTGAGACGACGGAAAGCCCGGAGGCGTTTCACCGCCTCCAGGCTTTCCGTCATGCCCGACCGTTAAGGGGTCACTCCTGCCACCAGTCCTCGTCGTCCTCGTCGGACTTCTTGGCCTGGGCCGGCTTGGCGGGCGCGGCCTTGGCGGCGGGCTGCTGCTTGGGGGCCTGCTGCGCCGGGGCCGGCTTCGGCTCGGCCGCCGGGATGGCGGGCTTCTCCGGAGGCGCGGCCAGCTCGGGCTCGGGGCTCATCGTCGGCGCGACGCCGCCGATGAGCTGACGCAGCTGGTTGAGGTGGCTGGTGATGCTGTCGCGCTGGCGGGTGAGCTCGTCGACCTGGCGCTGCGCCGCCGTCCGGACGCGGTCGGCCTCGGACTTGGTCTCGGCGAGCAGCTGCTCGGCCTGCGACTTGGCCTCGGCGATTACGTTGTCGGAGTTCTTGCGCGCGTTCGCCATCAGCTGCTTGGCGTGCGAGTCGGCCTCGCGCCGGGTCTGCTCGGCCTGCTGCGTCGCCTTCGCGGCGCGCTGCTCGGCGGACGCGGCGCGCTGCTCGGCCTCGGCGACGAGCTTCTGCGTCGCGGCCTGGGCGGCGGAGTGGCGCTCGGCGTCCTGCCGGTCGGCCTCCTCGCGGCGGGCGGCGAGCTGGATCTCGAACTCGGCCTCGGCCTGGGCGCGCTGGGCCTCGCTCTCCTCCAGGATGCGCTGGGCCTGGGCCCGCATCTCGTCGGCCTGCCGCTTGGCCGTGGTGAGGATCTCGTCGCGCTCCCGCTTGGTGGACGCGCGCAGCTGCGCCACCTCGCGCTCGGTGGTGGTGCGGAGCTTGGCGATCTCACGCTCGGCGGCGGCGCGCTTCTCGGCGACCTCGTGATCGGCGGTGGCCCGCAGCTTGGCGACCTCGCGCTCGGTGGTGGAGGTCAGCTCGTCGGCCTCGCGGCGGGCGGAGGTGCGCACCTCCTCGGCCTCGCGCTCGGCGGCCTGCCGCATGTCGTCGCCCTCGCGCTGGGCGTTGGCGCGCAGCTCGGAGGCGTCGTTCTCGGCGGTGGCGCGCTGCTCGGCGGCGTCGACCTTGGCCGCGGCCTTGATCTCGTTCGCCTCCGAGCGGGCCGCCTGGACCAGCTCGGTCGCCTGCTCCTCGGCGAGCCGCAGCAGCTGCTCGATGCGGGCGCCGAGGCCGGAGTAGGTCGGACGTTCCTGCTCCTGCAGCTGCCGGTGGGCGTCCGACAGCTCGCGCTGCAGGGCCTGGGTCTGCTCGCGGGTCTGCCGCACCTCGTTGTCGAGCTGCTTGATGTGCTCGTCGACCTGGTGCCGGTCGTAGCCGCGAAGCACCACGTCGAACTCGCGCGGGGGCGTGTCTTCAAAGAAGTTGCTGAGCTGGGCGTCGATGTCGGACTGCATGTGGCTCAATCCTGATGTGACGGGGCTACGGGTGGTTCCGGGGACCGGTTGATCGCCTGGCATGACGGACGCACTTGCCCCAGACCTCTTCCGGCGAATGAAGCGTACTCCGGACACTGCCGTGTTGGGGGCTCATCTTGACGCGCTGCGTGGAATGTCCTTTTTGTTCGGGCATGCGACCGGCCCGCAGCAGCCCAGGTGTTGGGGGTGCAAATACACCAGATGTGTCCGAACGGTCACAGAGCGGCGGTCCAGGCCGCGTGCTGCGTCACCGTGATATCGAACACGTCACGATCCTGGCGCACCCCCGCCGGGGCCCGCGTTACAAGATCATTCGGCGCTCGGGCGCTTCTGCACCAGTTCCGTCAGGACCCCGTGGCAGTCCTTGGGGTGCAAAAAGTTGATCAAGGAACCCATCGATCCGTGGCGCGGCGCGTCGTACAGGACGCGCACGCCCCTGCCCGCGATCCCGGCGGCCTCGTCGGCGACCGTCCCGTCCGTCCCGAACGCGATGTGGTGGACGCCCTCGCCGTTCTTTTCCATCCACTTGGCGACGGCCGAGTCCTCCCGGATCGGCTCGATGAGCTGCAGGTAGCTCGCCGCGCCGTCCCCCGTGTCGTTGATCTTGAGCATGCACTCCCGCACGCCCTGCTCCTCGTTCACCTCGAAGTGCGCGTCGGTGAAGCCGTAGGTCGCCTTGTAGAACTCGACGGTCGCGTCCAGATCGCGGCAGGCGATGCCGATGTGGTCGATACGGGTCAGCATGGGCTTTGTCCCTCCTCGGACGGCCAGGCGGGGGCGAACGGAACCGAACGGCGCTCCCGTGGGTATCGTGGCAAACGTCGCCGCAGCACCTTCCTGGAGGCCCCCACATGACCACCTCGTCCGTGATCGTCGCCGGAGCGCGCACCCCCATCGGGCGCCTGATGGGCTCGCTGAAGGACTTCTCCGCGGCCGACCTCGGGGCGCACGCGATCAAGGCGGCGCTGGAGCGGGCCGGGGTGTCCGGCGACCAGGTGCAGTACGTGATCCTCGGCCAGGTGCTGCAGGCGGGCGCGGGCCAGATCCCGTCCCGGCAGGCGGCGGTCAAGGCCGGCATCCCGATGAGCGTCCCCTCCATCACGATCAACAAGGTCTGCCTCTCCGGGCTGGACGCGATCGCGCTGGCCGACCAGCTCATCCGGGCGGGCGAGTTCGAGATCGTGGTGGCGGGCGGCATGGAGTCGATGACCCAGGCCCCGCACCTGCTGCCGAAGTCGCGCGGCGGTTACAAGTACGGCTCCGTCGAGGTCCTCGACCACATGGCCTACGACGCCCTCACCGACGCCTTCGACGGCGTCTCCATGGGCGAGTCCACCGAGCGGCACAACGCGAGGCTCGGCATCTCCCGGGAGGAGCAGGACGAGTTCTCCGCCCGCTCCCACCAGCGCGCCGCCGAGGCGATCAAGAACGGCGTGTTCGACGAGGAGATCGCCCCGGTCGAGATCCCGCAGCGGCGCGGCGAGCCCGTGGTGTTCTCCGCCGACGAGGGCGTGCGCGGCGACACCACGGCCGAGGGCCTGGCCCGGCTGCGCCCGGCGTTCAGCAAGGAGGGGACGATCACCGCCGGCTCGTCCTCGCAGATCTCCGACGGCGCCGCGGCGGTCGTGGTGATGTCCAAGGCCAAGGCCGAGGAGCTCGGCCTGACCTGGCTCGCCGAGATCGGCGCCCACGGCAACGTCGCGGGCCCGGACAACGCGCTGCAGTCCCAGCCGTCCAACGCGATCAAGCACGCCCTCGGCAAGGCGGGCCTCACCGTCGACGACCTCGACCTCATCGAGATCAACGAGGCGTTCGCCTCCGTCGGCATCCAGTCGATGCGCGACCTCGGCGTCGGCCCCGAGAAGGTCAACGTCAACGGCGGCGCCATCGCGGTCGGCCACCCGGTCGGCATGTCCGGCGCCCGCATCCTCCTGCACCTGGCCTACGAGCTGAAGCGCCGCGGCGGCGGCACCGGCGCCGCCGCCCTCTGCGGCGGCGGCGGCCAGGGCGACGGATTGATCATTCACGTCCCGGCCCGGTAGCGAGGGCCGGGGAGGACCCCCGCCTCACTGGGAGGCGGGGGTGATGGTCACCGTCGTGAAGCCGAGCGCCTTGAGCATGTTCTCCAGCATCGACTTGGTGTTGGCGTCGGCGCGTTCCTTCAGACCGCTCTGGGCCGCGGCCGTCTGGATCTTCTGGGACGCCAGGACGTAGAGCTGCTGCTGGTTGTTCGGGTTGCTGCTGAAGAAGTCGCCGAAGCGGTCGAAGACGCCGCGCTGCGTCGCGTAGACGTAGCTGTTCTTCGTGTCGAGGTTCGTCTTCTCCAGCTGGGCGGGCGGGAGGGTGACCGTCGCCACCGTGCGGTCCGCGTTGACCTTCAGGGCGCCCGAGCCGAGCCGGGAGAAGTCCACGTAGGCGTCGACCGAGCCGTTGCCGACGAACAGGGTCCGCTTGCCGCGCAGCGAGGACGGCAGGAACTTGGCGTCCTTCTCCAGGTCCACGACGACCTGGAAGTTGCCGCTCGCCGCCTCGTAGCGGTGCAGGTCGCGGATCGACTTCAGCAGGACGGGACCGCTGCGGTCCTTCGTCTCCTCCTTGAACGGGTTGAGCCAGTGGGGGAGGCCGTGCAGCGCCTGCTGGGCGACCAGGACGAGCGCGACGGTGGCGACGATGATCGCGAGGGGGGTGAGCAGGCCGCGCCGCGGGGGGCGGGACCGATCGGGGGACGACTTGGCGGGCGCGTCGTGCTTCCCGCCGTTCTTCGCGTCGTTCTTCGTTTCCGAGCGAGCCATGTATTCGACATTCCCGGCAGCGGCGTCCGCTACCTCATCCGGCGGGTTCGGGCTCGTGCGGGGACGGGTGCCGCAGGTCCGACTCGTGGGTCGCCTGCTCCACCTCGATCAGCGACTCGCTGCGGAGATGCGCCTCGTGGGCGGCCCGGCCGCCCCGCACGCCGAACAGCCGTTTGGTGACGACGATGTAGACGATGAGACCGATGTTGAGCACCAGCGCGCCGGCGCGCAGCACGGTGACCTTCTCCACCAGCTCGTAGATCTCGATCGGCAGCCCGAAGCACGTCGCGACGACCGCGAAGTACTCGCCCCAGCGCTTCAGCAGCCACAGCCCGACCGCCTCGATCAGCTCGATCGCGCCGTAGACGATGAGGCCGACGGCCAGCCAGCGCAGCGTCCGCGCGTCCAGGTCGAACACGTGCCGGACGGACGTGACGACCTTGGAGTGGTCGAGGTCCCAGCCGACCTGCTCGGCGATGGGGCGCAGCAGCGGGATCTCCTTCTCGAAGATCCGCTCGATCGATCCGCGGCTGCCGGCGAAGCGCCACACCCCGTACGCGGCGACCAGCACGATCAGGCCGCGGATGCCGCGCTCCACCGCGAAGAACCGCATGACGAAGGCGTCGCGCAGCTCCCGGCCGCGCCTGACCAGCGGCGCGCGGTCGGCCGGGCCGGTCCCGTGCGGCTCGCCGTGCACGTAGGTCCCGCAGCGCAGGCATCGCCACGCGGCGCCGATGGGGGACGAGACGACGAGCCGCTCGCGCAGCCTCTCCTCGTCCGGCGCGTAGGTGATGTGTCCCTTGCGCGCGCAGGTCAGCAGGCTCCAGTCCACGCGGACACCCTAGAGGCCATCCGGGGTCCGCATACGTCACGGTTTGCGCACGGTCGTGCGAGCGCCGTGTGAGCAACGCCATATCCGGCGCGGAAACCGCGGGCCGACGCCGTGCCGTTGAGCGGGGCGTGGACATGATTCGTGCTTTCCGGTTCGTCTCCGTCGCCGAGGCGTTCTCGTTCCTCCTCCTGCTGCTGGTCGCGATGCCGCTGAAGTACGGGGCGGACGCGCCGGTCGGCGTGCAGGTGATGGGGCCGGTGCACGGCGTCCTGTTCATGGCCTACGTCGGCCTGGTCTTCCTCGTCCGCGAGCAGCTCGGCTGGGACCTCAAGCGCACGGTGCTCGCGCTCGGCGCCGCGGTCCTGCCCGTCGCGCCGTTCTTCGTGGAGCGCCACTGGACGCGGCCCGCCGCCGAGCCGGCACCGGCCGGGCGGGGCGCCTGACCTCCTGCGTGACCGCGGTGGGCCGGGGGGTCCTGCCGCGGTCACGCGGGCCGGGTGTCCAGGACGTCGTGGAGGCGGCTCTCCGTCGTGCGGGGGGCGTGGAAGTCCCGCGGGCCCAGCGCGCAGGCGCGGTACTCGGCGAAGTGGAGCCGTAGCCAGTCGCGCCGCCGCTGCTCGGTCCAGGACGCGAACCGGTGGCCCGCGCGCGTGCCGGCCGCGGCCGGGGGCTCGTCGCCGAGAAGCCACGCGTCGACCAGCGCGCGGTAGCCGTCGCCGGAGGCGCAGGCCCCTTCGTCCTTGAGCGCCTCGCTGATCTGCCGGACGGCCCGGGACGCGTATCCGGGGGCGAGGTCCTCGTCGAGGTGGACGGCGGCGACGCCGTTCGCCACCGCGACGGGCATCCAGGCGGGACGCTGCTCGACCATCGTGAAGGCTCCCGGCGTGCCGTTCAGCCGCGCGGCGAGCGGGGTCGCCGCCGCCATCAGCTGGGGCAGCGCCTCCCGCAGGGCGGGGTGCACGCAGACGGTGAGGGGCCACGTCCGGCACACCGGCTCCGCCTGGGCGGGCGCCACCGTCCCGCCGGAGCGGTGCAGGGCGAGGGTGGCGGAGACGGTCGCGGCGAGCGCGAGCGCCAGGGGCAGGACGAGCAGGAAGCGCCGCGTCGCCCACATCACGTAGCCGAGGATCAGCGCCGTGGTCAGCCCCGCGGCCCAGAGGACCTGCACGGCGAACACCTCGGGACGCAGGGTGGTGAACAGCTGGACGCGGGAGAACGCGGCCGGGGGAAGCAGGCTCCACCAGGACGTCCCGGGGATGCGCAGGGCGGCCCACAGGGAGGTCGCGGCGAGGACGAGGGCCGCGGTGGCGCGGTGCGGTGCGACGCGTCCCGTGAGGTAGCCCGCGACGACGTGCAGGACGAGCGCGCCGGCGCCCGAGAGCGCGCCGAGCGGGTGGGGGTGCCCGGCGTGGGGGTGCACGAGGGTGACGGCGACGACCACCGCCGTGACCGCGACGTAGGAGACCAGCGCGGCGGACGACAGCAGCAGCAGGTCGAACAGCACGCCCGTCGCGGGGGAGCGGGCGGTGAGGTCGCGCAGGTAGTCGAGCGGGCGTTCCCGGACGGCCGTCCACGCGGCCAGGCCCGCGGCGGCCGGGCCCAGGAGGCGGACGGCGTTGACCAGCGCGACGACGCTGTTGTCCCAGTAGGCGACCGCCGGGCTCAGCGACAGGCACGCCGCCGCCGTCCCGAGCACGGTGAGGACCGGCACGGCGACGAGCAGCGCCGTGCGGCGGGCGTCCAGCCGGAGCACCCGCCCGAGGTCAGACACCGGTGGCGCTCTCGGCGGGCGACCGCCCCGGCCGCACCTTCGCGAGCTGTGGCAGGGGCAGGGGCAGGTGCGGCAGCGCGAGCGACGGCAGGGACATCTGCGGCAGCGCGCGCCGGGCCGGGCGGCGCCGGGGCATCGCGTCGACGGTCTGCGGATGGAGGGCGCCGCGCGGGGCGGCGGCGCCGCGCCGGTCGGCGGGGGAGCGGCCGCGGCGGGCGGCGGCCGAGTGCGTGGGCTGCTCGGCGAGCCGGCCGCGGGCGAGGGTGAACAGGCGGTCGCACCAGCCGGTGAGCGTCTCGGTGGCGTCGGCGGTGACGACCACGGTGGGCGCCAGCGTGCGCAGCACGGGGATCAGCTCGGCCATGGCCGCGGTCAGCGAGTGCCGTCCGGGGCCGGCGGCGCCGGTGGGCCAGGGGTCGGCGGCGGCGCACAGCTC
This sequence comes from Actinomadura sp. NPDC048021, assembly GCF_040653135.1. Classification (NCBI taxonomy): domain Bacteria; kingdom Bacillati; phylum Actinomycetota; class Actinomycetes; order Streptosporangiales; family Thermomonosporaceae; genus Actinomadura; species Actinomadura sp. NPDC048021. Next base: position 14,282 of record NZ_JBEZJQ010000017.1, read on the forward strand.
GCCGAAGGGGTCGTCGAGCAGCACCAGGCCGGGCTCGTGGACGCAGGCCGCGGCCAGCCCGGCGCGCAGCCGGACGTCAGGCGGCAGCAGCGCCAGCTCGGTCCCGGCGGCCTCGGCGAGGTCGAAGCGGCGGATCATGCTCTGCGCGGCGGACGCGCTCGTCCGCTTGTAGTACGCGGCGTAGGCGACGAACTCGCCGGCCGTCATTCCCTCCGCGCGCGAGAACCGGGCCGGCAGGTAACCGATTCCGGCCCGGGCGGCCCGCTGCCCGGCGGCGTTCGTGATGTCGTGTCCGAGAATGTGCAGCGCGCCGGTGTTCGGTCTGCGCAAGGTCGCGAACGTGGCCAGCAGAGTGGATTTACCGGCACCCGGTGGACCGGCCAGGCCGACCACGCCTTCGGGCACGCCGAAGGTCACCGGGCGCAGGAGCCACCGCCCCCCGCGGCGGACACCCATTCCTCGGGCCACGATCACGGAATGCTCCGCGATCACAAGTTTCCCCCCGTTGTTCGTCATGCTGTCGCGGCGGCCGGACGGTGCGCCCGCCGCGCCGGTGGCCTCGGGTCCCCCAACCCGCCACGCGGCGCGGCCCGCAGGCCGGGCCGCCCCCCGGCGGCGCCGGCCCGGTCGCTTTTGCCGGGCCGCAATGCATCGACATCGTGACTATAACCGGGCTTGGTGATGGCTGTCAGCAATCTAATCGCCTTTACGGCAGGACGACGGAACTCTTTGCCCGGGGCGCGGCCGAAAGAGAATAGAAAAGGCGGACAATTCTCTTGATATGCCGTCCATAGGGACGGCTCTGGGGACCGGCCGTGCAAACGCGCCGACCGCCCCGCGCCGCGCCGCGCTCCGCTGGGAGCGTACGGACGTACGGCAGGGGGCGGTCATGGGGCAGGATGGACCCATGCCTTCTCGGGACTTTTCGTTGCACGGGGCCATCGACCTGGGAGCGCGCCAGGCCGCGGCAAGGAAGCAGCAGGAACGCCGGACCCAGGGCGGCGGCGGCGCGGCGCCGGCCGCGGACGCCCCCGGGGGTCCCTACGTCGTGGACGTCACCGACCAGACGTTCAACACCGAGGTCGTGGAGCGGTCGCAGTCCGTCCCCGTCCTGGTGGACTTCTGGGCCGAGTGGTGCGGTCCGTGCAAGCAGCTCGGCCCGATCCTGGAGAAGCTCGCCACCGAGGCGGCCGGCAAGTGGATCCTGGCCAAGGTCGACATCGACGCGAACCCGCAGCTCGGCGCCTACATGCAGCAGATGGGCGTCCGCGGCATCCCGTTCGTGGCGGCGGTCGTCGCCGGGCAGCTGCTGCCGTTCCTGAACGGCGCCGCCCCCGAACCGCAGGTCCGCCAGGCCATCGACCAGCTCTTCGACGCGCTGCGCAAGGAGGGCATCCTGCCGGACGCCCCCGAGGGCGAGCAGCCGGCGCCCGGCGCGGAGGCCCCCGCCGAGCCCGTGTTCTCGGAGGCCGAGGAGGCCCTGCAGCGCGGAGACCTGGACGGCGCCAAGGCCGCGTTCGAGCGCGTCCTGGCCGCCGACCCCAGGGACGACCAGGCCAAGCAGGGCCTCGCGCTGGTCGAGCTGAGCCTGCGCGTGCGGTCGCTCGACCCCGAGCGCGCGTTGCAGGAGGCGGACGAGAAGCCCGGCGACGTCCAGGCGCAGATCAGCGCGGCCGACGTGGAGATGGTGTCCGGGCGCATCGACGACGCCTTCGACCGGCTGGTGGGCGCGGTGCGGCGCGGCGCGGGCGACGACCGCGACGCGGCGCGCAAGCACCTGCTGTCGCTGTTCGAGCTCCTGCCGCCGGACGACCCCCGCGTCGGCAAGGCCCGCCGCGGTCTCCAGTCCGCCCTGTTCTGACAGGCGCCACCGCTGCTCCGGCCCGGGTCACGGCCGGGTGACGGGCGAAGGGCGGTGAGCTGGGGCGAGCGGGACACCTGACCGCGGTGGTGAGCGTATGCTCGTTGACTGATGACCGCGCCCGTGCGGCCGCGTGAAGCACTTCCCGGTGAAGCACTTCCACGGCCGATCCGGCCGGTCCGCGGCTCCGCCACCTCGTGATCGACACCGTCCTGCGATCGACACCACGGGGGCGCCCGTCCCGCGACCGTCGAGCGATCGTCGCCGCGGTCCGGGCTCTGCGGGCCGCGGGACGGGACCGGGCGGCGGCCCCGGACGCACCGTCCCCTGGAAGCGGCGCGCTCGGATGTGGACAAACCCGTATAAATAGGGAGCAGCTGTCGTGGCGAGCGTGCCAAGCGTGTCGTACTCCATCACCGTCCGGCTGGAGGTCCCCGCCGGCGGCAGGGCCGTCAGCCAGATCACCCACGTGGTCGAGAACGCGGGCGGCATCGTCACGGCCCTCGACGTCAACACCGCCGGCCACGAGACCCTCCGCATCGACGTCACGATCGCCACCCGCGACACCCAGCACGCCGAGGCGATCGCGGGCGCGCTGGAGCGGATCGAGTCCGTCAAGATCCACAAGGTCAGCGACCGGACGTTCCTGATGCACCTCGGCGGCAAGATCGAGATGCAGTCCAAGGTGCCGCTGCGCAACCGCGACGAGCTGTCGATGGCCTACACGCCGGGCGTCGCCCGCGTCTCCCTGGCCATCGCCCGCAACCCCGAGGACGTCCGCCGGCTGACGATCAAACGCAACAGCGTCGCCGTGGTGACCGACGGCTCGGCGGTGCTCGGCCTCGGCAACATCGGCCCGGAGGCCGCGCTGCCGGTCATGGAGGGCAAGGCGGCGCTGTTCAAGCGGTTTGCCGGGATCGACGCGTGGCCGATCTGCCTCGACACGCAGGACACCGACGAGATCGTCCGGACGGTGCAGATCCTCGCGCCCGCGTTCGGCGGCATCAACCTGGAGGACATCTCCGCGCCGCGCTGCTTCGAGGTCGAGGCCCGGCTGCGCGAGCTGCTCGACATCCCCGTCTTCCACGACGACCAGCACGGCACCGCGATCTGCGTGCTCGCCGCGCTGACCAACGCGCTGCGCGTCGTCGGCAAGGACATCGGCGCCGTGCGCATCGCGATGGCGGGCGCGGGCGCGGCCGGCACCGCCATCCTGAAGCTGCTGATGCACGCCGGCGCCCGCAACCTCGTCGTCTGCGACTACGCCGGCGCCGTGCACAAGGGCCGCGACGACCTGGACGACTCGCTGCGCTGGATCGCCGAGCACACCAACGAGGGCGGCTACTCCGGCGACCTGCGCGGCGCGGTGAAGGACGCCGACGTGTTCATCGGCGTGTCCGCCCCCGGCATCCTGAACGGCGACGACATCGCGACGATGAGCGACGACGCGATCGTGTTCGCGCTCGCCAACCCCGAGCCGGAGGTATCGCCGGACGAGGCGCGCGAGCACGCCGCCGTGGTCGCCACCGGGCGCAGCGACTACCCGAACCAGATCAACAACGTGCTGGCGTTCCCCGGTGTGTTCCGCGGCCTGCTGGACGCCCAGGCCAGCGGCGTCACCCTCGACATGCTCGCGGCCGCGGCCAAGGCCCTCGCCGAGGTCGTCACGCCCGACGAGCTCGGCCCGAACTACATCGTGCCGAGCGTCTTCCACCCGGACGTCAGCACCCGCGTGGCTGGCGCGGTCCGCGAGGCCGCGGGCGGCCGTCCCCGCACCGAGGCGTAGGCGCCGACGGAGGCGGGCCCGGAAGGCGGGCCCGCCGCCGCGCTCAGTCCGACTTCCTGCCCGCGAAGACCTGCTCGCGGCGGCGGGGCCACGTGCCGCCCCACCAGAAGATGATCGCGCCGGTCAGGATGACGGCGACGCCGGTCACGGCCCGCGCCCACAGCACGGTGTCGGGGCCGGTGTGGGGGAGCTTGCCGGGCGGCGTCTCGCGCGGCGCGGCGCCGCCCGCCTTCTTGCAGTTCGCCTTGACCGCGGTGCTCTCGATCTGCCGGTTCGCCCACCGGACGGTGATGCGGGTGCCGCGGTCCTCGCGCAGCTTCACCGCGACCGTCCGGGTGGTGCCCGGACCGATCTTGCCGGGGACGGCGGCGGTGTCGTCGTTCTTCTCGACGGAGAAGTCCTCGGTCTGCGTTCCGGTGTTGCGGACGCTGACGTTCACGGTGCGGTCCGGGCAGGAGACCGAGCCGATCGTGGCCGTCACCGGCCGCGCGGGAGCGGCGGTCGGCGTGTGCGAGGGGGTGCGGGACGGCGTGCGGGACGGGCTGTGCGTCGGAGTCCGGGTGGGCTTGCCCGAGGCCGACGGCGAGCCGCCGGACGGGCTCGGGCTCGTGGACTCCGTCGCCGAGGTCGGCGACGCGGAGCCGTCCGACCTGAACAGGGCCGGGATCGCGATCAGCGCCCCGATGACGATGAACACGGCGGCGATGACGACCCTGGGCAACTGCATCGCTGTCCTCCCGGCGCGCACCAAGCGGGTGGCCGATTGTCCTAGATCATTCTTAACCCAGGACCTTGTGGTGCCGATATCCCCATCGATAGGAATGCGTAACAGGCTAACGAGCGAGGAGGCGTGCCGCCGGAGGTCCGGGCAACGCATCATGGGACCCATGGAAGACGGGATCAGGGTCGGGCTCCTGCTGGTGGCCACCCCGCAGCTGGAGGATCCGAACTTTCGGCGCAGCGTCGTCCTGCTGGTCGAGCACGACGGCGACGGGGGAACCCTCGGTGTCGTCCTCAACCGGCCGACCGAGGTTCCGGTCGACCGCGTGCTGCCGCCGTGGGCGGAACTCGTCACCGGGCCCGCCGTGGTGTTCCAGGGCGGGCCGGTCGCGCTGGAGAACGCGCTCGCCCTGGCCCGGCTCCCCGGCGAGGACGAGCCGCTCGGATGGCGCGCCCTGGACGGCGGCGCCGAGGTCGCCCGGGTCGGGCTGGTCGACCTGGAGGCCCCGCCCGGCCTGCTCGCGGCGGAGCTCCTGCAGCTGCGCGTGTTCGCCGGATACGCGGGCTGGTCGCCCGGCCAGCTGCGCTCCGAGGTCGAGGACGGCTCGTGGTACCTGGTGCCCGCGGAGGCCGGGGACGTGTTCGCCGGCGACCCGGAGCGGCTGTGGCAGCACGTGCTGCGCAGGCAGGGCGGCGACCTGGCCTTCGTCTCCACTTTCCCCGAGGACCCGACGCTGAACTAAGGTGACTGGTGTGAGTACGCAGATCCTTCCCGACAGCGACACCCAGAGCGATGTCAAGCCGGACCTCTCCCACGGTGACGGCGACCACGAGCGGTTCGCCCACTACGTGAAGAAGGCCAAGATCACCGAGAGCGCGGTGACCGGCACGCCGGTGATCGCGCTGTGCGGCAAGGTCTGGGTGCCGAACCGGGATCCGAAGAAGTACCCCGTCTGCCCGGAGTGCAAGGAGATCTACGAGTCCATGCAACCGGGCGGGGGCAAGGGCGAGGAGTGACCGGCCGCTGAACGGCGGTCGAGGGCGCGCCGCCGGATAGGCGCGCGCGCGTGTGAGGTCCTGCGGTCATGTGCCGCAGGACCTCGGCCTTTCTTATCGCGGGACGGCCCGAAACGGACGTCCCTGAACAATCGGGGGATTGAATGCGGCGCTTGGCCGGGGTTTCACTGTGCGCACTGGCGGTCACGGTGTGTGCTGTTCCGGGTTCGGTGAGTGAGGGGGAGTGGGAACGGGCGCGGGTCGCTCCGGCCGCCCGCGGCGACGACTGCGTCCACCGCCACGCGGGCACGCCGGGCGGGACGGCCGCCGTGGGCGGGAGGGGCGCCTCGGGCGGAAGGGCGCGGTCGGCCCAGGCCCGCGACCGGGCCGATCTCGGCCACGACCAGGCCACCGCCATGCTCGCCGACCTCCGCCGCACGCTCCTCGACCGGTTCGGGACGTCCGACGAGGCCCTCCTCGACCCGGCCCTCCTCGGCGGGACGCGCCCCGACCCGGCCCGGCGCGCCACGGGGGCCCTGGTCGTCCCGGTGCGGTTCCACGTCGTCCACAGCGGGAGTTCGGGACGGCTGTCCACGGCGGCGGTCCAGCGGCAGATCGCCACGCTCAACGCGGCCTACGGCGGCCGTCTCGGCGGGGCCGACACCCACGTGCGGTTCCGGCTCGACTCCCTGGACCGCACCGACAACTCGGCCTGGTTCCGCAACCCGCAGCACTACGAGGGGCCGATGAAGCGGCGCCTCCGCAAGGGCGGGCGCGGGACGCTGAACCTCTACACGGCGGCCGTCGGCTCGGACGTACTGGGCTTCTCCACCTTCCCGCAGTGGTACCGGCGCGACCCGCGCCTCGACGGCGTCATCGTCGACTTCCGCAGCCTGCCGTACGGGTCGTACGCGCCGTTCAACCACGGGTACACGGCCGTCCACGAGATCGGGCACTGGCTGGGCCTGATGCACACGTTCGAGGGCGGGTGCGTGTCGCCGGGCGACGGGGTCACCGACACCCCGTACGAGGCGGAGCCGGCACAGGGCTGCCCGCAGGGCCGCGACTCGTGCCCGCAGCGGGGCCGCGATCCGATCCACAATTTCATGGACTACGCCCACGACGCCTGCATGCGGGGCTTCACCGCAGGTCAGGGCCGTCGCATCCGGGCGGCGTGGGCGGCGTACCGGTCCCGCAAGACCGGCGGCCACCGTGTGGATCTCGGCACAGCGGCGCCGGGAGCGGCACGATCTGTCGGTGCGGCTCGGTAGCCTTCAATGACCGTGAGCACCTTCGCCGCATCGAGCATGCCCCCCGCCTTCCCCGAGCGGGCCGCCTGGGGGACCGCGTCCTCCCTGCGCGCCTGGCAGCAGCAGGCGCTGGAGGCGTACTTCGGCGCGGACGGAACGGCGCCCGGCCCCCGCGACTTCCTCACCGTCGCGACGCCGGGCGCCGGCAAGACGACGTTCGCGCTCCGGCTCGCCCGCGAGCTGATGGAGCGCCGCGTCGTCTCGTCGCTCACGATCGTGTGCCCGACCGAGCACCTCAAGCGGCAGTGGGCCGAGTCGGCGGCCCGCGTCGGCATCAGGATCGACCCCGAGTACCAGAACGGGCAGGGCCCCGTCGGCAAGGACTTCCACGGCGTCGCCGTCACGTACGCGACCGTCGCCGCGCGCCCGGCGCTGCACCGCAACCGCACCGAGGCGCGCAAGTCGCTGGTCATCTTCGACGAGGTGCACCACGCGGGCGACGGCCTGTCGTGGGGCGACGCCGTCCGGGAGGCGTTCGAGCCGGCGACGCGGCGGCTCGCCCTGTCCGGCACGCCGTTCCGCACCGACATCAACCCGATCCCGTTCGTCCAGTACGAGGAGGGGCCTGACGGCGTCCGCCGCAGCCAGGCCGACTACACCTACGGCTACGGGCCCGCCCTCGCCGACGGCGTCGTCCGACCGGTGATCTTCCTGGCGTACGCGGGGGAGATGCGCTGGCGCACCCGCGCGGGCGACGAGATCACCGCGACCCTCGGCGAGCCGCTCACCCAGGACCAGACGTCCCAGGCGTGGCGGGCCGCGCTCGACCCCAAGGGCAACTGGATCACGCAGGTGCTGGCGGCGGCCGACCGCCGCCTCACCGAGCTGCGCCGCGTCATCCCCGACGCGGGCGGCCTGGTCATCGCCACCGACCACGAGGCCGCCCGCGCCTACGCCAAGATGCTGCGCGCGGTGACCGGCCAGGGCGCCACGATCGTGCTGTCGGACGACCCGACCGCGTCCAAGAAGATCAAGGCGTTCGGCGAGACCGACGACCGCTGGATGGTCGCGGTCCGCATGGTGTCCGAGGGCGTCGACATCCCGCGCCTGTGCGTCGGCGTCTACGCCACCTCCACCAGCACGCCGCTGTTCTTCGCGCAGGCCATCGGCCGCTTCGTCCGCGCCCGCAAGCGCGGCGAGACCGCGTCGGTGTTCCTGCCGTCGGTGCCGACGCTGATGGGCCACGCCTCCGAGATGGAGGAGGAGCGCGACCACGTCCTCGACCGCCCCGTCCGCGAGGACGGCCTCGACGACGATCTGCTCGCCGAGGCCAACCGCGAGAAGGACACGCCCGACGTCGGCGAGGAGCTGCCGTTCGAGACGGTGGAGGCGTCCGCGACGTTCGACCGCGTGCTCTACGACGGCGGCGAGTTCGGCATGAACGCCGAGCCGGGGTCGGCCGAGGAGGAGGAGTTCCTCGGCATCCCCGGCCTGCTGGAGCCCGACCAGGTGTCGGCGCTGCTGCGCAAGCGGCAGGCCGAGCAGATCGCCAACGAGCGCCGGCGCAAGACCGGCGACCCCCGCGCCGACCGCACCGCCGCCGAGGACATCGCGACCCTGCGCCGCGAGCTGAACGGCCTGGTCAACGCCTGGAACCACCGGACGGGCCAGCCGCAGGGAGTCATCCACAACGAGCTGCGCCGCTCCTGCGGCGGCCCGCCCGTCCCCCAGGCGAGCGCCGAGGAGATCCGCGAGCGCATCGCCAAGATCCGCGACTGGGCCGCCAAGCGCCGCCACTGACGCCTCACCGCCGCGCCTGAGCCCGCCGCAGAGCCTGCGGCCCCCCGCGTGCCCAGGCGATCCCGGAGGGCGCCCGCCACGCGCTGAGGGCCGTCGCAGGGGATGCCGCATCGCCCCTGCGACCCGGTAGGCCCACCGCCCGCCGATGCGTTCGGCCGTGACACCGACCGCGAGGCTTCTGGCGCCTTCGGGAAGACCCACAGCACCGGCGGCGACTCGACGTAGACCTTGAGGTGGCACCAGCCGCGAGCCCGCGTCGTGGCGGCGAGGACGTCGAGATGCCGCTCGGCCGCGGCATACCCGAACCGGACACGCCACCACGCAATCACCAGGCGACCGCGCATCAAGAACGCCTAGCTCTGGACGGCTGAACCACCAGGGAGGGGCGCGTCACTGACTCCTCACCGGGTGGCGGCCAGCACCGCGGCGAGACCTTCCCGCAGGTCCTTGATGAAGTACTCGGGAACCTCCAGCGACGGGAAGTGTCCGCCCTTCTCGGGCGAGTTCCAGCGGACGATCTGGCGGTACCGCTCCTTTGCCCAGGGGCGCGGACACTTCTCGACATCGCGCGGGTACATCGTGATGGCCGACGGCACGTCGACCCGGAGTTCGGGATCGAGTGAGTTGTGGCTCTCGTAGTAGATGCGGGCCGCCGACGCGCCGGTCCGCGTCAGCCAGTAGAGGGTGACGTCGTCGAGGATCCTGTCGCGGGAGATCGTCTCGAAGGGGCTGTCCTCGGTGTCCGACCATTCGGCGAACTTGTCGAGGATCCAGGCTAGGAGCCCGACCGGTGAGTCGACGAGCGAGTAGCCGATGGTCTGGGGGCGGGTCGCCTGCTGCTTCGCGTACGCCGCGCGGTGGAGCCAGAAATCGCGGGTGTCCTCGGTCCACTGGCGCTCGGCCGTCGTCAGCCCGTCCGTTGTCAGTCCGGGCGGCGCCTCCGCGAACAGGGTGTGGATGCCGAGGACGTGCTCCGGGAACCTGCCGCCGAGGACCGTGGTGATATTGCCTCCCCAGTCGCCGCCGTGGGCCAGGAACCTGCCGTAGCCGAGCCGTCCCATCAGTTCGACCCATGCGGCCGCGATCTTTTCCGTTCCCCACCCGGTGACGGCCGGCCTGTCGCTGTACCCGAAGCCCGGTAGCGACGGCGCCACGACGTGGAAGGCCGGTGCGTCCGCGTCTTTCGGATCCGCCAGCTCGTCCACGACGTCGACGAACTCGGCGATGCTGCCCGGCCAGCCGTGCGTGAGGATCAAAGGGGTGGCGTCCGCGCGCGCGGATCGGCGGTGCAGGAAGTGGACGCCCAGATCATCGATGGTGGTGCGGAACTGGCCGATGCGGTCAAGGCGCTCTTCGAACGACCGCCACCTGTACCCGGTGCGCCAGTAGTCCACGACATCGACGAGGTCGGCGAGGGGCACGCCCTGGTCCCACCGGCGAGGGCCGGGCGCGGTGCGACGGACCGTCTCGGCCTCCGGCAGCCGCGCCGCGGCCAGCCGCGCGCGCAGATCGTCGAGGTCGGCGTCGGTCGCGCGGGCTTCGAAAGCTCGAACGTCGCTGGTCGGGTGCGGCATGAGACCTCCTGGCCATAGCGGAACCGGCTAAGACGGTTCTAGCAGCGCCTCCTCCCGCGTGCAACCGGCTAAGGTGGTTCCATGCGCGCTGGGTTCCCCGACTTCCGCCTCGGCAACGTGCTGGCGACGAGCTTCACGGCGACCCTGACGGAGCGTTGTGGTGACCCTGTGGAGCGCATCCCCGTGCCGCAGCGACTCGTCGACTGGCTGGCGGTGAACGGCCTCGCCGTGGACTCCTGTACCCCCGCCCAGCTCGACCTCGCCCGGGAGTTGAGGGAGTCGATTCACCTCGCCGCGACGGCGGCCGCGATCCAGGACGCTCTCCCCGCGTCCGCCGTCCAGGTCATCAATGACCGCAGCGTGGAGGGGCGGGCTGCCGCGATCCTGACGTCAGAGGGCACGCGGCGATGGCGGCTCGGCTCGGCCTCCCGCGTGGAGGACGCCCTGAGCGTGATCGCCGCCGATGCGGTCAGCATCCTCGCAGGTGAACGAGACGGGAAGCTGGCCCTGTGCGCATCACCGACCTGCCGGGCCGCCTTCTTCGACACCAGCCAGAGCCGCACCCGCAGGTGGTGCGAGATGAACACGTGCGGCAACCGCCAGAAGAAGGCGCGCTTCAAGGCCAGGCAGCGCGAATACCCCGGATCAGCGGAGTGACGCCAGGTTCAGGGACGTGAGGATGCGGGTGGACGGCTTCTTCGGGGCCGTCAGGGAAGCAGCAACGAGGGCCCGGCTGAGCCGGGCCCTCGTTGATGATGCGAAGAGGCGCGAGCCTCCTCACACGAGGCCGCCCTGTCAGGCGACCCGGTTGCTCCTGGAACGGGAACGAATGAGGCGGACCTCGATCCAGATGGTGAACGCGCCGCCCGCGATGGCGCCGAGTGCCACGCAGCCGGCGCCGATGGCCACGCCGAGGCTCAGGGGGACGGACCCCCCGATGACGAAGCCGAGGATGATCCCGACCAGGGCGCCGAAGACGCCGCCGATCAAGGGCCAGACGGCGAGGCCCGCGGCGTTCCTGACACGGAGTTCGAAGTTGGCGAAGTCTCCGGTGATCATGAGAACCCTCCGGTTGTGAGTCGCACCTCTCGTGAGGTGAGGTGCCTACCGCGCACCGTCCGTGACGGGGCGCCTCGCGCAATCCGGTGCGGCCGGTCCGTTGATCATGAAATGGAGCGGCGGCCGGAGGTCACCCGGCACCCTGTCGTCGACCGCGACGCCGTCTTCGACGAGCGGCGGCCCTTCCGGCATTGCCGTCTCCTCATGAGTTCCGGCGGGGGCCGCGAGAGGTCAGCGGGGGGCCGGGCCCAGGGCGAGGGACTTGAGGATGTGGGTGACCGTTTCCTCCGGGGTGCCCGTGATGGGGGCGGTGACGATGTTCTCGTCGGGGCCCGGGGGTTCGAGGTCGGCGAACTGCGAGTCGAGGAGCTCGGCCTTGAAGAAGTGGCCCTTGCGGGAGCGCATGCGGGCGGCGATCGTGTCGCGGTCGCCGTCCAGGAGGACCAGGCGGACGCCCGCGTGGCCGTCGAGCAGCATGTCGCGGTACCTGCGTTTCAGAGCGGAGCAGGTGACGACGCCGGGGCGGCCGGTGGCGACGCGGTCGGCGATCCACGCGGCGATGGCGCGCAGCCAGGGGAGGCGGTCCTCGTCGGTGAGGGGACGGCCCGCGCGCATCTTGGCGACGTTGGCCTCGGAGTGGAACGCGTCGGCCTCGGCGTACTCCCAGCCGAGGCGTTCGGCGAGGAGCGTGCCGATGGTGGTCTTGCCGCTGCCGGACACGCCGGCGACCAGGATGACCGTGGGCCCGGCCGCGTTCGGGGGAGGAGGCGGGGGCATGGTCAGGCGGTGACCACCGGGGCGCCGGACAGGACGATGCCCTCCTGGCCGAGCTCGTCCAGCGCCTTGTCGACGGTGGTCTTGCTCACACCGGCCGTCAGGTCCAGCAGGACGGTGGTGCGCAGGCCCGCGCGGACGGCGTCCACGGCGGTCGCCCGGACGCAGTGGTCGGTGGCGATGCCGACGACGTCGACGGCGTCGACGCCGCGGGCGGCGAGCCAGTCGGCGAGCGGGGTCTCGTCGTCGGAGAACCCCTCGAACCCGCTGTAGGCGGCGGTCTCGCGGCCCTTGCTGAACACGGCCTCGATGGGGGCGAGGGCGAGGTTGGGGTGGAAGTCGGCGCCGGGGGTGCCGATCACGCAGTGCGGCGGCCAGGTGTCGGCGAAGTCCGGTTCGGCGGAGAAGTGGCCGCCCGGGTCGAGGTGGAAGTCGCGGGTCGCCACGATGTGCGCGTACTCGGACCGGTGCGCGGCCACGTACTCGGAGATCGCGGTCGCCACGGCGGCGCCCCCGCCGACCGCGAGCGACCCGCCCTCGCAGAAGTCGTTCTGCACGTCCACGATGATCAGAGCCTTCTTGCCCATGACCGCTGCTCCCTCTACCGGTTGCCCCACCGGCTCTGCACCGACCGTACCCCAGGCTCGTTCCCCCACGCCGGACGGCTCAACGGCGTGGCCCGCCGTTGACGAACTCGGTCGGGACGGCGGGCTCTCCCCGGGAGAGCCGGCGCGCCGTGGGGGGCAGTTCGGCGACCGAGCGGGCGTGGCGCTCCCTGGCGTCGCGGAGCGCCTCGCGGCCGACGACCTCGCCGTCCCGCACCAGCGGCACCTGGAGGACGCGGTCGTGGGGGCCGGGCGTCGGCTCGGTGGTGAACACGGTCTCGGCGTAGGCGACGCCGTGCCCGTCGACGCGGCGGACGGCGGTCTTGCGCCCGCCACGGCTCGGCTTGCCCGTCGAGCGCTTGGCGACCGGGCGCATGGGCGCGTCCTCCCGCGGGCCGTCCGCCCGCGCGACGAGCTTGTAGACGAGCGACGCCGTGGGGGCGCCGGAACCGGTCACCAGGGACGTCCCCACGCCGTACCCGTCCACGGGCGCCGCGCCGAGCGCCGCGATGCCGTACTCGTCGAGGTCGCCGGTCACCACGATGCGCGTGCCGTGCGCGCCGAGGGAGTCGAGCTGCTCGCGGACGCGCCGCGCCACCACGCCGAGGTCGCCGCTGTCGATCCGGACGGCGCCGAGGTCCGGCCCCGCGAGCTCCACCGCCGTCCGGACGGCCCGCTCGACGTCGTAGGTGTCGACGAGCAGCGTCGTGCCGTCGCCCAGGGCCGCGAGCTGCGCCTCGAACGCGTGCCGCTCGCTGTCGTGCAGGAGGGTGAAGGAGTGCGCGCTCGTCCCGGCGGTCGGGACGCCGTAGAGCCGTCCCGCCTCCAGGTTGGAGGTGGTGGTGAACCCGGCGATGTAGGCGGCGCGGGCGGCGGCCACGGCGGCGCGCTCGTGGGTCCGCCGCGACCCCATCTCGATGATCGGGCGGTCCTGCGCGGCCTGCACCATCCGGGACGCGGCGGACGCGATCGCGCAGTCGTGGTTGAGGATCGACAGGGCGAGGGTCTCCAGCAGGACGGCCTCCCCGAACGTCCCCTCGACCATCAGGATCGGCGAGTCGGGGAAGTAGCACTCGCCCTCGGCGTAGCCCCAGACGTTCCCGGTGAAGCGGTACTTCTCCAGCCAGCGCAGCGTGGGCTCGTCCACGATGCGGTTCTCGCTGAGGAACTCCAGTTCGGAGTCGCCGAACCGGAACGCCTCGATGGCGTCCAGGAGCCGCCCGGTGCCCGCGACGACCCCGTACCGGCGGCCGGCGGGAAGGCTCCGCGCGAACACCTCGAAGACCGCGCGGCGGCCGTCCGTCCCGCTGCGCAGGGCGGCCTGCAGCATGGTCAGCTCGTACTGGTCGGTCAGCAGGGCCGTGCCGTCACCAAGGTCCACAAGTGGAACTTTAGGGCCGAGTGCGGGCACCATGGTGACGCGGGCCGTCACACGCGGCGGGGGCGAGGCGCATAGCATCGGATGCGGCGGGCGGCCGCGTCCTCCAGGGCGGGACCCCGCGCGAGAGAGAGGAGGAGGCCCGGCCAATGAGCGCCATGAGCACGGCGCCCGCACCGGTGGAGCTGGAGCGGCCGGACGCGGCGGAGGACGTGAGCGCCGACCGGCCCTGGCTGGCGATCGTCTGGAACGACCCGATCAATCTGATGTCGTACGTCACGTACGTGTTCCAGGCCGTCTTCGGCTACCCCAAGTCCAAGGCCGAGAAGCTGATGCTCGACGTGCACCACAAGGGCCGCGCCGTGGTGGCCAACGGCACCCGCGAGGAGATGGAGCGGGACGTGGAGATCCTGCACTCCTACGGCCTGTGGGCGACCGTGAAACGGGACGACTGAGCCGATGAGCCATGTGAAGAAGAGACGCGACGGCTTCCGGGTGCGGCTGGAGCCGGAGGAGACGGCGCTGCTGCGCGCCCTCATGGAGCAGATGCTCGCCCTCCTCGGGGAGGAGTCCGGCGAGGGAGGCGAGCTGGCGTCCCTCGGCATCGCCGAGAACGCCACGAAGTCGGACGACCCGGTCCTCGCGCGGCTGTTCCCGGACGCCTACCGCGACGACGGCGAGGCCGCCGGGGAGTTCCGCCGCTACACCGAGATGGGCCTGCGCGACGGCAAGCGCGAGGCGGCCCGGGCGGTCCTCGGGGCGCTGGGCGAGGGCGGTACCGACACGGTCCTCGACGAGAAGCGGATGCAGGAGTGGCTGCGGGCGCTGAACGACGTGCGGCTGGCGCTCGGCACCCGGCTCGACATCACCGACGACTGGTACGAGGAGGCGGGCGGCATAGACCCGCGCGACCCGCGCGCCCCCATGTTCGCCGCCTACGACTGGCTGACGATGCTGCAGGACGGTCTCGTCCGCGCCCTGGAGTAGGCGCCGCCTAAGCTTGCGGCCATGCTGACGATTGAACGGGCCCTGGTCGACCAGATCATCGCGCACGCGCGCGCGGACCACCCCGACGAGGCGTGCGGCATCATCGCGGGCCCGGTCGGCTCCGACCGGCCCGTCCGGTTCGTCGCGATGGTCAACGCCGAGCGCTCCCCGACGTTCTACCGGTTCGACTCCCAGGAGCAGCTGAAGGTGTGGCGGGAGATGGACGACCGGGACGAGGAGCCCGTCGTGATCTACCACTCCCACACCGCGACCGAGGCCTACCCCTCCCGCACCGACATCTCCTACGCGTCCGAGCCGAACGCGCACTACGTCCTCGTCTCGACCCGCGAGGAGGGCGAGACGGAGTTCCGCTCGTTCCGCATCGTGGACGGCGAGGTCACCGAGGAGGAGGTCGCCGTCGTCGAGGGATCCTGACGGCGGGACACGCGGCGCCGGAGGGGCGGAGGCGGGCGGGATCGGCGGCCTCGCGGCCGGTAAACTGGTCGACATGTGGACGAGCGGGCATGGGACGGGCGGCGCCGGGCGCCGCGCCGGGGCCCCAGCGGTGCCGCCCGTGCAGAGCTTCCTGTTCGGGCACTCGCGCGCCGAGGTCGTCTACGACTGTCGCTGACGCGCTGATCACGCCTGGAATCATCCCGTCGCCCGCCCGGTTCCACCACCAGGGGCGGGCAGTCCCGTACGACGTTTAAGGAGATCATCGCGATGGCGATCGAGGTCCGGATCCCGACGATCCTGCGCAACCTCACCGACGGCGCCAAGGCCGTCGAGGGCAAGGGCGGCACGCTCGACGAGCTGTTCGCCGACCTGGACACCCGGCACGCCGGCCTGCGCGACCGGCTCGTGGACGACAAGGGCCTGCGCAAGTTCGTCAACGTCTACCTGAACGACGAGGACGTGCGCTTCCTCGGCGGGCTGGAGACGGAGGTCGCCGACGGCGACAGCGTCACGATCCTGCCGGCCGTCGCCGGCGGCTGAGCCGGTCGGGACGAGCGCCACATGCGATTCGACTCACTGCTGGACTCGCTCGGCGGCACCCCGCTGGTCGGGCTGCCGCGGCTGTCGCCGAGCGAGGACGTGCGGCTCTGGGCCAAGCTGGAGGACCGCAACCCCACCGGATCGGTGAAGGACCGGCCCGCCTTCCACATGATCGAGAAGGCGGAGAAGGAGGGGCTGCTGACGCCCGGCTGCACGATCCTGGAGCCGACGTCCGGCAACACGGGCATCTCGCTGGCCATGGTCGCCAAGCTGCGCGGCTACTCGATGGTGTGCGTGATGCCGGAGAACACCTCGGCCGAGCGCCGCCAGCTCCTGGAGATGTGGGGCGCGCGGATCATCTCCTCCCCGGCGGCGGGCGGCTCGAACGAGGCCGTGCGGGTGGCCAAGGTCCTGGCGAGGGAGAACCCCGACTGGGTGATGCTGTACCAGTACGGCAACGAGGCCAACGCGCTCGCGCACTACGAGACGACCGGCCCGGAGATCCTCGCCGACCTGCCGTCGGTGACGCACTTCGTCGCCGGGCTGGGCACGACGGGGACGCTGATGGGCGTCGGCCGGTTCCTGCGCGAGCGGGTGCCGGACATCAAGATCGTCGCAGCGGAGCCGCGGTACGGGGAGCTGGTGTACGGGCTGCGCAACATCGACGAGGGCTTCATCCCCGAGCTGTACGACGACTCCGTGCTGACGACCCGGTTCTCGGTCGGGTCGCTGGACGCGCTGCGCCGTACCCGCGAGCTGCTGGAGCAGGAGGGCATCTTCGCGGGGATCTCGACCGGCGGGGCGCTGCACGCGGCGATCGGGATGGCGAACAAGGCGGTGAAGGCCGGGGAGCGCGCCGACATCGTGTTCGTCGTCGCCGACGGCGGCTGGAAGTACCTGTCGACCGGCGCGTACGGCGGCACCCTGGAGGAGGCCGAGGCCCGGCTCGAAGGCCAGCTCTGGGCCTGACGGGCCGCGGCCGCCACTTGCGGGCCGGGTAACGCGAGGTCGCCGAACCGGACGAGCCCTCTCCAGGCACGATGTGCGACCACACCCGCCCCGCCTGCCCCCTGGATCCACCGGAGCGAGCCCTGCCAGGGGTTGTCGGCAACGGCTCAATCAACGATGATGGACAGAAGGGGCATGACCTCCCCCAAAGATCATGAAGTCCCTGCAAGCTTCGTGATTCCGGACGGTCGCGCCCTCACATCGGCATTCATCCCCCCAGAGCCGGACACCGAGGCCTGAACTTCGAGAACGCGGGCCCCTGCCGTCCAGCGGTCGGTAGATGAATGACCAGCGGACCGCCCAAGCGGAGGAGGTGGCGGCGTGACCCACCGCGACGCACTGGCCTTCCTGGTCAACAGCTTAATTGGGTAACCGCAGGCTTCCTGTAACGAGATCATCGCCTGGATCGCAGGTGCGTTGCACCGTGCGGTCAGTCGAATGCGCCTCGACTCCTGGGTTTCGACGTTCGGAATCGGAAACATCACGATCGTTTTTGTGTCACATTCTTTCGAGGGGCCATCATGCATTCCGCCCTCGCAGCAATCGCCCAGCGATTCCCTTCACAGCCCAGCCCCTACGGACCCGATGCCGAGCGGGAGGTGCGCGGCTTCGCGCGCCGTCACGGCCTTCTGAGCACGCCGGCGGCGATGCGCCATTACGATCGGTCGAACTTCGGCGATCTCGCCGCCCGCGTCTATCCGCACTCGAGTCGCACCACGCTCACACTGCTGGCCGAATGGCTCCTCACCTGGGCGATCTTCGACGATCAGCTGGAACAACTGCCCCTGGAGAACCCGGCCGCCTTCGAAAACGCCAGTGCGGCGCTGCTCTCGACACTGTCGACGGATTCGGCCGCCGCGACGCAGGCGGTTGCTCATTTGCAGCCGTTCGGCGCCGCATTCCTTGAAGTCTGGCACCAGATGGCCGCTGCGCGGTCCATCGACTGGCGGCGGCGGTACGTGTCCACGGTGGCCGACTACCTGGACGGCTGCCGTTGGGAGGCGGCCATGCGTCAGGCCGAGAGGCCGCCCGACGTCGCGACCTTCATCGAACGCCGTAGGGCGTACGGCGGAATCAAGGAGGCGATGGCGCTGGTGGAGGTGAGCCGAGACTTCGAACTGCCGGTCACGCTTCACGAAGACCCCTACGTGGTCCGACTGATGGATGCACTGGGTGACATCGCTCTTTGGGGAAACGACGTCTTCTCCTTCGAGGTGGACGTGCAGGAACGCACGCCGAACCTCATCGTCGTCCTCCATGCCGAGCGCGGCGGCACAATGGACGCCTGCCGGAACGAGGTTATCGACATGGTTGCCGCGCGGGTGGCCGACTTCGAAAGATACCGTTCCAGCCTCGACCAGTGGCGAACTCACCGCGGCATCTCCGATGAGAAGGCCCTTGATCTTCGCAAATTCATCCAGGGAATGCATGACTGGATCAGCGGAAGCTTCGCCTGGTCCACCGACAACGAACGCTATGCACAGGCACGCTTTGGCGCGGACAGCATTCAACCGAATGCGCTCGCGAGCCTTGGCCTGAAACGGCAGGACGCAGGCGCCCAGGTCGCTGCGGAGCAATCATGAACGCCGTGGCCGCACTGCCGGGAAAGCTGCGCCAGCTCGCCAACCTCGCCTCCTTCGTTCGAGATCCTCTGGCATATCTTTCCCGTGAGTCGGCCGGCGCTCCGGTCAGCCGGATCAACCTGCCCGGGTCCTCGGTGTTCGTGGTCAACGATGTGGAACTGATCCGCCGCATACTGATCCGTGATGTCGCGCATTTCGACAAGGGCGCCCAATATGACAGGCTCCGACCGTTGCTGGGCGATGCCGTCTCCCTCGCCAGAGGCCCGGCGCACAGAGATCGTCGCCGTCTGCTTCAGCCCGTCTTCCATCACGACCGGGTGGACTCGTACACCACTTTGATGCGAGCGGCGACGTTGGAAGCCATCGATGGCTGGAAAGACGGCGAGATCGTCGCCGTCGATGATGCCATGCGCAGCATCTCCCTGAACGTCGCCGCACGAACCCTCTGTTCGACAGTTCCAGGAGAACGGACCACCCTGACGGTTCAGCAGGATCTGCCACGGATTCTCAACGGCCTGACGTGGCGAGCCTTGAACCCGTTTCCCGTACTGGAGCGAATACCGCTTCCCGCGAACCAGGAGTTCGGTCGTGCGACCCGTCGGCTGCGCACGGGCATCGCCGAACTGGTGGCGAAGCGCTCGCGCCAGGATCGATCTGGCGACGACCTGATCCACCTTCTCATTCGCGCCTACGGCGACGATGCGGAGGCACAGGCGCGGGTCTGTGACGATGCGATCAATCTACTGCTCGCCGGCACCGAGACCACCGGCAACGCTCTGTGCTGGGTCTGGCACCTGCTCGCCGGGCACCCGCAGGTCGAAGCCAGGGTCCACCTCGCGGCCACCGAAGGAGACGGCGAGTACCTCGGGTGGGTGATCAAGGAGGCGCTGAGAATCTACCCACCGGCGTGGCTCATTCCGCGTCGCGTCGTGAAGGCTCTCAACCTGGGGCCTTGTGAACTTCCCGTCGGATCCCTCGTGTTCTTCAGCCCGTACCTGCTTCATCGTTCTCCGGAGATCTATGAATCAGCTGATGCTTTCCGTCCTGAACGGTGGGAGCCCGGGGCGTCTCCGGCGCCCTCTCCGCACGCGTTTCTCACGTTCGGCGCAGGACCGCACAACTGTATCGGCGCCAGATTCGCCACTACCGAAATGGTCGCGGTCGTCCAGACGATCGCTGAACGCTATCGCCTTCTCCCGGCGGGCGAGACGGCGGTGCGTCCTTCGGCGACCCTTGTGCCCACCAGGCTTCACATGAGGGTGGAGCGTCGACATGCGCAGGGGCGACAGAACGAAACAGGGCCCTGCGGAAACTGAACGCCGACTGATAAGGCGCGCCAGTTCGCGGCCGGTAATCGCCGGCGCCGGGCCGCGATACCTTTTACTGCGCTGCACGAGGTTCGGACTCTGCCCGGCGAGGACGGCCAGGTTCACGCACGCCCCAGGCGGCCGGGGTAGAGTGCGTACTCGAACGTGATTCTAGAATCGTCCCGGGAGAGTGCGGATGAGCGGGTTCGGGGACTCCACCGCGGTGAAGCCCGTCGGTGAGGGCCGGTACGAGGCCGTCCTGGACGGCGGCTACGGCATCGCCCAGGCGCTGAACGGCGGCTACCTGATGGCCGTGCTCGCCCGCGCCGCCGTGGACGCCTCCCCGCACGAGCACCCGGTCTCGACCGCGGCGAACTTCCACCGCGTCGCCAAGGCCGGCCCCGCCGAGCTGGTCGTCGACTCCCGCAAGGTGGGGCGCACGGCCGCCTCGTCGTTCGTCACCCTCGTCCAGGACGGCCGTCCCGTCGTGGACGCCCTGATCACCACCGGCACGCTCGACCCGTCCGCCGAGCCCGACTTCGCCGCGGGGCCGCCCGCCGCGCTGCCGCCGCTGGAGGAGTGCACGGGGTTCCGGCCGCCCGCCGCCACCGGCGGCGGGTTCGCCGACCAGGTCGACATGCGCTTCGACCCCGAGACGATGGGCTGGCTGGACGGTCGGCCGAGCGGGCGCCCGGACATCCGCGCCTGGTTCCGGCACGGCTGCGGCCAGGAGCCCGACGGCTACTCCCTGGCCCTCGCCGTGGACGCGCTGCCGCCCGTGGCGCTCAACCTCGGCGCGCAGGGCTGGGCCCCGACCGTCGAGCTGACCTGGCACATGCGGGCCGTCCCGGCGCCCGGGTGGCTCGCCGTGCACGGCACCGGACGGCTCCTCGCCGGTGGCTGGTTCGACGAGGAGGTCGAGGTGTGGGACGCCGCCGGACGCCTCGTGGCACAGAGCCGGCAGATCGCCCGCGTCCCCCTCGCCCGCTCCTAGCCGGCGCGGCGCACCGGCGTTTCGGACCGCCGAACCACCGGATCATGCTCCGGCGGCGTGAGCTGGACGGTTTTCCAGCGTGTGACGGTGTGATGTCCAACGCATGACACACCCGGGCGGGGCCATGTCGCCTAGCCTTGTGCACCATGTCAGATCCATCCCGGGGGGACGGCCTCCCCGACGCGCCCATCGGGATCTTCGACAGCGGTTTCGGGGGCCTCACGGTGGCTCGCGCCATCCTCGACCAGCTGCCGAACGAGCCGATCGTCTACCTCGGCGACTCGGGCCGCCAGCCGTACGGCCCGCGCCCGATCGCCCAGGTCCGCGCGTTCGCGCTGGAGATGCTGGACGAGCTGGTCGACGAGGGCGTGAAGATGCTGGTGATCGCCTGCAACAGCGCCAGCTCGGCGATGCTGCGCGACGCCCGCGAACGCTACGACGTCCCGGTCGTGGAGGTCATCAACCCCGCGACCAGGCGCGCGGCGCGCGCCACCTCCAACGGGCGGGTCGGCCTCATCGCCACCGAGGCCACCGTGAACAGCCGCGCCTACGAGGACGCGTTCGCCGCCGCGCCGCACATCGAGCTGGTCAGCGCCGCCTGCCCCCGCTTCGTCGACTTCGTCGAGGCGGGCGTGACGATGGGCGACGACCTCCTCGACGCCGCCCGCGAGTACCTGGGCCCGATCGTGGACGCGGGCTGCGACACCCTGATCCTCGGCTGCACGCACTACCCGCTTCTGACCGGCGTCATCTCGTATGTGGTCGGAGACGGGGTCACACTGGTCTCAAGCGCCGACGAGACCGCCAAGGACGTGTACCGAGTGCTGCACGATCGGGGACTGGCCCGCGCCGAGGCGACGCCCCGGCCGCGGCACCGGTTCCGCGCCACCGGCGACCCCGCCGTGTTCGCCGAGCTCGGCCGACGCTTCCTCGGGCCGGAGATCGGTTCGGTGGAGAGCACGTTGAGCAAGGCTTTGACGACCTGATTCCTCGGACCGCGGAGGAGGAGTGAGCGTGCGGGTCACTGTGATCGGCTGTTCCGGCAGTTTCCCAGGGCCGGACAGCCCCGCGTCCAGCTATCTGGTCGAGGCGGACGGCTTCTCCATGCTCGTCGACATCGGCAACGGCGCGATCGGGAGCCTCCAGCGCTTCCACGGCCTGCTGGACATCGACGCCATCTGCATCTCGCACCTGCATCCCGACCACTGCCTCGACCTCACCGTCTACTGGATCGCGCGGACGTACTGCCCGGACGGCCCGGCGCCGCGCATCCCGGTGTACGGCCCCCGCGACACCGCGGACCACATGATCAAGGCGTACGAGCTGGAACCGAACCCGGAGATGACCGCCACCTTCGACTTCCGTCCGCTGGAGCCGGGGCCGGTGCCCATCGGCCCGTTCACGGTCACCACCGCGCTGATGAACCACCCGGTCGAGGCGTACGGCCTGCGGATCGAGCACGGCGGCAGCGTCATGACCTACTCCGGCGACACCGGCCACAGCGACGACCTGGTCCGGCTGGCCCGCGACTCCGACCTGTTCCTCTGCGAGGCGGGGTTCGCCGACCGCCCGGACCTGCCGCCGGACATGCACCTGACGGGACGGGAGGCCGGCGAGCACGCCGAGCGGGCCGGGGTCGGGCGGCTGGTCCTGACGCACCTGCTGCCGTGGAACGACCCGTCCGAGACGCTCTCCGAGGCGAAGGCCAGCGGGTTCCGCGGCCCGGTCGAGCTGGCCGAGGTAGGCGCCGTCTACGAGTTCTGAGGGGCCGCCGCTCCCGGGGCCGTCCGCTTCCGGGGCCCGCCGCGGTGAGTGCGGCGTCACCGGCGGTAGGCCGGGTCCGGCGGGGGCCCGCCCGCTAGGGTGGGCGCATGGCTCGCCCCGATGATCGTGCACCCGACCGGCTCCGTCCCGTCCGCATCCAGCGCGGATGGCTCGACCACGCGGAAGGGTCGGTGCTCGTCGAGTTCGGCGCGACCCGGGTGCTGTGCGCCGCGTCCGTGCAGGACTCGGTGCCCCGCTGGCGGCGCGACAGCGGCCTCGGCTGGGTCACCGCCGAGTACGCGATGCTGCCGCGCGCGACGAACACCCGCAACGACCGCGAGTCCGTCAAGGGCCGGATCGGCGGGCGCACCCACGAGATCTCCCGGCTGATCGGCCGGTCGATCCGGGCGTGCCTGGACCTCAAGGCGCTCGGCGAGAACACCGTCCAGCTCGACTGCGACGTCCTGCAGGCCGACGGCGGCACCCGCACCGCCGCGATCACCGGCGCCTACGTCGCGCTGGCCGACGCGGTGAGCTGGATGCGCGAGCGCCGCCTGCTCCGGGGGGACCCGCTCATCACCTCGGTCTCGGCGGTCAGCGTCGGCGTCGTGGACGGCGAGCCCCGCCTCGATCTCTGCTACGAAGAGGACTCGGCCGCCGGGACCGACATGAACGTCGTCTGCACCGGCGACGGCCGGTTCGTCGAGGTGCAGGGCACCGCCGAGGGCGCCCCGTTCGACCGGGCGGAGCTGGACGAGCTGCTCGACCTCGGCGCCGCCGGCTGCGCCGAGCTGACCCGCATCCAGAACGAGGCCCTCGGCCGATGAGCCGGATCGTCCTCGCCACCCGCAACCAGGGCAAGGTCGCCGAGCTGCACCGGATCCTCGGCGACCTCGACGTCGTCGGCCTCGACGCCTTCCCCGGCGCCCCCGACGTGCCCGAGACCGAGCTGACCTTCGAGGGCAACGCGCTGCTGAAGGCCCGCGCGATCGCCGCGTTCACCGGGCTGCCCGCCGTCGCCGACGACTCCGGCCTGTGCGTGGACGCGCTGAACGGCATGCCCGGCGTGCTGTCGGCCCGCTGGTCGGGACGGTTCGGCGCCGGCGACCAGGACGCCGCCAACCTGCGGCTCGTCCTCGACCAGCTCGCCGACGTGGCCGACGACCGGCGCGGCGGCTCGTTCGTGTGCGCGGCCGCGCTGGTCGTCCCGGGCGGCGCCGAGCACTGCGTCGAGGGCCGGATGCACGGCACCGTCATCCGGGAGCCGCGCGGCGCCGGCGGCTTCGGCTACGACCCGATCTTCCTTCCGGAGGGCGGGACCCGCACGACCGCGGAGCTGGCGCCCGCCGAGAAGGACGCGATCAGCCATCGCGGCCGCGCCTTCCGCGCGCTCGCCGAGATCGTCCCCGACGCCCTCCGGGCCGCCGGCCTGGCCTGACCCCCGCCCGCGGGGGCGGTCAGCCGCAGCGCAGGCGGACGAAGGTGCCGTCCCAGCCGGCGCGCAGCTCCATCAGGTCGACCAGGAGGCGGACGGTCCACAGGCCGAAGCCGCGCTGGAGGGCGGAGTCGGGCGGGATGAAGCCGGTCAGCGGGTCGGGCCCGGGGCGCCAGAAGCCGTGGTCGCCGATCTCGCAGACGAGGTCGGCGCCGTCCTGCCACGTCCAGAGCCCGATCGGCGGAGTGCCGTGCTGGAGCGCGTTCGCGGCGACCTCGTTGGCGGCGGTGACGAGGTTCTGCGCCTTCTGCTTGGCCAGGCCGTGCCTGAGGGCGCGCTCGCCGACGAACCTGCGCAGCGCGTGCAGGTCGTCGCCGTCGATGGAGAAGTACTCGGCGCCGGCCGGGCGGTCGGAGCGGAGCCGGCCGTCGCAACTGGACCCGAACCTCACCGGGTCGATGTAGTCGCCGTTCTCGCCGTCGTGGTCCGGGGCGAGCAGCAGGGGATGGGTGCGGCGCGCCTCGTCGAGGATGCGGGGCGGCAGCTCCTCGGCGTCGTAGGGGCACAGGGCCCGCGCTCCCGAGTCGCCGAAGACCACGTTGATGAGGGACTCGTACCGGACCCATTCGAGCGTCTGGCGCTCGTCCCACCCGTGCCAGAGCGGCTCGGCGAGCGCGCAGACGGTGCGCGGGGCGCTCTGCTTCACGATGGTCTGGTAGTCGCGCAGCGTGTGGACGGGGTGCTTGTAGAAGCCGGCGGAGTCGAAGTAGGTGACCGCGTCGCCGTGCGGGGCGAGGACGTCCCGCAGGGCGGTCAGGTTGGGCTCGCAGGCGACGGCGATCACGACCTGGCCGCGCTGGACGCCCGATTCGAGGTAGGGCACGGTGACGGACAGGAAGTCCTCGGTGCCCCGGTACATGAACGCCTTGTGCTCCAGTGCCATCAGGCGATGCCCTCCGTCTCCGCGAGCCGCCGCCCGCGGGCGAGGCCGGGCAGCCGGTGCCAGCCGACCATGTCGATGACGCTCTCGACGTCGGGCGACAGGTGGTCGAGGATCAGCGCGGCGTCGGCGGGCAGCCGGGTGGCGTGCTTGGCCAGCAGGTGCAGCCCGCCGAGGTCGATGAACCCGAGCCGGGACAGGTCGAGGTGGACGCTGCGTCCGGGCCGCAGCCGGCGGAGCTGCTCGGCGAACACCGAGTGCCGCGCGGCGTCCAGTTCGCCCTCGACGCGGAGCCCGTCGGGCTCGAACGTGCGCACGATCTTCAGTATCCCGTCGTCGAATTCGGGGTTCACTTCCACGAGGACCTCGTGTGTGTCGCGGAGGGCGGCGAGCGCGGCGGGCGGACACGAGCGCCGGTCGACCTGGCAGATGGCCATCGCCATGGTGCTCGGCGAGACGGTGTCGCCGACGCGGTGCTCGCAGCCGAGCATCGGGCCGAGGTCGGGCCCGCCGGGCCCGTTCAGCAGCCAGCTGTGGTCGGTGGTGAGGCGCACGGCGCGGAAGCCCTGCCCGAACGCGGCGCCGAGCTCGCGGGCGACGGTGTCGGCCATCCGGGCCGGTTCGAACGAGCCGCGGCGGTCGAGGCACGCCTCCCGCGGCGGGATGACCCGCAGCTGGCCCGACCTGACGAGGGCGTCCACGTCGATCGGCCGCCCCGGGCCGAGGCCGGGCAGCCGCTCGACCGGGACGTCGGTGACGTACACGACCTTCTCGGTGGTCTCCAGACCCTCCCGGACGAAGGGCCCGATGACGCGGTCGCGCTCCTCCTGACTGCTGTAGGCCAGCCAGCCGTGATCTCCGGGACGGAGTTCGCTTACGGGGCGTTCGGCGAACCAGGATGTGTCCATGGCCTGCCCATCGGTGTGAGGCGGATCTGTTCAGCGTACGCCGGTCCGGTGCCTTTGGAAGCCCAACGCATGGAGTTCCTCACGCTCCGTCCGAGCCGCCGCGGCCGCCTCGCCGGTTCGCCGTGGTCGCGCCCGGCAGGGCGATGAGCAGCCGCACGGCGGTCCCGTTCCGGCCCGTCCGGATCTGGACGAAGGAGCACAGCAGGCGCACCGCCCACAGCCCGAACCCGTCGCCGGGCGGACCGCCGTCCGGCTTCGGCGGGACGAGGCCGAACCCGCCGCCCGGCTCCCACCGCCCCCCGTCGGTGACCTCGCAGACCAGGGCGGCGGCGCCGGGCGAGGCGTCGGTCCACATGCGCAGGACGACGGGCGGCTCGCCGTGCCGGAACGCGTTCGTGACCACCTCGGTGACCGCGACCAGGAGCCGCTGCCTCTCGCCGTCCGGCAGCGGTGTGCGCCGCGCGAAGTCGGTGACCCACACGCGGAGCCAGTACAGGTCGGGGCGCTCGATCTCCAGGGTCTCGGCGCCGTCCGGCGGCGGGGGCAGCGCCTCGCCGTCGCACCGGGCGCAGTACGCCGCGGGGCTCAGGAAGCCGGGGTTGGGGAGGGCCCGCGCGCCGCGCACGGTCTCGGGGTGCGTCCTGCGCCCGGCCGCGACGACGGACGCGGGGAGCGACGCCGCGTAGGGGCACATGATCGCGGCGCCGGTGCCGCGGAACGCCTCGTTCAGCACGGCCTCGGTCCGCTGCCACTCGACGACCTCCAGCGGCGGCCGCGTCGCCCAGACGGGCTCGCCGAGGACGCGCAGCCGGCGTCCGCGCCGCGCGGTCTCGAAGGCGTCGCCCACGCAGTCCGCCAGCGTGCGGGACGGGTGCGCGTACCAGGCGGCGGCCTCGGTGAACTCGACGCCCGCCGCGGCGGGTCCGAGGGCGTCGCGCAGCAGCGCCTCGCGGCCGGGCCCGCAGACCGCGAGGACGCGGTCGCCCGCGTCGAGGCCGGCGCGCAGGAACGGCACCGCGCCGCCGAGGAACTCCTCCGCCCCGGAGAAGGGCAGCAGGCGGTGCGTGAATCCGGCGCCCGGGGAGCCGGGGCTCCCGGGGGCGGCGCTCACGAGGGGACCGCCAGACGTGTGGTCATGATGTCACCGGCTGCGCGTGGCGAAAGGACGCGGCCAGCCTAGGACGCCCGCCCCCGCGGCGCCGCGATTCTCTGCCCGATTCGTCCGAAGTGTCGTCCGCAACCCCGCCGCGGGCGTGTCCGCTACCGGGGTCGGCGCGTCCGGGGGCGGCGGGGAGGACCGTGGACGGCGGCGCGGAAGCCCGGGGAGAGGTACCGGATTAATTCATCGGGCGGCATCGAGGCGACGGGTTCCACCACGAGGACGTAGCGGGCGAAGATCAGCCCGGAGAGCTGGACGCCCAGCGCCCCGGCCCGCGCGGTCGCGTCGGGGCCGCCCAGATGGTCGGCGATGCGGCCGACGATCTCGCGTTCGACCAGGTCGCGCACCAGCCGGCTCAGGTCCGGGTCCTGGACGGCGGCGCGCACCATGAGCAGCAGCTGCTTGCCATTCTCCGGGTCGTCCCACGCGGTGACCAGCGCGCGCAGGACGCGTTCGGGCAGCTCGGCGGGGTCGCCGGGCAGCGCGCCCGCCAGCACCTCGGGCGGGTTGGCGACCAGTCCGAGCACCGCGCCGAACAGGCCCTTCTTCGAGCCGAAGAAGTAGCTGATCAGCGCGGCGTCCACGCCCGCCTCGGCGGCGAGGGACCGCATCGTGACCGGCCCGTACCCGTCGGCCAGGAACCGCCTGCGGGCGACCGCGAGGATCTCCTCGCGGGTGTCGGGGCCGCCGCGCCGCCGCCCCCGCCCGCCCCCGGATTTATTCATCAAGGTTGAAATATAGTGCGTGCCGGGGCCACCGTCGAGGTATGAACACCACGAAGCAGGGGCCGGGCGCCGTCCACCGAGCGGTGCTGCCGGCCGTGATGCTGTCCCTCGCCACGGTGGTGTCGGCCGTGGCCTCCCTCAACACGGCGGTGCCCTCCATCGCCCGCGACACCCGCGCCGGCCTCACCGAACTGTCGTGGATCATCGACGCCTACGCGCTGGTCTTCGCGGCCCTGCTGCTGCTCGGCGGCGCCGTCGGCGACCGCTACGGGCGGCGCCGCGCGCTCACCGCCGGGCTCCTCGTGTTCGGCGCGGGCTCGGCCGCGGCGGCGCTGGGCGGCGACCCGGAATGGCTGATCGCGATGCGCGGCGTGCTCGGTGTCGGCGCGGCCCTGGTCATGCCGGCGACGCTGTCCACGATCACCTCGACGTTCCCGGCCGCCCAGCGCACCCGCGCGGTCGGCGCCTGGGCCGGCGTCGCCGGGGCCAGCGCCATCTTCGGCCTCCTGGTGTCGGGGACCCTGCTGGAGTTCTGGACCTGGCGGTCGGTGTTCTGGATGAACGTGGTGCTCGCCGCGGTCGCCCTGGTCACGACGCTCGCGTTCGTCCCCGAGTCGGCCGAGCCGGACGCGCCGCGCCTCGACGTGACCGGCGCGCTGATCACCGTGGCCGGTCTCGGCGCCGGCGTCTACTCGATCATCGAGGCGCCGACGCACGGCTGGGCCTCCGCGCGGACGCTGCTCGGCCTCGCCGCCGCCCTCGTCGTCCTCGCCGGGTTCGTGGGGTGGGAGCTGAAGCGGCCGAACCCGCTGCTCGACCCGCGGCTGTTCCGCATCCGGGCGTTCTCGGCCGGCTCCCTCACCGTCACCGTGCAGTTCTTCGCCTTCTTCGGCTTCGTCTTCATCATCCTGCAGTACCTGCAGCTGGTGAAGGGCGACAGCGCCCTCGTGGGCGCGCTCAGCCTCGTGCCCATGGCGCTCGCGATGATGCCGTCCGCGCGGGTCGCCGCGCCGAAGCTGGCCGCGAGGCTCGGCCCGCGCCGCGTCATCACGGCCGGCCTGCTCCTGGTCGGCGTCGGGATGCTGGTCTTCTCGCTGCTGGACGAGGACAGCACCTACTGGCTGCTGCTCGCGGGCCTCGTCCCGTTCGGCGCCGGCATGGGCCTCGCCATGACCCCGTCCACGGCCGCGATCACCGACGCGCTGCCCGCCGAGAAGCAGGGCGTGGGGTCGGCGATGAACGACCTGGCCCGGGAGCTCGGCGGCGCGCTCGGCATCGCCGTCCTCGGCAGCCTCCTGCAGTCGGCCTACCGCGCGAACCTCGACCTCGGGAACCTGCCGGCCCCGGCCGCCGAGCAGGCGAGGACGTCGGTCGCGGCGGCGGTGCGGCTCGGCCCGCAGGCCGCCGAGCACGCGCGGACGGCCTTCAGCGACGGCCTCCAGACGGCGTTCCTCACCGCGTCGGTCGCGCTCGCCGTCACCGCGGTCGTCGTCGCCGCCCTGTACCGCACGCCCCGCCGGGAGGCGGCGGAATCCGTCCCCGCGCCCGCCGATCAGGACGCTAAGCTGAACGCGCCCTCAGAGGGAAGCCCGAACGGGAGCCCGGACGAGGGCGCGGGCGGGCGTGGCGAAATCAGGTATACGCGGCAGGTTTAGGTCCTGTTGGTGGTGACACCGTGGGGGTTCGAATCCCCCCGCCCGCACCGGTCTCACCCCGGCCCACCCCGGCCCGCGCCGAGCGCGGGCCGGCGCGGTGCCTACAGGCCGAGGTCGCGGCGCAGGCGCTCCACGTGCCCCGTCGCCTTCACGTTGTAGTACGCCTTCTCGATCCGGCCGTCGGCGTCGATGACGAACGTCGACCGGATGACCCCGACGACGGCCTTGCCGTACAGCTTCTTCTCCCCGTAGGCGCCGTAGGCCTGCAGGACCTCCGCGTCCGGGTCGGACAGGAGTGGGAACGTGAGCCCCTCCTTGTCCCGGAACTTGGCGAGCTTGGCCGGCTTGTCGGGGGAGACGCCGACGACGGCGACGCCCGCGGCCTCCAGCTCGGGCAGGCTTCCCTCGAAGTCGACCGACTCCTTGGTGCAGCCGGGGGTCATGGCCGCCGGGTAGAAGTAGAGGATCACGCGCTTGCCGCGCAGCGAGGCCAGCGACACCGCGGTCTCGTCGGCGTCGGGTAGCTCGAAATCGGGGGCGACGTCGCCCGGCTGCAGCCGCTCGGACACCCTGTCCCGCCTTTCGCTCGGATGGTGGGTCCAACGGTACCGGCTGGGGTGCGGCGGGCATCCGGCGGGAAGACCTGCAAGACTGTGCGGATCACGCTCGGCTCGTCACGGTTCCGGCCCGCGCGAGTACGCCCGACACGATAAGGACACGGCATGGCTGACAAGAGCCGCGACCCGGAGGCGCTGGAACGGGAGATAGAGCGCAGCCGGCGGCAACTGGCCCGCACCATCGACGAGCTCGCCGACCGGGTCAGCCCGAGGAACGTCGCGCACCGGGGCGCGGAGCGGCTGAAGGAGGAGGCCGACCAGGTCGCCAAGGCCCTCGGCGCGATGGTGCGCCCCTCCGAGGACGACGACGGCGAGGGTCCTCAGATCGACCGGCGGCTGGTGTTCGCCGGAGTCGGCGCGGCGGTCATCGTGACCGCCCTCGTCCTGCGGCGCCGCAGGCGCAGGAGGCGCTGAGCCCCGTCCCCGAGGCGCCGGTCCGCGGTCCGCGGCCGGCGCTTCCGCGTTTCCGGGCGGGGCCCGGGCGCGGCGGGGCGCCGCCGGAGTGCTGCGGGGCGGCTGCGTTCCACTGCCGGGCGGAGCGGGCGAGCAGCTCGGCGACGCCGCGCAGCCGGGCGAGCTCGTCCCGGCACGGCGGGCAGCCGCCCAGGTGCGCCGACAGCGCGTCCGCCTCGGCGCCGGCGAGCCGTCCGATGGCGTAGACGCCGAGCCCGGTCCGGTACGCCCCGCAGTCCGTTCCTCCCACGTCCCGGAGTACGGGCGCGGCGGCCCGGCCGTTCAGCGGGGGCCGGGTCAGCCGAGGTCGGGGGCCGTCGCGGTGAACCTGGCCTCGACGGTGGCGCGGACGATCTGCGTCTCCGGCTCCAGGTCGATCGGCTCGGGCTCCTCGGCCGCGCCGCCCGGCGCGCGCCCGTAGGCCGCGGCGAGCGCGACGGGCCCGCCGGAGCCGCCGTCGCGGCCGAGCCCCTCG
Organism: Actinomadura sp. NPDC048021; assembly: GCF_040653135.1. Lineage (NCBI taxonomy): Bacteria > Bacillati > Actinomycetota > Actinomycetes > Streptosporangiales > Thermomonosporaceae > Actinomadura > Actinomadura sp. NPDC048021. The sequence goes on from NZ_JBEZJQ010000017.1 coordinate 45,091, forward strand.
TCCGACAGCTCCACCAGCCCGGTGAGCCGGGCCCCGAGCGCCTCGGCGTAGCCGCGGGCGCGCTCGACGGCCTCGTTCGCCGCCTGCCGCGCGGCCCGCCGGTACACCTCGCTGTCGTGCCGCAGCTCCCACTGCGGCCCGGTGACGTAGGTGCGCTCCAGGTCGCCGAGCCGGGCGACCAGCTCGCCCAGCACCGCGAAGTCGCTGACCGTGATCTTGATCCAGACGGTGCCGCGGTAGGCGCGGATGTCGCCCTCGCGCCGCCGGTACTTCAGCAGCGGCGTGATCGACAGGCCGCCCGTCTCCAGCTTCTCCACGGCCTCGCCGTAGGACTTGACCAGGTCGAGGCACTGCTGGTTCCGCTCGGTGAGCCGGTCGAGGGCCGCGCGCCGGTCGGACTCCTGCGACTCGACGTGCACCGACAGGCGCGCGATCTCCGGCTCGGCCTCCAGCACCGCCTCGCCGCGGACACTGATCATGGGAGCGTCGCTCATGCCCCCAACCTAGACGGTCGGGGGGCGGCGCTCACAGGAACGTGCGGCCCTCGCCCCGGTAGGTGGGGACGGTGCGGACGTGCCGGCCGTCCTCGATGAGGTGCAGCGCGTCGAACCGTTCGCACAGCTCCCCGGCCTTGGTGTGGCGGAACCAGACGCGGTCGCCCACCGACAGCAGGTCGGCGGCGCGTCCGAGCAGCGGCGTCTGCACCTCGCCCGCGCCCTCCTCGCCGCTGTAGGACAGGCCCGTCGGCAGGTAGGGCTGGGGGAGGCGGACGGCGTCGGCCGGCCCGGACGCCAGGTAGCCGCCGCCGAGGCACGTGACGACGCCGGGCGCGGGGCGCCGGACGACGGGCAGCGCGAACAGCGCGGCGGGCCGTCCGGCGAAGTTGGAGTACTGGTCGAACAGGTGCGGCTGGTAGAGGCCGGAGCCGGCCGCGACCTCGGTGACGGCGCGCTCGGCCGCCGTCGTCTCGACGCTGCCGGTGCCGCCGCCGTTGACGAACTCCAGGTCGGTCAGCTCCCGGACGGCCCGGACGATCGCCGCGCGGCGCCGGGCCAGCTCCGCCCGGGACTGCCGCTGCATGGCGCGGATGACGCGGCCCCGCGCGGGCCGGCCGGGCGGCACGTCCCCGACGCCCGCGATCTGCGACTCGTAGGCCATCAGCCCGACGAGGTCGAGCGAGGGCCGCTTGAGGACCAGTTCGGCGAAGGCCCGGACGTCGGCGGCGGTGTGCAGCGGGGAGCGCAGCGCGCCGATCCGCACCCGGCCGCCGAGCGTGCGGTACGAGGCGTCGATGTCGACGCAGACCCGCACGCGCTGGTCGCCCGCGGCGGACTCGATCAGCTCGAGGTGCTCGGGGGAGTCGACCATCAGCGTGACGGCGCGGGCCGCGCGGGGGTCGGCGGCGAGCGCGGCGATCGCGGTGCGGTCGGCCGTGGGGTAGGCGACGAGGATGTCGTCGCTGACGCCCTCGGCGGCCAGCCAGAGCGCCTCGGGGAGGGTGAACGCCATGACCCCGGCGAAGCCCTCCATCGCGAGGACGTCCTCCAGGAGGGCCCGGCAGCGCACCGACTTGCTGGCGACGCGGATGGGCTTGCCGGCGGCGCGGCGCACGAGGTCGGCGGCGTTGGCGCGGAAGGCCGCGAGGTCGACGACGGCGAACGGCGCCTCCAGCCCGGCGGTCGCGGCGTCATAGCGGTCCCGGAGGTTCATGCTCGTCACGATGCCACACTACCGGGGGAATGTGAAAAGATCTCACGTCCCGGTGCGCGGATGGGCGGCGAAGAAGCTCCACAGCATCGGGCTCGCCTCCTTCGGCCACTGGTGCCGCCCGCCCTCGATCCTGCAGAACGTCACGGCGACGCCGCGCTCGCCCTTGCCCGTGCTCTCGCACCGGGTGTCGCCGCTGAGCGCCTTCACCCGCTCGCGCGGCTGGGGCAGCCCTCCGACCTTGCGCCAGAAGTCCACCGCGTCCGAGACGGGCGGGAACGGGCGCTTGTCGTTGAAGTCGCGGTCGCCGCCCCCGTTGAAGGGGACGTTCCCGTCCGCCGTCCCGTGGAAGATCATCGCCGACACCGGGCGGCCCGGGTCGCACCTGGTCACCAGCGCGCCCTCGACCACCCCGATCGCCGCGACCTTGCCCGGCTTCTCGCAGGCCATCCGGTACGCCATCCCGGCGCCGTTGGAGAAGCCGGTGACGTAGACGCGCCTCGGGTCGGCCAGCCCGGCGCCGGTGAGCTTGTCGATGAGCTTGCCGAGGAACCCGACGTCGTCGACCTTCCCGATCTTCGCCGCGCCGCAGCAGTCGCCCGCGTTCCACGTGGTCATGAACCCGTCGGGGTAGGCGACGAGGAAGCCGTGCTCGTCCGACAGCTTGTCGAAGCCGGTCAGGTCCCGCATCTTCGCCATGGTCGCCAGGCCGCCGTGCAGGGCGATGACCAGCGCGGGCCTGTCGGCCGGCCTGCCGTCCTTCCATTTCCCGTCCGCGACCTTGGACGGGACGTGCAGCAGGTACTCGCGGTGCCCGACCGTCCCCACGTCGAGCTTCTGCTTGTGCGTCCCCTCCGAGGTGGGGACGCCGTCGACGGTCGCGGGGCGCCGACCGTCCTTCCCGCCCTCGCCGCCCTTCCCGCCGGTCTTGTCGGTGCAGCCCGCCAGGGCCAGGGTGACCGCCAGCGCCACGAGCGCGATTCGCCGCATGCGGGCAAAGGTAACCCCAAGGCGGGGCTTCAAACTACTCACGGGTAGACAAGGCCGGCGGCGTCCGGCCGGGCCGACCGGCCGGTACGGCGGCGGGACGGGGACGCCGCCGCGTAAGCTCGGGAGGGACCCGTCGTGAGCTGGCGCTTCCCGCGCCGAGGCAAGAATGAGACCCGTGAGCGAACCCGTGAACGAGTACGTGCTGACCCTGTCCTGCCCCGACCGGCCCGGCATCGTGGCCGCCGTCTCGGGGCTGCTGGCCGAGCGCGGGTGCAACATCGTCGAGAGCCAGCAGTTCGGCGACGGCGAGACCGGCACCTTCTTCATGCGGGTGCAGTTCGCGGCGCTCGCCGACACCGACCCCGACGAGCTGCGCGGCGCCTTCGCGTCCCTGGTGCCCGAGCTCGGGCTGGAGTGGCGGCTGCACCCGCTGGCCGAGCGCCCGCGCGTGCTGATCATGGTGTCGAAGGGCGGGCACTGCCTCAACGACCTGCTGTACCGGACGCGGTCCGGGCTGCTCGACATCGACATCGTCGCGGTGGCGTCCAACCACCCCGACCTGCGGCCGCTCACCCAGTCGTACGGGATCGACTACCACCACCTGCCGGTCGGGCCGGGAGGAAAGGCCGCGCAGGAGGCCGAGATCCTGACGCTGGTCGAGCACTACCGCGCCGACCTCGTCGTCCTCGCCCGGTACATGCAGATCCTGTCCGACGACTTCTGCGCCAAGCTGCCCGGCGCGATCATCAACATCCACCACTCGTTCCTGCCGAGCTTCAAGGGCGCCCGCCCCTACCACCAGGCGCACGCACGCGGCGTCAAGCTGATCGGCGCGACCGCGCACTACGTCACCGCCGACCTGGACGAGGGGCCGATCATCGAGCAGGAGGTCGCGCGCGTCGACCACACCCACAGCCCGGAGGAGCTGGTGGCCGTGGGACGCGACGTGGAGTGCCTCGCGCTCGCCCGCGCCGTCCGCTGGCACGCCGAGCACCGCGTGCTGCTCAACGGAGACCGGACGGTCGTCTTCCGCTGACCTGCGGGTTCCCGGCCGATGAACGCGTGAGATGTCGGCATGGCGTGTTTCACTCCGCGTGACTTTCGCGCACCATGGGTGACGAAGCCGTAGGTGCCGAGGCTCACGGGGGGTGGCCATGGCCGAGACGCTGGTCAAGGAGCTGATCGAGGAGGCGCAGGGCAGGCGGCTGGCGCGCCGGCTCGCCGTCCGCGAGCTGCGGCCCCGCCGCGCGCTCGCCGGGCTCGCCGCGGCGCTGCTGGTGACCGCGTTCGGCGGGGTGGCCGCGATCGAGCTGCTCGCCGGGGCGCTCGGGTCGGCCGTCCACCCGGTGCCGGGGGTCGCCCCGGTGGTGGAGGCCCTGCGGCGGCACGCGTGGAACCATCCGGACGTGCTGGCGGCGTCGGGCGCGGTGGCCGCTCTCGGGGCGGCCTTCATGGCGGCCGCGCTGCCCGGGCGGCTGCGCGGGGTGCCGCTGGCGGGCGCCGATCCGCGGCTGGCGGGCGTCATCGGCCGCGCCGCGCTGCGCCGCACGCTCGCGGCCGCGGCGATGGAGGTCCCCGGCATCGAGCGCGCCCGCGTCCGGGGCCTCGGGTTCTTCCGCCGGGGCCTGCTCGTGCGGGCCGCCACCCACTACCGCAACCCGGCGAACCTCGCCGACCTCGTCCACGACGCGGTCGACGCGCGCCTGGACCGGATCGAGCCGATGCGCCGGCCGCCGGTCGACGTCCGCCTCGGCTGGCGGAAGGACTGAGGTGCCGGCGGGAGGGCCGCCCACGCCCGCGGGAGGTCCGGCAGTGCTGCGCAACGACCGACGGTGCCGACGGAAGGACTGACGATGAGGATCGCGATCGCGGTGACCGGGGCCGTGCTGCTGCTGGCCGGCGCGGCCGGCCTCGCCCTCGGCCTCGGCGCCTTCGACGCGTTCGGCGCCCTGTCGGGGCGGCCGCTGCTCGACCCCGTGCTGGCGCGCTTCGCCCGCGAGACCGGCTGGTTCCTGCCCTCCGCGGCGGGCGCCGCGGAGGTGCTCGCGCTCGCCGGGCAGCTGTGGCTGGTCATGCAGGTGCGGGCCGTCGTCCACCAGCGGTGGCCCGACCTCGACCCCGAGACCCGCGCCCGGGCCCGCGCCGCCGCCGACGTCCTGCACCGGGACGCGCGCGGGCTGCCCGGCGTCCAGGACGCCCGCGCCCGCCTCACCGGGACGGCCGACCGGCCGCGCCTGCGGCTGAACGTGGCCTGCGCGGGCGACGCCCTCGTGAGCGAGGTGTACGGGGAACTGGGCGCGGGCCCGGTCGAGCGGTACCGCCGCGCGGTCGGCATGCCCGACCTCCCGGTGGTGATCCGCTTCCGGCCCGAGGTCGAGCGGCCCCGCAGGCGCCCGCGCGGGCGCCGTCCGCAGCCCGAGTCCGCCTGAGCCGGGGGGGCCGGGCGGGGGGGGGGGGGGCGCCGCCGGGCCCGGGTGCACTCCCCGGAGGGCGGCCGCCGCCGCCCGCCCGGCGGCGGGGGGGCGCCGCGCGGCGCCGGGCGGCCGGGCCTCTCAGGCGGGTGCGCCGCCGGGTGCGGGGAGCGGTTCCTTCCGCGAACCGGAGGGCTCGGCGGCCGGACCGTGGTCGTCCAGCAGGGTGTCCTCGTTGAACGGGTCCTCGCCGGACAGGACGCCGCGGGCCCGCTCGGCGTCGAACTCCTTCGTCCACGTGCCGATGACCACGGTGGCGACGGCGTTTCCCGCGAAGTTGGTCAGCGCGCGGGCCTCGGACATGAACCGGTCGATGCCGACGATGAACCCCACCCCGTCGACGAGCGCGGGCCTGTGCGACTGGAGGCCGCCCGCGAGGGTGGCGAGCCCGGCGCCGGTGACGCCCGCCGCGCCCTTCGACGCGACGATCATGAAGAGGAGCAGCGGAATCTGCGCGCCGACCGACATCGGCCGGTCCTGTGCGGACGCGATGAACAGCGTCGCCATCGTCAGGTAGATCGCGGTGCCGTCGAGGTTGAAGGAGTACCCGGTCGGCACGGTGATGCCGACGACCGGGCGGCTCACCCCGAGGTGCTCCATCTTCGCGATCAGCCGGGGCAGCGCCGACTCCGACGAGGACGTCGACAGGATCAGCAGGAACTCGCGGGCGAGGTAGCGCAGCAGGGCGAACACGCTGATCCGGCTGACCGCCCACAGCACCGCGCCGAGCACCGCGAACACGAACACCGCGCACGTCGCGTAGAAGCCCAGCATGATCACGGCGAGGCTCTTCAGCGCGTCCCAGCCGCTCGACCCGACCACCGCCGCGATCGCGCCGAACGCCCCCACCGGCGCCGCCCACATGATCATCCAGAGGATCCGGAACACCAGCCGCTGCAGGTGCTCGACGCCCCGCAGGATCGGCGCGCCCGCCGGGCCGAGCCCCTGGAGCGCGAACCCGGTGAGCAGCGCGACGAGCAGCGCCTGCAGCACCTGCCCCTCCGTCAGCGCCGACACCAGCGTGTCCGGGATGATCCCGAGCAGGAAGTCGGTGGTGCCCTCGCCGCCCTCGGCCTGCGACTTCGCCTCGGCGACGGACGACGGGTCCAGGTGCAGCCCGGAGCCCGGGTGCAGCAGGTTCCCCACCACCAGCCCGATGGCCAGGGCCAGCGTCGACATCACCAGGAAGTAGGCGATGGTGACCAGGCCGATCCGGCCGACCTCGGCCGCCTTCGCGACCGAGCCGATGCCGAGGACGATGGTGCAGAAGATGATCGGCGAGATCATCATCTTGATCAGGTTGACGAAGGCGGTGCCGATCGGCTTCAGTTCCTGCGCGAAGTCCGGCGCGGCCAGGCCGACCACGGCCCCCGCCACCACGGCGGCGACGACGGCGAGGTACAGGTAGTGGACGCGGTCGCGCGCAGGCTGGGAGGCGGACGGGGCCACGGGGGACCTCCTCGGCTCAGGACCCCGGCATCGGTGCGAGGGGCGGCGCCCGCCCGGTCCGGTCGGATCCGCGGGCGGGCCGCCGCCCCGCGGCGGCGCCCATCCTCCGGCCGGAGCCGGAGCATGCACACCGTGGGCGCCGCTCTGGAGGTGAGCTCGCAGGTCGGGCGGGGGCTGGGGGTCTGTCCCCACGTGACTATGCGCGGTTCTGTGACCGGGGTCACCCTTGTGTACATTTCGTTCACGGCAAGGTGCGACGGGGTGACGGCGAGATGCGAGGGGGAGGGGCCGGGAGTGCGTCCTCGATGGGCGGCGCCGGGCCGCTGGAGCCTGGCCCGGCAGCTGCTCGTGCTCCAGGCGGCGATCGTCGGGCTCCTCGTGGCGGCCGGCGCGGCGCTGGCCTTCCTCGACTCCGGCCGGGCCGTGGACGACAGCGCCGCCCAGACGGTCTCGGCGGTCGCGGCGAGCATCGCCGACGCCCCGACCGTCCGGGCCGCGCTGGCCGACCCGGCTCCGACCCGCCTCCTGCAGCCCTACGCCGAACGCGTCCGGCACGACACCGGCGTCGACTTCATCACGATCATGAGCCCGGCCGGGATCCGCTACACGCACCCGAACCCCGCGCGCATCGGCGGGACGTTCGTCGGCAACACCGCCCCCGCGCTCGCCGGACGGACGTTCACCGAGACCTACACCGGCACGCTCGGGCCGTCCGTGCGCACCGTCGCGCCCGTCTTCGGCGAGGACCGCCGCGTGGTGGCCCTGGTCGCGGTCGGCATCACGGTCAAGGCGATCTCGGCGGAGCTCCGCCAGCGCCTGCTGGCCCTCGGCGCCGTCGCCGGGGCCGTCCTCGCCGTCGGGATGGCCGGCAGCTACCTCGTCTCCGCCCGCCTGCGCCGACAGACCCGCGGCGTCGCCCCCGACGAGCTGCGCGGCATGTTCGAGTACTACGAGGCGATCCTGCACGCCGTCCGCGAAGGGCTCCTCATCCTCGACCGCAGCGGCCGCGTCGTTCTCTGCAACGACGCCGCGAGACACCTCCTCGACCTGGACGCCCCCCACGGCCCCTTCCCGTCCGCCGCGATCCCCGGGCGGGCGCGGGGGGAGCCGCAGGGGCGGGACGTCGCGGAGCTGGGGTTGCCGGAGGAGCTGGTGGCGACGCTGGTGTCCGCGGAGCCTCGGTCGGACGAGATCCATGTGGGGGACACGCGGGTGCTCGTGGTGAACACCTCGCCCGTCCGGTCGGGGGACCGGGTGATGGGCAACGTCGTCACCCTGCGGGACCACACCGAGCTGCAGGCGCTGACGGGCGAGCTGGACACGGTGCGCGGGTTTGCCGAGTCGCTGCGCTCGCAGGCGCACGAGGCCGCGAACCGCCTGCACACGGTGGTGTCGCTGGTGGAGCTGGGCCGTCCCGGGCAGGCCGTGGAGTTCGCGACCGCCGAGCTGGCGAGCGCGCAGCGGCTCACCGACCGGGTCGTCGGCTCGGTCGGCGAGCCGGTGCTGGCCGCGCTGCTGCTCGGCAAGTCCGCCGAGGCGGGGGAGCGCGGCGTGGAGCTCGTGATCGGCGAGGACACCGTGATCGAGGGCGCGATCGAGCCGCGCGACCTGGTCACGATCCTCGGGAACCTCATCGACAACGCGGTCGACGCCGCCATCGAGGGCGCCGCCGCCCGGCCGCCGCGCGTCGGCGTCGGCGCCCGCGTGGAGGACGGGGCGCTCGTGCTGGAGGTGTCCGACAGCGGGCGGGGCGTGGACCCCGCCGCCGTGCCCGCGATGTTCCGGCGCGGCTGGACGACGAAGACGTCCGGCGGCGCGGTCGGGCACGGCCTCGGCCTCGCCCTGGTCGGCCAGGCCGTCCGCCGCAACGGCGGTGAGGTGCGGGTGGGCGCGGCCGGCCCCGGCCACGGCGCCGTGTTCACCGTCCGGCTGCCCCTGCCGAGGCGGGCCGCCGGGGCCCGGCGCGGGGGCGGCGAGCCGTGATCAGGGTGCTGGTGGTCGAGGACGACCCGGTGGCGGCGGAGGCGCACCGGACCTACGTCGAGCGGGTCGCCGGGTTCACGGTCGCCGGGGTCGTGCACTCGGGGGCGGACGCGCTCCGGTTCTGCGAGCGGACGCAGGTCGACGTCGTCCTGCTGGACTTCTACCTTCCGGACACGCACGGCCTCACCGTCTGCCGCGCGCTGCGCGCCGGGGGACGGGACGTGGACGTCATCGCCGTGACGTCCGCGCGGGACCTCGCGGTGATCCGCACCGCCGTGGCGGTCGGCATCGTCCAGTACCTGCTGAAACCGTTCACCTTCGCGTCGCTGCGCGACAAGCTCGTCCGGTACGCGCGGTTCCGGGAGCAGGCGGTCGGCTCGGGGGAGGTCAGCGGGCAGGCGGACGTGGACGGGATGCTCGCCACGCTCCGGACCCCCGACCACCACGCGCTGCCCAAGGGGATGAGCGGGGAGACGCTCCAGGCCGTGACCGGCGTGCTGGAGTCCGCGGCCGACGGCCTGTCCGCCGCCGCTGCCGCCGATCTCACCGGCGTCTCCCGGGTCACCGCGCGCCGCTATCTGGAGTATCTGGCGGAGAACGGGCTGGCCGACCGCCGCCCCCACTACGGCCAGGTCGGCCGTCCTGAGGTGCGCTTCTACCCCCGTTAGACGGGGTACCTATGGACCGACAGTTGGAACGACATCGGGGGAGTTGTCGTGAACGACAAGCCTGGCAAGCCCGGGAAGCCCACGGGCAAGGCGGAGTCCGAACCGGAGCGCGAGAAGCGGCCGCGCCGCGGCGAGGAGGCCACGGGCAAGGGGCCGAAGCGCAAACCGGGCGACGCCGCGCGCAAGATGCGGGAGATGTACAAGGGCTAGACGGTCGCGTCGGGCGGGGCGGTCCCGATGCTTGACGGCGGCTTGGGCTCCCATTTTGGGTCTATGTCGGCTTATGGGGCTAACGTCCAAAGGGAACGCGACGTCGAGGAGAACGAGGAGGCGTGCTTGTCCGACCGACGACACTCGGGCGGCTCCACCGAGGGGCTCTTCGACGCATGGAGGGTAGAGACGGACCACGGCACGGGCCCCTCCCGCTGAGCGGCCCGAAGACCCGGGGGCGGTAGCGATCGGCTTCGACAGCGATCGGTGACGGCCTCCGGGTCTTCGTCTGCCGAGTTGTGTTATCCAACTCACCGTCGGAGCCGATTGTGCTCTCCGGTCCGCCGAGCGGATACTGCCGAAGTGAGTTGGAAAACACAACGGAGGTGGGGTCCATGCGGGACGCGGTGATCGTGGAGGCGGTGCGCACGCCGCTGGGCAAGGGCAGGGCCGGCGGGTTCCTGCACGGCGACCACCCGGCCGACCTGCTCGCGCGGACGCTCGCGTCCCTCGTCGAGCGGGCGGGCATCGACCCGGGGACCGTGGACGACGTGATCGGCGGCGTGGTCACCCAGGCCGGCGACCAGGCGCTCAACATCACCCGCACGGCCGTCCTCGCCGCGGGGTTCCCCGAGAGCGTCCCCGCCATGACGGTCGACCGGCAGTGCGGCTCGTCCCAGCAGGCCCTGCACATCGCGGCGCAGGGCGTGCAGAGCGGCGCCTACGACATCGCCATCGCGTGCGGGGTCGAGTCGATGTCGCGGGTGCCGATGGGGTCGAGCGTCCTGCCGGGCAGCGACCCGTTCGGGACGCTGCTCCCCGAGCGCTACCCGGGCGGGCTCGTCGGCCAGGGCATCAGCGCCGAGCTGATCGCCGCGCGCTGGGACCTGTCGCGGGAGGAGCTCGACGCCTACGCCGCCGAGTCCCACCGCCGCGCCGCCAAGGCGTGGAAGAACGGCGAGTTCGACCGGGAGGTCGCCTGGACGGGGCAGCGGGACGAGACCGTCCGCCCGGCGACGTCGCCGGAGATCCTCGCCGGCCTGAGGCCCGCCTACCACGACGAGCGGATGGCCGAGCGGTTCCCCGAGATCGGCTGGAAGATCACCGCGGGCAACGCCTCCCCGGTCAACGACGGCGCCGCCGCCGTCCTGGTCATGGGCGCCGACGTCGCCGCGCGGCTCGGCCTGCGCCCGCGCGCCCGCTTCCACGCCTTCGCCGTGACCGGCGACGACCCGCTGCTGATGCTCACCGCGATCATCCCCGCGACCGCGAAGGTGCTGGAGCGCGGTGGCCTCACCCTGGACGACGTCGATCTGTTCGAGGTGAACGAGGCGTTCGCCCCGGTCGTCCTCGCGTGGGCGCGCGAGACCGGCGCCGACCTCGCGCGCGTCAACGTGCGCGGCGGCGCGATCGCGATCGGCCACCCGCTCGGCGCGAGCGGCGCCCGCCTCATGACGACCCTGCTGCACGCCCTGGAGGACCGCGGCGGCAGGTTCGGCCTCCAGACCATGTGCGAGGCGGGCGGACTGGCCAACGCCACCGTCGTGGAGCGGCTCTGACGGACGGTCCGGCCAGGTCCGGCGGCTAGGCTTCCCGGTATGCCGAAGGACGCCGATCCGCGCGAGTGCTCGATCGCCGACACGCTGGACCTGGTCGGCGAGCGCTGGAGCCTGCTGGCGATCCGGGAGCTGAGCTACGGGGTGCGGCGCTTCGACCAGATCGTCCGCAACACCGGCGCGTCCCGCGACATCCTCACCGCCCGCCTCCGCAAGCTGGAGGCGGGCGGCGTCATCCGCCGCGAGCGCTACAGCGACCACCCGGTGCGCCACGAGTACCGCCTGACGCCCGCGGGCGTGGAGCTGTGCGACGTCCTGCTCGTGCTGATGGCCTGGGGAGACCGGCACCTGCACCCGGACGACCCGCCCGTCCGGTGGCGGCACTCCTGCGGCGAGACCGTCAGCCCCCAGGTCGTGTGCCGCCACTGCGGCAACGAGGCCCGCCAGGGCGCCCATTCCCCCACCGGCCGGGGCGCCCGCCCCTGACCCACTCGCGACGGCGGCGCAGCCAGTCGCCGATGCGGCCCGCGAGGACGCCGACCGTCCCGTCCAATGGTGAAGGTGACCATCTTCGGGTTGAGAAGGTTGGTCAGCAGTCCGTTGAGATAGGCCCGCCGTCCCGAGACCCCGGCCGGTTCCGCCTCCACGTCCCCGCGGTCAGCGGGCCGATGCGGGGCGTCTCTCGGCCGCGCGGGTCAGGGCGGTGGCGAGGCGGTCGCGGGCCTCGGTCTGGGCGGTGATGCGCGCGTCGAGGACGGCGAGGCGGTCCAGGGCGATGCGGAGCCCCTTCTCCGACGGGGGCGAGGCCGCCACGTCGCCGTCCAGGCAGACCGAGAACGCGCGCACGTCGTCGAGGGTGAGGCCGACGGCGAGCAGCTCCCGGATGTTGCGGACCCGCACGGCCGCGCCCTCGTCGTAGATCCGGTATCCGTTGCCCGCCCGGCGGGACGCGATCAGGCCCGCCTCCTCGTAGTGCCGCAGCGCCCGCGGCGTCGTCCCGGTGATCCGCGCCAGCTCGCCGATCCGCACCGCCACCACCTCCTCCCCTCGTTCTACCAGGCGGTGGGCCCGCCGGCGCTCAGGCGACCACCGCGCCTCCGTCCACCGCGAGGACGGCGCCGGTGACGAACGAGGCGTCGGGCGAGGCCAGGCGCGTGATCGCCCACGCGACCTCCTCCGGCCGCCCGACGCGGCCGAGCGGGGTGTGCTCGATTTGCCACTGCCGGAGCGCCGCGAGGCGCTCGGCGGAGAGGCCCTGGTGCTCGCCCATCGGGGTGGCGATCGCTCCGGGCGCCACGGCGGCCACGCGGATGCCGCGCGGCGCGAGCTCCAGGGCCCAGCCGCGCGTGAGCGTCTCCAGCGCCGACTTCGTGGCGGCGTAGAACGCGTTGCCGGGCCAGCCCCGCTGCCCGACGGACGTGCTGACGTTGACGACGACCCCGCCGCCGTCGAGCGCGGGCAGCGCCGCCCGGGTCAGCAGGACGGGCGCCACCAGGTTCGTCGCGAGCTGCGGCGCGAGCGTCTCCGGGGCGAGGCTCTCCAGGGTCCCGCTCTGGACGATCGCCGCGTTGTTGACCAGCACGTCCAGCCGTCCGTGCGCGTCCGTCACCCTGCGCACGATCTCGGCGGCGGCGCCGTCGCCGGTGATGTCGGCGGCGAGCGGCTCGATGCCGGGATGCCCGTCCGCGGTCTCGGCCAGCGGGCCGGGCCGCCGTCCGACGGCCACCACGCGGGCGCCCTCGGCCGCGAACATGCGTGCCGTGGCGCGTCCGATCCCGGTTCCCGCGCCGGTGACCAGGACGACCCTGTTCTCCGAATTCGTCTCCATGCCCCGAGCCTGGAACCCTGCCGCCAACGGCAGGGTCAAGCCCGGCCGGCCCTTTCCAGGAGAAGGCGGGCGCCGGTTCGGGCGCGGGCGGCGGCGGTGGGGTCGCCCTGGATTCCGGCGACGACGATGGCGCCCTCGGCGAGCAGGTAGACGGGTTCGGCGGCGGACGCGTCGACAGGGGAGACCAGGGCCACGACCTGGTCGTGGAAGGCCCGCTTGTGGGCTCGCGCCGCGTCCGCGACCGCCGGGGAGGACGAGCCGAGCTCCCCGTGGGCGTTGACCCAGGCGCAGCCGCGGAAGCCCGGCTCGGCGAACCACGCGCCGAGCCAGTCGAACAGGGCGAGGACGCGCCGCCGGGGGTCGGGCTCCGCGTCCAGATGGGCGGCCAGGCTCGCGCGCCAGCGGCGGTCGCGGCGGTCCAGCATCGCGACGACGAGGGCCTCCTTCGTGGGAAAGAGCCGGTAGATGCGCTTGAGCGGCAGCCCGGACACGGTCCGCAGCTCGTCCATGCCCACCGCCTGGACGCCCTGCCGGTAGAAGAGGCGCTCGGCGACGTCCAGCAGGGCCTGGCGGTCCCGGTCCTGCTGCTCCTCGGTGATCGCGGCCGGCATGGGCGCTCCTGACTTGACGTTGAGAACGATCGTTCCCTACCTTAGCGGCAGAGATGGAGAACGCTCGTTCTCAACCCGAGGAGGCCGCCGTGACCGAGGACCGTCCGCCCTACCCGCCGTTCACCCTGGAGACCGCGAAGCAGAAGGTCCAGGCGGCCGAGGACGCGTGGAACACCCGCGACCCGCAGCGGGTGGCGCTCGCCTACACGCCCGACTCGGTCTGGCGGAACCGCGACCGGTTCGTCACCGGACGGGAGGAGATCATCGCCTTCCTGACCGCGAAGTGGGAGCGGGAGCTCGACTACGCGCTGCGCAAGAGCCTGTGGGGGTTCCGCGAGAACCGCATGGCCGTCCGGTTCCAGTACGAGTGGCACGACGCCGGCGGGCAGTGGTGGCGCAGCTACGGCAACGAACTGTGGGAGTTCGACGAGCGCGGCCTGATGCGGTGGCGGGAGGCGAGCATCAACGACGTCGCGATCGGCGAGGCCGACCGCCGCATCCGCGGCCCGCGCCCCGCCGACGAGCACGGCCTCGACATCCCGCTCCGGTAGCGGGCCGCGGTCAGCACTCGATGACGTTGACGGCGAGGCCGCCGCGCGAGGTCTCCTTGTACTTGTCGAGCATGTCGCGGCCCGTGTCGCGCATGGTCTTGATGGCCTTGTCGAGGGAGACGAAGTGGCGGCCGTCGCCGCGCAGGGAGATCCGGGCGGCGCTGATGGCCTTGACGGCGCCGACGGCGTTGCGCTCGATGCAGGGGACCTGGACCAGGCCGCCGACGGGATCGCAGGTCAGGCCGAGGTTGTGCTCGATGCCGATCTCGGCGGCGTTCTCCACCTGCTCGGGGGTGCCGCCGAGGACCTCCGTGAGCCCGGCGGCGGCCATCGAGCAGGCCGACCCGACCTCGCCCTGGCAGCCGACCTCGGCCCCGGAGATGGAGGCGTTCTGCTTGAACAGCACGCCGATCGCCCCGGCGGTCAGCAGGAACCGCACCACGCCCTCGTCGTCGTGGCCCGGGATGAACCGGTCGTAGTAGTGCAGGACGGCCGGGATGATGCCCGCGGCGCCGTTGGTCGGCGCCGTGACGATGCGCCCGCCCGCCGCGTTCTCCTCGTTGACCGCCAGCGCGAACAGGGTGATCCAGTCCATCGCGTGGAGCGGGTCGGACGCCTCCTCCGCGGACAGCTGCCGGTGCAGCTGGGGAGCGCGGCGGCGCACCTTGAGCCCGCCCGGCAGGAGGCCCTCCCGGGTGCAGCCGCGGGTCACGCAGGCCCGCATGACCTGCCAGAGTTCGAGCAGGCCGTCGTGGATCTCGGCGGCGTCGCGGCCGAACGCCTTCTCGTTCTCCAGCATCAGCGCCGAGATCGACAGGCCCGTCTCCCGGCACCGCTCCAGCAGCTCGGCGGCCGTGTCGAAGGGGTGCGGCAGGACGGTGTCGTCGGGCTTGATGCGGTCGGCGCCGGTGGCGTTCTCGTCCAGGATGAACCCGCCGCCGACGGAGTAGTACACCTTCGCGCGCAGCTCCCCGCCGGAGGCGTCCAGAGCCGTGAAGCGCATCCCGTTGGGGTGGCCGGGCAGCGACTCCTTGCGCTCGAAGACCAGGTGCTCGTTGACCACGAACGGGATCTCGTGGTCGCCGAACAGCCGCAGCGCCCCGCGCTCGCGGATCGCGGCGAGCCGCTCGTCCACCCGGTCGACGTCGACGAGCTCGGGCTTGTCGCCCTCAAGACCGAGGATGACGGCCTTGTCGGAGCCGTGGCCCTTGCCGGTGAGGCCGAGCGACCCGTAGAGGGTGACGGCGACGGACGCCGTCTTCTCCAGCAGCCCGTCGCGCTGGAGCCCCCGGGCGAACCGGTGCGCCGCGGCCATCGGGCCCCCCGTGTGGGAGGACGACGGACCGATGCCGATCTTGAACAGGTCGAAAACGCTGATGGCCATAGCTACCTCGTTGTAGCCGCGCCCCCTCCCCCTTGACGGGGGTCCCGCAGGGGGAGAGGGCGCCGGAACGTCACAGGTTCGGGTACAGGGGGTGCTCGTCCGCCAGCGCCTTCACCCGCGCGGCGAGCGCGTCCCGGTCGAAGGACGGCTGCAGCGCCAGCGCGATCACGTCCGCGACCTCGGCGAAGTCCTCGGCGGTGAAACCGCGGGTCGCGAGGGCCGGGGTGCCGATCCGCAGACCGGACGTCACCATCGGCGGGCGCGGGTCGTTCGGCACCGCGTTGCGGTTGACCGTGATGCCGATGTCGTGCAGGCGGTCCTCGGCGTCGCGCCCGGTGAGCTCGGAGTCCACCAGGTCGACCAGCACGAGGTGGACGTCCGTCCCGCCGGTCAGCACCTTGACGCCGGCCTTGGCGCAGTCCTCGGCGAGCAGGCGCTCGGCGAGCAGCTTCGCGCCCTCCACCGTCGCCGCCTGCCGGGCCCGGAACTCCTCCGACGCGGCGATCTTCAGGGCGACGGCCTTGGCGGCGATCACGTGCTCCAGCGGGCCGCCCTGCATGCCGGGGAACACCGCGGAGTTGATCTTCTTGCCGTACTCCTCGCGGGCGAGGATCAGCCCGCCGCGGGGACCGCCGAGCGTCTTGTGCGTCGTCGTCGTCACGATGTCGGCGTGCGGGACGGGCGAGGGGTGCAGCCCCGCCGCCACCAGGCCCGCGAAGTGCGCCATGTCGACCATGAGCAGCGCCCCGACCGAGTCGGCGATCCGCCGGAACGCGGCGAAGTCGAGCCGCCGCGGGTACGCCGACCAGCCCGCCACGATCATCTTCGGCCGGTGCTCGGCCGCGAGCGAGGCCACCTCGTCCATGTCGACCAGGCCGTCCTCGGCGCGGACGTGGTACGGCACCACGTTCAGCACCTTGCCGGAGTAGTTCAGCCGCATCCCGTGCGTGAGATGCCCGCCGTGCGCGAGGTCGAGGCCGAGGATCGTGTCGCCGTGCTGGAGCAGCGCGAAGTACACCGCCGTGTTCGCCTGCGCCCCGCTGTGCGGCTGGACGTTCGCGTGCTCGGCGCCGAACAGCGCCTTGGCCCGGTCGATCGCGAGCTGCTCGGTGACGTCGACGAACTCGCAGCCGCCGTAGTACCGGCGGCCCGGGTACCCCTCGGCGTACTTGTTCGTCAGGACCGACCCCTGAGCCTCCAGCACCGAGACCGGCGCGAAGTTCTCCGACGCGATCATCTCCAGGGTGCCCTGCTGGCGGCGCAGCTCCGCGGCGACGGCCTCGGCGACCTCCGGATCGGCCGTCGCGAGGGAGTCGTTCAGACTCATGATTCCTCGATCAGCTTGTCGTAGGCGGCGGAGTCGAGCAGGTCGCCCGGCTCCTCCGAGATCCGCACCTTGAAGATCCAGCCCTCGCCGTACGGGTCGTCGTTGATGACCTTCGGCTCGTCCACCACCGCGCTGTTGATCGCGGTGATCTCGCCGCTGACGGGGGAGTAGACGTCGCTCACCGACTTGGTCGACTCCACCTCGCCGCACGGCTCGCCCGCCTCGACGGTGTCGCCCTCCGACGGCTGCAGCTCGATGTAGACGATCTCACCGAGGGCGTCGGCGGCGTGCGCGGTGATGCCGACCGTGACGATGCCGTCCTCGCCACCGAGGCCCGACACCCACTCGTGCTCCTCGCTGTAGCGGAGCTCCTCCGGAACGCTCACGATCACTTCTCTCTTTCCACTGTGGGGGCGCGCCCCACACCGCCGGACAACTTGTTCAGGAACGCTTGTAGAACGGCAGGGCCACCACGTCCACCGGCTCGTGCCGGCCGCGGACGTCCACGGCGAGGCCCGCCTCCTCGACGCCGCTGTCGAGGTACGCCATGGCGATCGGCGTGCCCAGTGTGGGCGACGGGGCGCCGCTCGTCACGATGCCGCACGGCGCGCCGCCGGACGTGACGACCTGGTACCCCTTGCGAGGCGCGCGACGCCCCCGCGCGACCAGTCCCACGAGCCTACGGCCCGGCGGGGTCTGCGCCTGCGCCGCCAGGGCGGCCTTGCCCACGAAATCGCCTGGCTTGTCCAGCTTCACCACCCGGCCGAGGCCCGCCTCGAACGGCGTCGTCTCGGCCGTCAGCTCGTTCCCGTACAGCGGCATCCCCGCCTCCAGGCGCAGCGTGTCGCGGGCCGAAAGCCCCGCCGGGACGACCCCCTCCACCGCGGCGAGCGCCCTCCACAGCCCGACACCGTCGGACGCGTCCACGAACAGCTCGAACCCGTCCTCGCCCGTGTACCCGGTGCGGGCGACCAGCGCGTCCACGCCCGCGACCCGCCCCGCAAGGATCGCGTAGTACTTCAGGTCCCCCAGCGGCGCGTCCGTGAACCCCTCGAGAATTTCCTGGGAACGCGGCCCCTGCAGGGCGATCAGCGCGTACGAGTCGGACCGGTCGTCCACCGCCGCCTCGAACCCCGCGGCCCGCTCGACCAGCGCCTCCCGGACGACGGCGGCGTTCGCCGCGTTCGCCACCACCATCCACGTCTCGTCCGCGAGCCGGTAGACGATCAGGTCGTCCAGGACGCCGCCGTCGTGCCCGCAGATCATCGTGTAGCGGGCCTTGCCCACCGGCATCGGCGACAGGTTGCCGACCAGCGCGAAGTCCAGCGCGGCCCCCGCGCCCGGACCCGACAGGAAGATCTCCCCCATGTGCGACAGGTCGAACAGCCCCGCCCCCGTGCGGACGGCCTGGTGCTCGGCGGTCTCGCTCGCGTAGCGCAGCGGCATGAGATGGCCGGCGAAGTCGACGAGGTTCGCGCCGAGGTCCTCATGGACGTCGTGCAGCGGCGTCTTCTTCGCGGTCGGATCGGCGGACATGGGCTCGGCTCCTTCGTCACGGGCGCGCGTGGTCCATCGTCCCACTCGCGCACCGGGCGTATCGGTGCCTCCCCCTCTGTCATCGGCGCCTGAGAGCTTCACCCGCCGCGCACGGCGGGCTTTCACCTTCGGCGGGGGACCGGAGTCCCCGCTTTCCAGAGGTCGCCTGGCCCGTGCGGTCCGTGGGCCTGAGAGGTTCCGGGGAGGATTTGCTCCTTCGGCGTCCCCCACCGGCTGCGAGGGACTCTCCCGCACGGGATCATCAGCTGTCGAAGAAGGCTAGCAGTGTTCATTGTGTTTTTTGAGGTCGGGGCCCTGGGGGCCCCGACCTCAAAAAACACGTGCGATCGCTGGCATCGCTCCGGCTCGCCTTGCGGCTCGCTGCGCGATCAGGTTCTCGCAAGCTCGAACCTGCCTTCGGACGCGATCGCGAGTGTGAGGTCGTCGTCGGCTGGGGTGGCGGCTGAGGTCGTCTCGTTGGACGGTTGCTGCTGGTGCTTCCGTTTCGGTGTCCCTCTGTGCGGGTCGTCTCGACCGTTGCGCTTCTTGGCACAGGTGGCGGTTTCCCCGGCTCCGGCTCAGGACGATGGTCGCGCCGGTGCTCGGGAGTGACGGGAGCGCTGTGGGAGTGGTCGTCAGCGTGGGGGTGGGGTGGCGGGGGGCGACATGGACTTCACGCAGGTCTGCAGGGCGGCCCTGATCTTCTTCAGCTCGTCGGGGGCGGGGGATCTCGTGGGGTTGGGGGTGGGCATCTGGACGCCCTGGGCGTGCATGCAGTCGTTGAAGGCCTTGACCGCCTTCGACTGGGCCGGGGGGAGGGGCGTGGTCTCGACGCCCGTGCCGGGGGCGGAGGGGGCCTGCGTCCTGGCGGTCGGGGCTGGGGACGACGCGCCCGCCGTCGTGCCGCCGTCGTCGCTGCCGCCGCAGCCGGCCAGGGCCAGCGTCAGGGCCAGGACCGCTACATGACCGCGCTTCAAGGGGGAACCTCCGTGGCCGGGGTGGGCCGCCCATGATGGGCGGTCGGCCCTGCTCGCGGATACGCGCTCTCGTGCCAATGATGCGCGGCCGGGTTAGCACCGTGCATCAAAGTGGCCTCCGGCACGGACCGCTTCTTCGTTCGCCTCAACCGGATCGCGGGCCGTAACGTACTCTGAACTGGTTGTCGGAGATCACCCCCGGGTGCGCGGGGTGGACGGACCCGGAGGGCACGCCGCATGGTCTACTACCTGGCTGGAGCGTTGATCCTCTTCTTCGGCCTGCTGGTCTCCATCGCGCTGCACGAGCTCGGGCACTTCTCCTTCGCCAAGCTGTTCGGGGTGCGGACCACGCAGTTCATGGTCGGGTTCGGGCCCACCATGTGGTCGAGGCACAAGGGCGAGACGGAGTACGGGGTCAAGTGGATCCCGCTCGGCGGCTACATCCGCATGATCGGCATGCTGCCGCCGCGCAAGGGCGACGCGCCCGGGCAGGTGCGGCGGATCAGCACCGGGCCGTGGCAGGGGCTGATCGAGTCCGCGCGCGGGGCCTCGCTGGAGGAGGTCGGGCCCGGCGACGGGGACCGCGTGTTCTACGCCAAGAAGTGGTGGCAGAAGCTGCTCATCATGTTCGGCGGGCCCGCGATGAACCTGCTCCTGTCGGTGATGTTCTTCGCGATCCTGCTGATGGGCATCGGCGTCAACCAGCCGCAGCCGGTGATCAAGGAGGTCGCCGAGTGCATGGTGCCGGCCAGCGCCAAGGTCGCCGCGTGCCCGGCGGGCGCGACGCCGACGCCCGCGCGGCAGGTCGGGCTCCAGGCCGGCGACCGGATCGTCGCGTTCGACGGCAAGAAGATCGACGACTATCCGCAGCTCCAGCGGCTGATCCGCAAGGACGGCGGCAAGACCGTCCCGATGACCGTCCGGCGGG
This sequence comes from Actinomadura sp. NPDC048021, assembly GCF_040653135.1. NCBI lineage: Bacteria > Bacillati > Actinomycetota > Actinomycetes > Streptosporangiales > Thermomonosporaceae > Actinomadura > Actinomadura sp. NPDC048021. The sequence continues at coordinate 65,267 of NZ_JBEZJQ010000017.1, forward strand.
ACGGCAGGGACGTGCGGCTGAACGTCCCGATCACCCGCAACCAGATGTACGACCTCAAGGACGAGGACAAGGTCGTCAACGTCGGGTTCCTCGGCATCACGCCGTCCAGCGGGATCGAGCGGCAGGGGCCGGGCGCGGTCGCGAGCACGATGGGCGACCTGACCGCGCGCACCGTCGGCGCCCTGGTGCGGATGCCGCAGAAGATGGTCGGCGTGTGGAACGCGGCCTTCGGCGGCGAGAAGCGCGACCCGAACGGGCCGATCGGCGTCGTCGGCGTCAGCCGGATCGGCGGCGAGGTCGCCGCGTCCGACGACTTCACCGGGACGCAGAAGGTCTCCTTCTTCGTGATGCTGCTCGGCTCGCTGAACCTCGCGGTCGGGCTGTTCAACCTCATCCCGCTGCTGCCGCTGGACGGCGGGCACATCGCGGGCGCGCTCCTGGAGGCGGTCAAGAAGGCCTTCGCCCGGATCTTCCGCAGGCCCGACCCCGGCTACGTGGACGTGGCCAAGGCGCTGCCGGTGACGTACGTGATGGCCGTCATCCTGATCGTCATGGGCGGCCTGCTGATCTACGCCGACCTGTTCAACCCGATCCGCGTCACGGGGTGACGTCCGGCATCGTGCCGGTCTTCAGGAAGGCGTCCAGCGCGGCCCGGTAGGGGGCGACGTCGAGGCCCTGCTCCGCCAGCCACGCGTCCGACCCGTAGGTGCCCGCGTAGCGCTCGGCGCCGTCGCAGATGAGCGTGACGACGCTGCCGCGCTCCCCGCGGGCCCGCATCTGCGCGATCAGCTCGGCCGCGCCCCACATGTTCGTGCCGGTCGAGCCGCCCACGCTCCGGCCGCTGACATCGCTCGTCCAGCGCATCGCCGCGATCGACGCCGCGTCCGGCACCCGGATCATCCGGTCGATCACCGTGGGCAGGAACGACGGCTCGACGCGGGGGCGGCCGATGCCCTCGATCCGCGAGCCCGCCGCGGTGCGCTCGGGGTCCCCGTCGGCGAACGAGCCGTGGAACGCCGACCCCTCCGGGTCGACCACCGCGAGCCGCGTCTGGAACATCCGGTAGCGGGCGTACCGGCCGATCGTCGCGGACGTCCCGCCGGTGCCCGCGCCGACCACGATCCAGGACGGCTCGGGGAACCGCTCCAGCCGCATCTGCTCGAAGATCGACTCGGCGATGTTGTTGTTGCCGCGCCAGTCCGTCGCCCGCTCGGCGAAGGTGAACTGGTCCATGAAGTGGCCGCCGCACTCGGCCGCGAGGCGCCGCGACTCCTCGTAGATCGCCGACGGGTCGGCCACCAGGTGGCAGCGGCCGCCGTGGAACTCGATGAGCTGGATCTTCTCCGGGCTGGTGGTGGCCGGCATGACCGCGACGAACGGCAGGCCGAGCAGCCGCGCGAAGTACGCCTCCGACACCGCCGTCGACCCGCTGGACGCCTCGATGATCGTCGTGTCCTGGCGGATCCACCCGTTGGCCAGCCCGTACAGGAACAGCGACCGGGCGAGCCGGTGCTTCAGCGAACCCGTGGGGTGGACGGACTCGTCCTTCAGGTAGAGGTCGATGCCCCACTCCGGGGGCAGCGGGAACACGTGCAGGTGCGTGTCGGCGCTGCGGTTGGCGTCGGCGTCCACGAGCCGGATCGCCTCGGCGATCCATGCCCGGTACCCGGGATCGCAGCGGTCCACGATGCGGCTCATGGCGGTTCTCCCCCTGATCGTCGGCAGGGTCACACGATATCGGCGCATGTCACGGTGCATCATTGAGGAGGCGGGGGGCAGATGATCGAGATGTTCGACGAACGCATCGTGGCGACCGGCCGGCTGCCGCTGTTCGGTTTCTTCGTGGCGTTCATGGTCACTTTCGTGCTGACGCGGGTGAACGTGCGGCTGATCCGCGCGGACGTGCGCTGGTGGTTCCGGAACGTGAAGGCCGGCGACGTGCACATCCACCACGTCGTGTTCGGCGTGGTGCTGATGCTGTTGGGCGGGGTGGCGAGCCTCGCCGTCCCGGACGCCTACGTCGGCCTCGACCTCGCGGCGGCGGTGGTGTTCGGGATGGGATCGGCCCTCGTCCTGGACGAGTTCGCGCTGATCCTGCACCTCAGCGACGTCTACTGGACGGAGAAGGGCCGCGCGTCCGTCGACGCGGTGTTCGTCGCGATGGCGGTGACCGGGCTGCTGCTGCTCGGCATCCGTCCCCTCGGCTACGAGGGCATCGCGCCCGACCATGGCACCGGGCTGATCACCCGCGTCTACGTCGCCTCGCTCGCCGTCAACCTCGTCCTCGCCGTGGTCACGCTGCTGAAGGGCAAGATCTGGACGGGGCTCATCGGGCTGTTCATGCCCGCGCTGCTGATCGTCGGCGCGATCCGGGTGGCGCGGCCCGGCTCGCCCTGGTCGCGCTGGCGCTACGACCCCGGCTCGCGCCGGTACCACCGGGCCGTCCGGCGCGAGACGCGGCTCCGGCGGCCGCTCATCCGCGCCAAGATCTGGGTGCAGGAGTTCATCGCGGGCCGGCACGACCTCATCCCGCCCGAACTGCTCCAGCGCCCCGTCGACGTCGCCGAGCGGGCCCGCCGCCGCAGGATGGCCCGCGCCGCAGCCCGCGCCGAGCGCCGGGCGGAGCGGCGGGCCGAGCGGGGCCGGGCGCGCCGGGCCGCGCGCCGCGCGGCGCGCCGGGCGGCCGCCCGCGCCCAGCGGGAGGCCGTCGAGCGGGCCGAGCGCAACGCCGCCGCCCGCGCCCGGCGGGAGGCCGCCGCCCAGGCGCGCCGCCGCACCCCGTCGCGCGTGCGGGGGCGGACCGGTTCGCGGATCCGGACCCGCGCCGCGTCGGCCCGGCGGGCCCGCGGCCGCGCGCACGGGGACGAGCCGCCGGCGGGGGAGCATCCGCCCGCGGAGGCCTCCGGGCTCAGCCCGTGACGCCGCTCAGTCCATGACGGGGGCGACGGCGCGGACGGTGTCGATCGTGTCGGCCTCGGCGGCCGACTTGTCGGGCCGGTACCGCAGGACGCGGGCGAACCGCAGCGCGATGCCGCCGGGGTAGCGGGGGCTGTGCTGGACGCCGTCGAACGCGATCTCGACGACCAGTTCGGGCCGGACGTGCACCGTCCAGGAGTCCTCGCGCACGGCCAGCTCGCGCAGCTTCCGCGTCTGCCAGGCGAGCAGCTCGTCGGTGAGCCCCTTGAAGGTCTTGCCGAGCATGACGAAGCCGCCGGTCTCGGGGTCGCGGGCGCCGAGGTGCAGGTTGGACAGCAGCCCCTGCCGGCGGCCGTGCCCCCACTCGACGGCGAGGACGACGAGGTCGAGGGTGTGCCGGGGCTTGACCTTGATCCAGCCCGCGCCGCGCCGCCCGGCCGTGTACGGGGTGTCGAGGGCCTTGACGACGACGCCCTCGTGGCCGCGCGCGACGGCCTCGTCGAAGACCTCCTTGGCGCGCGCGGGGTCGCCGGTGACCACGCGGGGCATCCGCAGCTCCTCGGGGACGACCCGCGCGAGCGCCGCGTACCGCTCGGCCCCGGGCGCGTCGAGCAGGTCCTCGCCGCGCGCGCCCTGCGGAGGGGCGTCGCCGGCCTCCGCGAGGTACAGCACGTCGAACAGGAAGACGGCCAGCGGCACCGGCTCGGTGCTCTTCGCGGTGCGGGTCGCGGTGCGGGCGGAGGTGACCTGGAACGGATGGGGGCGGCCGTCGGGCCGCAGGGCGATGAGCTCGCCGTCGAACACGGCCTCGCGGACGGGCAGGCCCCGCACCGCCTCCACCACCTCGGGCAGCCGGGAGGTGATCTCGTCGAGCGTCCGGGTGAACACCCGGACCCCGTCGCCGGACACGTGCACCTGCGCGCGGATGCCGTCGAGCTTCCACTCGACGGCGGCCTCGCCCCCGAGCTTGGCGAACGCCTCGTCGACCGACGGCGCGGCGGCGGCCAGCATCGGCTTGACCGGCCGCCCCACCTCCAGCGTGAACGCGCGCAGCCCGTCGACCCCCTCCGCGAGGGCGGTCGTCGCGACCGGGCCGAGCGAGCCGCGCAGCATGAACGCGCGCCGGACCTCGGCGGAGGGCACCCCGGCGGCCGACGCGATCGCCTCGGCCATCACCCCGTCCAGCGCGCCCTGGCGCAGCTCGCCCGCCAGCAGCCTGACGAGGAAGTCCTGCTCGGGGGCGGTGGCGCGGCCGAACAGCGCCGCGAGCAGCTCGCGCCGCCGGGCGACCGAGCCCGGCCCGGACACGGCGCCGATCTCGTCGAACGCCGCGTCCACCCCGGGCACGGTCAGGGACGGCTCCGCGGCGGGCGGCGGGAGGTCGCGCAGCGCGGCGTACCCCACCCCGATCTGGCGTTGCGGCAGCTCGCCGGACAGGTAGGCGACCACGGTCGCGGCCTCGCCCGGATCGGCCGCGCGCAGGCACTCCGCGAGCGCCGACACCTTGGCCTTGCGGCCCGAGGTGCCCGCGACCGCCTCCGAGGTCCGTGCGATGTCCGCTATCAGCATCCCTTCATTGTGACCACCGGGTCTGACGAACGGCACCGCGAGGGGGCCTGGCCAGGCGGCGCGGCCCTGGTTACGTTGACGGGTGGCGGGAACGGTCGACGGGACGGGAGTGAGGAGTGCGGCGTGGGCCTTCAGCGTCCGGTCGAGCCGTTCCACCGGCCGTATGCGGGTCCGGAGCCGCCGGCCCCGGGGCGGCGCCCGCGCAGGCTGATCGCGGTGCTCGCGGCGGCCGTGGCGCTCGCCGCCGCGGTGGTCGCGACCGTCCTGGTCGTGTCCGGGGGGCGCGGGCAGGAGGCCGCCCCGCGGCGCACGCCGGGCGGGCCCTCGCAGCCGCCGGCCGCCCGCCCCCCGGGGTCGCCGGGCTCCCAGGGGAAGGTGATCGGCGCGCTTCCGGCGCCGTGCGGGACGGTCGCGGCGGCCACGGTCGAGCGGGCCGTGCCGAAGGCGGCGCGGCGGCAGAGCGCGAACTCGACGCTCACCACGTGCACGTACTCCTCGACCGGCTCGGCGTTCCGCTGGCTGCGCGTGGAGGCGCACCTGTACGCGCCGGGCGACACCGCGACCCCCGTCCAGGACGCCGAGGGCTACTACGACGCGCAGTGGGCCCAGGCGCACGACGCCCCGCTCGTGCGGACCGTCACCCTGGAGCGCAAGGGCGGCCTCGGGGACGAGGCGTACCGCTGGTTCAAGACCGACGAGGGCCAGCCGACCGTGGTCGGGCAGGTCACGGCCCGGGTCCGCAACGCGGTCTTCACCGTCAGCTACAGCGAGCAGGCGCCGCGCAGGGGCCCTGCGGACGCCCGGGAGCGCGCCTGTCTCGACACCGCCACCGCCGCCGCCCGTGAAGTCCTCGCCGCGCTAAGTCATTCCTGACCTGAATCGGCCGAGCACGGCGTCATTTTCGCCGGCACCTTCTATGGTGAACCGGTAAAGGGGAGGGAGCGCGCCGGTCGGGCTCCCGTGCCAGGCAGGATGATCGGCGCGCGGCGATGCCTGGGGAGGAGGGGGTCGACATCGTGACCATGTCATCGCTGGGAGTGTCCTGGGTGTAGGAAACCCAGGCTGAGCTGCCCGTACTCGCCTCAGGGCCGCGGAGTGGTCCCTGCTCCGCGGCCCTTTCGCATGCTCTCGCCGAGTCCAGTTCCCCGCCATTGGCGAACCATTTTCTAATAATCGGTTCGACGTCGAGACAAATGGCCGCCCGATGTAACGGTCAACGCTCCAGCAGCCCCGCCCGGATCCATACGTCGCGCGCCCGGCCGTCCAGGAAACCCACCTCGTCCAGGAACGCGGTGCATTTCCGGAACGACCACGCCATCGTCGCGCGCCGGTGCGGGCTGCGGGCCGCCACGCGCCGCGCCAGCCCCGGATCCAGCCCCACCGCCGTGTAGCAGGACGGGTGCACGAGCTGCGCGGTCGTCAGCCGCGTCGCCTGCGCCATCCCGTAGGCCGCCGCCCGCCGCCGGACCGCCGGGATCTCCGCGACCAGCCGCTTCAGCTCCTCCCGCGCGTACCGGATGTGCCGCGCCTCCTCGACCACGTGGATGCGGGTGACCTGGCGGATCACCGGCTGGACGTCCTCGTCCGGGAAGGTCAGCCGCTGGAACGCGTCGGTGAACTCCTCCACGATCAGCGTTCCGGCGAACATCGGCACCGGGTCGTAGACGGCGCCGAACAGCTTGGCGAGGTGGAACTCCAGCGCCCGGGGCCGGTGCGTGCGCAGCCCGCACGTGCGCACCATCCGGGCGAACATCGTCGAGTGCCGGCACTCGTCCGCGATCTCCGTCAGCGCGTACGCCACGTGGTCGCTGTCGTAGCGGTGCCGGTAGGCGTGCATCACGAGCGACCGCATCAGCAGCATCTCCGACCAGATGCCGAAGGAGGCGATGCTGCACATCTCCCGCTTGGTCAGCTCCACCCGCTGCCGGTGCGTCAGCCCGTCCCACAGCGGCGTCTCGTAGAGCGACGCGAGCTGGGGCGGGAAGTAGAAGACGTCCGGGTCCTGCGGGGCGTCCCAGTCGACGTCCACGTCCGGGTCGAAGGAGTGCTTGCGGGACGCGCGCAGCAGCCGCTCGGCGACCACCTCGCGATGGGTCAGCTCCAGCGTGTGGTCGCCGTCCGCGCACCGGATCCGGGCCGTCCAGTTCCGGGGGCGGCCGTCGCTCAGCAGGACGTCGGGGGGCATCGATCCTTCTCCTCTCACCGCGGGGAGAGTCGGGGGCCGCGCCCGTCGGGCGGACGCTAACCCCGGGCGGGAATCCTGGCCAGCAGGCGCAGGGAGGCGGGGGACACCCGGGAAAGGGCGTGCAGGAGGTGCCCCTCGGCGTTGACGGGCACGACGGGCTTGTTCTTGATGATGGCGTTGACGACCCGCTCGGCGACCTTCTCCGGCGGGTAGTTGCGCAGCCTGATGGCCCGCTGGCCGCGCTCGCGCAGGCGGGCGCGGGCCGCCTCGTCGCCCTCCAGGTGGATCGCGTTGTCGACGATGCTGGTGCTGACGAAACCGGGGCAGACGGCCGTGACGCCGATGCGCGACCCGGCCAGCTCGGCGCGCAGGCACTCGCTGAGCATGAGGACGGCGGACTTCGTCGTGCAGTAGGCGGGCATGGCGCGCCACGGCGCGAACGCGGCGGCCGAGGCGATGTTGACGATGTGGCCGCCGAAGTTCGGCTTGTCGGGCTTGTTGGGCAGCGCGTCCACCCGGTCGCGCATCTGGCGGCCGAACAGCCGGCAGCCGTGGACGACGCCCCACAGGTTCACGCCGAGGATGCGCTCCCAGTCCTCCACGCCGGTGGCGAGGAAGGGGCCCGTGACCGCGATGCCCGCGTTGTTGACGACGATGTCGGGGACGCGGTGGGTCTCCTTCACCTGCGCGGCGAAGTCCTCCATCGCGGCCTCGTCCGCCACGTCCACCTCGTAGGCGGTGCCGCCCGCGCCGAGCGTCTTGGCGAGGGCGACCGTGCGCTCGGCGGCGGGCAGGTCGATGTCCGCGGCGACGACGGCGGCCCCGTTCCCCGCCAGGGCGAGGGCGACGGCCCGGCCGATTCCGCTGCCGGCTCCGGTGACGACGGCGAGCGCTCCGTCGAAGTGCGCGAGGGGCATCCAGACCTCCGAGGTGTGCGGCGGATCGAATGATCTGAACGTTACTCAGCCCGCCGCCGCCGCGTCGGCGATGACGGCGTCCACCTCCGCTCTGCGGGCGGTCTCCTCGGCGGCGAACCGCTCGGCGTCGACCTTCTCGGCGATCTCCTCGTCCTGGTGCATGAGCGCGTCGAGGTCGGCCTTGGACATGTCCAGGACGCCCATGTCGTCATAGGCGCGCCGGATGCGGTCGCTCCACAGCCCGATGTCCTTCACGCAGGGCACGATGCGGCTGAACAGCAGGCTCTGGAACATCCGCATGTAGGGCGAGTTCTCGACCATCTCGTCGACCTCCTTCGGGTCGATGCCGAAGTTGGTCCAGATCTCCCGGCCGCGGATGCGGTCGCGCATCAGGTAGCAGCCCTCGATGACGAACTCCTCGCGCTCGCGGAGCTCCGCCGGCGAGAGCTGCTTGTAGTAGTCGCGCAGCGCCAGCCGCCCGAACGCGACGTGGCGCGCCTCGTCCTGCATGACGTAGGCGAGGATCTGCTTGGGCAGCGGCTTGGTGGTGATGTCGCGGATGACGCCGAACGCGGCGAGCGCGAGGCCCTCGATGAGGACCTGCATGCCGAGGTAGGGCATGTCCCAGCGCGAGTCGGTGAGGGTTTCGTTCAGCAGGTCCTGCAGCTTAGTGTTGATCGGGTAGACCATCCCGACCTTCTCGTGCAGGAACCGCGTGAACAGCTCGACGTGGCGGGCCTCGTCCATCGTCTGGGTGGCCGAGTAGAACTTGGAGTCGAGGTCGGGCACCGACTCGACGATGCGGGCGGCGGTGACCATCGCGCCCTGCTCGCCGTGCATGAACTGGGAGAACTGCCAGGACGTGGAGTGCCGCCGCAGCTCGCCGCGCTCCTTCTCGGACAGCATGTCCCAGTACTTCGTGCCGTAGATGGCGAGGGACTGGTCGGGGACGCCGAGGACGTCGTGCGGGTCGACCTCAAGGTCCCAGTCGATGCGCTTGACCGAGTCCCACTGCTTGTCCTTGCCCTTCTGGTAGAGGGCGAGGAGACGGTCGCGCCCGTCGTCGTACTCCCAGGTGAACCTGGCGTCGCCGGTCATCGGCACGGTCCAGGCGTCGGACGGGACGGAGTCGGTGTACAGGTCGTGGGTCGACATGGGCGTCCTCCCCGAGCGCAGACGTACGCTGTACGTCCTACGTACAATGTACGTACCGTGTCATGGGACACTTACGGGTGTCAACGGCGAGGGGGAGCGGGAAGCGATGGCGAGGCGTGTGACCTCCGACACTCCGCGACCGGGGCTGACCCGCGCGCGCATCGTGGAGGCGGCGGTCGACCTGATCGAGCGGGAGGGCGCGGACGGCCTGTCGATGCGCCGGGTCGCCGCCGAGCTGGACGTCGCCGTGATGTCGCTCTACAACCACGTCCCGAACAAGGGCGCCCTGCTGGAGGGTGTGGCCGAGCACGTCGTCGCGGGGCTGGAACTGCCCGACGACCCGGCCGAGTCATGGCAGGAACGTGCGCGTGCGCTGGTCCGGGCGTTCCGGAAGGTCGCCCACGACAACCCGCGCTGCATGTCGATCGTCCTCACCCACAAGGTCGACACGCCGGTGGGGCTGCGGCCGGCCGAGCGCGCCCTGGCCCTCGCCGACGCGGCCGGGTTCGACGGCGAGACGGCCGTGCGCATCATGCGGGCGCTCATCGCCTACGCCCTCGGCGCCCAGATGCGCGAGATCGGCATGGCGAAGATGCTGGGGCACCTCGCCGAGACGGGGGCCGAGTCGTGGACGCGCCTCGACCCGGACGAGTTCCCGCACGTGATCGCCTACGGCCCGGCGCTGGCCGACTTCGACGCCGAGGCCGACTTCGAGTTCGGCCTCGACCTGCTCATCGGGGCCCTGGACGCGCTTCCCCGGCGGGCGCCAGGTAAGGGCTGAGGCCGTTCCAGCAGAAGTCGGTCATGTAGCGGGCCGCGTCCTCCGCCGACACGTCGGGACGGCCCGTCTGCCACAGCGCCATCCGCTCGCTCGCGCCCATGATGATCTGCGTGTACGCCTCGATCGTCCCGGCGGGGGCTGACGGGGCGAACGTGCCGAGCACGCCGGCGATGAGCCCGCTCTGCTGCCGCCGGGTCTCGTCGATGGCCCGGATGGCCTCCGGGGCGGCGGCCATCGGCTCGCGCAGCAGCATCGCGAACGACCTGCTGTGCTCGTCGATGAAGCGGAAGTAGGCGACCATCCCGCGCGACAGGATGTCCTCCGGGGTGGTGGCGCCCGCCATCGCCTTCTGGGTGACGTCGAACAGCTCGGCCTTGGACCGGGTCACGCACGCCACGAGCAGGCCGTCCTTGGAGCCGAAGTACTCGTAGAGCATCGGCTTGGAGACCCCGCAGCGCTCGGCGATCTCGTCCATGGAGGCGGCCTGGTAGCCGCGCTCGCCGAACACCCGCTCCGCCACGTCCAGCATCTGCCGCTCGCGCTCGGGGCGCGACATCCGGCGGCGGGGCGGGGGTGTGGCGCCACTCACAGGAAATCTCCTCTGTTGGACCTACCGTCAGTAACCTACTCCCGGTAACTTACTGCGAGTAGGTTAACTGAGAGGAGGGGTCATGAGCGACCGCGCCCCCGCGATCGTCATCATCGGCTCCGGCTTCGCCGGCCTCGGCATGGCGATCCGGCTCAAGCAGTCCGGCTTCGACGACTTCGTCGTGCTGGAGAAGAGCGAAGCGCTCGGCGGGACCTGGCACGACAACACCTATCCGGGCTGCGCCTGCGACGTCCCGTCGCACATGTACTCCTTCTCCTTCGAGCTGAACCCGGGCTGGACGCGGATGTTCGCGCCGCAGCCGGAGATCCGCGCCTACATGGAGCGCACCGCCGACAGGTACGGGGTGCGCGAGCACATCCGCTTCGGTGCGGCGGTCGACGCCATGGAGTACGACGACGACGCCCGCCGCTGGAAGGTGACGCTCGCCGACGGGACGGTCCTCACCCCGAAGGCCGTCGTGTCCGGCATCGGCGCGCTGCACGTCCCGTCCTACCCGGACCTGCCGGGCGTCGAGCGGTTCCGGGGGACGGCGTTCCACTCCGCCGAGTGGGACCACTCCTACGACCTCACCGGCAAGCGCGTCGCCGTCATCGGCACGGGCGCCTCCGCGATCCAGTTCGTGCCGAAGGTCGCCGAGCAGGCGGGCGAGCTCGTGGTCTTCCAGCGGACCCCGCCGTGGATCCAGCCCAAGCCCGACGTGTCCATCCCCGCGCCGGTCCGCGCCCTGTTCGGGAAGGTGCCGGGCGCCGCCCGCGCGTTCCGCGGCGGAATCTACTGGGCGCTGGAGGCCCGCGCCGTCGGCTTCACGATCGACCCGCGGCTGTCCGCCCCGCAGGAGAAGATCGCCCGCCGGCACATCGCCCGCCAGGTCGCCGACCCGGTCCTGCGCGCCAAGCTGACGCCGGACTACACGATCGGCTGCAAGCGGATCCTGCTGTCCAACGACTACTATCCGGCGCTCGCGCGCCCCGGCGTCGAGGTGGAGACCTCCGGGATCGCCGAGGTGCGGGAGAACTCGATCGTCACCGAGGACGGGCGCGAGTACGGGGTCGACTGCATCATCTACGGCACCGGCTTCAAGGTGACCGACGCCCTCACCGACCTGCGCGTCACCGGCCGCGACGGCGTCAAGCTCCAGGAGATCTGGGCGGACGGCATCGAGGCGCACCGCGGCACGACGATCCCCGGGCTGCCGAACTTCTTCATGCTGCTCGGCCCGAACACCGGCCTCGGCCACAACTCCGTCGTCTTCATGATCGAGGTGCAGATCCAGCACGTGCTGAGCTGCCTGCGCCTGATGCAGGAGGCCGGCGCCGACACCATCGAGCCGAAGCCGGAGGCCGCGCGCCGCTTCAACGACCGCCTCCAGCGGCGGCTGCGCCGCGCCGTCTGGAACGAGGGCGGCTGCAACAGCTGGTACCTCGACGACCAGGGCGTCAACCGCACCCTCTGGCCGGGCCACACGTTCGAGTTCTGGGCCGGCTCCCGCAAGGCCAGACCGGAGGAGTTCGTCCTCACCCGCTGACCGCGCGCGAGGGCGGGAGGCCGTGCTACTCAGGAGGCATGGTGAAACCGCTGATGCCGAGATCGGTCGCCCGGTTCAACAAAGCCGTCACGAACCGCGTGCAGGGCGTCTACGCGCCCTACCTCCCGCCCTTCGCCATGATCGTCCACCGGGGCCGCAGGTCGGGGCGCGAGTACCGGACGCCGGTGACCGCGTTCCGCAGCGGCGACCGGCTCATCGTCGGGCTGCCGTACGGGCGGGACGCCGACTGGGTCCGCAACCTGCTCGCCGAGGGCCGCGGCGGCGTGGAACGGCTCGGCCGCGTCCGCCGGCTCGGCCGTCCGCGCGTGCTGACGGCCGCCGACGCCGCCGAACTGCCGCCCCCCGCCCGCATGGCGGCCCGCCACATGGACATCCTGGTCGCCGAGATCGAGGACTGACGGGCGCCGCGGCGAGCCGGCGGATCACCGGGCGCTGCTGGGCCGGGGTGGGGCCTGCCGCACCCTTCGTGACCCGAACGTCACTCGTTTTCCGCGGATCCCTCCAGATGGCGCAGCGTGAACTGGGCGGACGCGAAGTCGCCGCCCTGCGGAACGCCGTCGCCGACGAACGTGTCGGGGATGCCGTAGGAGGCGGCGTCGTCGTGGGGCGCGTAGCCGAGCCGCTCGTCGAGCTCCCAGAACCGGCGCGCGTTGGCCGACACCGCGTACGCCGCGAGGAACCCCGGCGACGGGACGGTCAGCGCCGCGAGGACGAAGCCCGCGCAGTCGCGGTGGCTCAGCCAGGTCGCGAGGTGGCGCGGCTCGGTCGGGCGCGGTTCGAGGCTGCCGATGCGCAGGCACACCACGTCCATGCCGAACTTGTCGGCGTAGAGCCGGCCGAGCGCCTCGACCGCGACCTTGCTGACCCCGTACAGGCCGTCGGGCCGCGGCGGCATGGCGGGCGACACGGTCTCGGTGGACGGGTAGCAGCCGGTCAGCCGGTTGCTGCTGGCGAGGACGACGCGCGGCACCCCGGCCACGCGGGCGGCCTCCAGGATCCGCTGGGCGCCGAGGATGTTGCCCTCGACCAGGTCGGGGAACGGCGCCTCGTCCGGGACGCCGGCCAGGTGGACGATCGCGTCCGCGCCCCGCACGATCCGCGCCGCGTCGGAGAGGTCGCCGCGGTGCACGACCTCGTTCGGCGCCTCGACGCGCATCGGCGCGAGATCGGCCAGTACGAGCCGCTCCGCCTCATCGCGCAGCGGCGCCCGCAGTGCGGTGCCGACCCGTCCGGCGGCGCCGGTCAGCACGATCGTCCCGAGAGTCATGCGCACAGTGTTCCATCCGCGTTCCCTCCCACCCCCACGCCCACGGCCGAGCCGAGGCCGACCTGCCGGGGTCTCCCGGAGCACCGTCTACGACTACGCCAGGCAGCCCTGAGGGCCCGTCGGGCTCACTTGCCGGGGGAGAACATCGGGCGGAAGCCCGCGACGAGCTGGCGGATCACCGGGCGCTGCTGGGCCGGGGTGCGGCCGCGCAGGTCGTGGATCGGGTCGAGGCCGTCGTAGTACGGAGCGAGCGCGAGGAACGGCAGGATCATCATCAGCCAGGTGGCGAGGACCTCGAGGTCGGCGTCGTCGCCGATGGCGCCCTGCGCCTTCCACAGCTCCAGCGTCGGGTGGATGACGAGCAGGTAGTGCTGGTTGGCGGTGTCGCGGACGACGGACCGGACGCCGTTGTCGAGCTCGAAGTTGGTGGCCGCGGTGACGCCGCGCTCCAGCGGGTGGTCGGCCATGTACTCGGTCCAGTCGCAGAGGACGTCGACCAGCCACTCGTCGAAGGGCTGGTCGAAGTCGATCCGCTCGATGCGGCGCTCCATCTCCTCGCGGATGCGGCGCGACGCCTCGTCGCACACGAACGCGAAGAACTCCAGCTTGTCGCTGAAGTACTGGAACAGCGAGCCCTTGGCGATGCCGGCCTCGCGCGCGATGGTGTTGAGGCTGCCGGTCGAGTACCCGTGTTCTCCGAACTCGCGCATCGCCACTTCGAGCACGCGTTCGCGCTTGGCGACGTTGAGGCGGAACCAGGTCGACGTCGGCATGGACCCCTTCGACTTTCCGTCAGGAACCGGTAACCAGGAGGTCAGGATAACGGCCCGCCGCACTCCCTGTGACCCGAACGTCACCCGCGCCCCTGGCGGATCCTGGTCACCGTACGCCGGGCTGGCCCCGGCGGGCGCGCCGGCGACGGTACAGACTCGCGGCGCGGAGGGTGGCGTCGAGGGAGAACCGGGCGTCCGGGTTCTCCAGGCTGTCGCCGAGGTAGCCCTCCAGCTGGCGGAGCCGGTACCGGACGGTCTGCGGGTGGATCTTCAGACGCTCCCCGATGTCGACGGCGGTCGCCCGGGTGGTGACGGATTCGGTGAGCGTCTCGACGAGGCGCTTGCGCTGCCCGTCCGACACGTCCTGCAGGGGTTCCAGGTGGCGGCGGGTGAGCTCCTCGACCAGCGGCGGATCGGACAGCAGCCACATGGTCATCAGGTGGTCCTCGCAGGGGATGAGGGAGCCGTCCGGGATGATGCCCTCCTCGGCGAGGTCGAGGACGCGGCGGGCCCAGCGCAGCGAGTGGGCGGCCCGTTCCAGCGGCAGGGTGAGGCCGAGGACGCAGCTGGCGTCCGGCAGCGCGGCGCGCAGCATGTTCCGCCGGTCGGCGGTGAGCGGCCCGGGGACGAGCAGGCACGGTTCCGCCGAGTCGAAGTCGGTGAGGATGTCGGTGTCGAGCGCGGAGCGGGTGCAGGGCGCCTCGGGGTGGACGGCGACGAGGGTGGCCTCGGCCGGCAGCGGCCACCAGCCGGTGGACTTGGCGAGGTCCTCGATGGCCTCGGGGACGACGGCGGGCCGCTGCAGGATCAGATGCAGCAGCCGGCGCCGCTCCTCGCGGCGGCGCAGGTCGGCGTGCCCGGTGGCCTGCTGGTAGCCGAGGCGGGCCTGGGCGACGGATTCCTCGAGGTAGACGAGCATGGCGTCGACCGCGGCGGACACGACGAAGGTGGGGACCTGAGCGCGCTCGGCGAGGACGGCCGTCCGGCGCCACGCGACGTGGAAGGCGATCCGGGCCGCGGCCTGGAGGTGGTCGAGGCTGCGCCCCTCGATGGCCTCGAAGCGGCCGAGGGCGCGGCAGGTCTCGTCGCGCTGGTCGGTGGAGGCGTCCGGATCGGAGATCCGGTCCAGGAAGGTCGGCAGCAGGATGTCGGCGCAGAGCCGGAGGGTCTGGTCGTAGGCGGGATCTGGCCGGTCGTACTCCGGGATGCTCCGCTTGATCTCGGTGACGATCTCGTTCGTGACGTCGGACAGTTCCGCGCGCAGCAGGCCGAGGAATTCCTGGAAGTCAGTCTGACTCCGGTCGTGTTCAGACAAATCTAATGCCTGCGACATGGGAAAGCGAACCTCCACATCGAGCCGGCCGTGCGCCGTGGCGCCGTCCTGGCCGCGGCGCTGGATGGGGTGTGCCGGACGGGAGGCGAACACCCTGGAATGAAATCGATAACACCGTGAACATAAAGTCGCCAGTCGGCGGTGGCAAGGGTCTGCGGTTCGATCGCCCGCACGGCGGCGCATCTTTGCGCGTGATGTGACAAGAACGGCGTTCGGTTGCTGGGCCGGTGATGAAACTCTTTGCCCGCAGGGGCAGGCGTGCCGTGGGCCGGCCTCAAGTTACTGGCTGGTAGTCAACCGGTGACGGTTTCGGAGCGGGAGAGGGCTAAGTCGGTGACAAATTTCTGAGGCCATTTACCGAATTGTGCCGAAGAGCTCGCGATCTCCTATTGAATGCTGCGTCTACTGCGCCGTAATGTCCTCGAAACCTCTCTTCCTAGCGCGAGCGGTGGTGTCGTGGGAATTGAAGTGGTCGTCGAGGGGCTGACGAAAGTCTTCGGCCGGCAGACGATCTGGCGTGATGTCACGCTCACTCTTCCGCCCGGTGAGGTGAGCGTGCTGCTGGGCCCCTCCGGCACCGGCAAGACCGTCTTCCTCAAGTCGCTCGTCGGGCTGCTCAAGCCGGAGGAGGGCCGCGTCCTGATCGGCGGGGTCGACATGGTCAACGACCGCGACCGCGAGGTGTTCGAGGCGCGCAAGCGGTTCGGGCTGATGTTCCAGGACGGCGCGCTCTTCGGCTCGCTGCCGCTGTACGACAACATCGCGTTCCCGCTCCGCGAGCACACCCGCAAGAAGGAGTCCGAGATCCGGCGGATCGTGATGGAGCGGATGGAGATGGTCGGCCTCGTCGGCGAGGAGCGCAAACTGCCCGGCCAGATCTCCGGCGGCATGCGCAAGCGCGCCGGCCTCGCCCGGGCGCTCGTCCTCGACCCGGAGATCATCCTGTGCGACGAGCCCGACTCCGGCCTGGACCCCGTCCGCACGGCGCACATCTCCCAGCTGCTGATCGACGTCAACGCGCGGATCGACGCGACGATGCTGATCGTCACGCACAACATCGACATCGCCGCGACCGTCCCGGACAACATCGGCATGCTGTACCGCCGCGACCTCATCGCGTTCGGCCCCCGCGAGGCGCTGCTGACCAGCGACGAGCCGGCCGTCCTGCAGTTCCTGCACGGCGACACGCGCGGACCGATCGGCATGTCGGAGGAGAAGGACGCCGCGCTGCTCGCCGCCGAAGCCGCCGGCCCGGCGCCCCTCCAGCGCACCCTGGAGATCCCGCCGCAACTGCGCCCCACGCCCGGGACGCCGCCCCGGCAGGGCGAGCTGCGGCACGCGCGGCGCCTCGACGAGATGATGCCGCGCCTCTCCCACCGGGCGCAGCAGGCGATCTACGCCAACCGCAGGCACGCGCCGGAGGGCGGCGTCCCCGATGCGAACTGACCGCCCTCGAACCGACGAGCCGACCGCACCGCGTGGCGACGCGCGCGTGCCCGAGGAAGGAGACGCGCGTGGCGGCACCTGATTCCGCCGTTCCCGGCGCCGGCGCACTGCGCCAGACCGGGCGGCTCTTCGCGCTCGCCGCGACGGTACTGGCGCTGTCGTTCCGGCGCCCGTTCCAGCTCCGCGAGCTGGTCCAGCAGTTCTGGTTCATCGCGTCGGTGTCGATCCTGCCGACCGCGCTCGTCTCCATCCCGTTCGGCGCGGTCATCTCGCTCCAGGTCGGGTCGCTGGCCAAGCAGCTCGGCGCGCAGTCGCTCACCGGCGGGGCGAGCGTCCTCGCCGTCGTGCAGCAGGCCAGCCCGCTGATCGTGGCGCTGCTGATCTCCGGCGCGGCCGGGTCGGCGATCTGCGCGGACCTCGGCTCACGGACGATCCGCGAGGAGATGGACGCGATGGAGGTGATGGGCGTCTCGCCCATCCAGCGCCTCGTGGTCCCGCGCGTCCTCGCCTGCATGGCGGTCGCGGTGCTGCTGAACGGCCTGGTCTCCGTCGTCGGGGTCGCGGGCGGCTACTTCTTCAACGTGCTGCTGCAGGACGGGACGCCCGGCGCCTACCTCGCCTCGTTCTCCGCGCTCGCGCAGCTGCCCGACCTGTACATCGGCGAGTTCAAAGCGCTGATCTTCGGATTCATCGCCGGCGTGGTGGCCGCCTACCGCGGCCTGAACCCGAACCCCGGCCCGAAGGGCGTCGGGGACGCGGTCAACCAGTCGGTCGTCATCACGTTCCTGATGCTGTTCTTCGTCAACCTCGTGCTGACCGCCATCTACCTGCAGGTCGTCCCCCCGAAGGGAGCGTGACATGGCGGTTCCCGGGGGTCGCCGCCTCCGCCCGGTGAGTCTGGTCTCCTGGCTGGACCAGCCCGGCGACCAGCTCGGCTTCTACGTCCGGGCGCTGCTGTGGACGCCGCGCGCGATGCGCCGCTACCTGCGCGAGTCGCTGCGGCTGCTCGGCGAGGTCGCGTTCGGCAGCGGCGCGCTCGCCGTCATCGGCGGCACCGTCGGCGTGATGATCGGCATGACGGTGTTCACGGGCGTCGTCGTCGGCCTGTCCGGCTACGCCGCGCTCGACCAGATCGGGTCGGCGGCGTTCACCGGCTTCGTGTCGGCGTACTTCAACACCCGCGAGATCGCCCCCCTGGTGTCCGGGCTGGCGCTGTCGGCGACGGTCGGCGCCGGGTTCACCGCGCAGCTCGGCGCGATGCGGATCAACGAGGAGATCGACGCGCTGGAGGGCATGGGCATCCAGTCGGTGCCCTACCTGGTCACCACCCGGATCATCGCGGGGACCGTCGCGATCGTCCCGCTGTACGGCATCGGGCTGCTCAGCTCCTATCTGGCCTCCAGACAGGTGACGCTCTGGTTCAACGGGCAGTCGGCCGGTACCTACGACCACTACTTCGACATCTTCCTCGCCCCGGAGGACGTGCTGCTCTCGTTCGCCAAGGTGCTGATCTTCAGCGTGATGGTGGTGCTCGCGCACTGCTACTACGGCTACCGCGCGGTCGGCGGCCCCGCCGGCGTGGGCGTCGCCGTCGGCCGCGCGGTCCGTACCGCGATCGTGCTGATCAGCGTGACGGACTTCTTCGCCAGCCTCGCCATCTGGGGCGCCACGACCACCGTGAAGGTGACGGGCTGACATGGGCCGAACTGACATGGGTGGATCTGACATGGGGTGGAGCTGACATGGCCCGGCGAACCACCCGGCACGTGGTCGGGCAGCGCCTCACCGGGGTGGCGTTCCTGCTCGTCCCGGCGCTGCTGGTCTGGTTGTCGATCGCGATCTACGACAAGCAGTTCACCGACGCGACGATGGTGACGCTGCGCACCTCGACGGCCGGGCACGAGATGCACGCGATGGCGGACGTGAAGGTCCGCGGCGTCGTCGTCGGCGAGGTCCGGTCCATCACGGCGGACGGGGCCGGCGCGAAGCTGGAGCTGGCCCTGAAACCGGGGATGACCGACCGGATCCCGGCGGACGTCCAGGCGCGGCTGCTGCCGACGACGGTGTTCGGCGCCCGGTTCGTCTCGCTGGTCCCGCCGCCCGGGTCGGCGGGACGGCCGATCACCGACGGTGACGTGATCTCCGAGGACCGCAGCCAGAACGCGGTGGAGCTGTCGGAGGTCCTCAACCACACGATGGACCTGCTCGACACCATCCAGCCGGCGAAGCTCTCGGCGACGCTGAACGCCATGGCGCGGGCGCTGGAAGGGCGCGGCGACCAGATCGGCCGCAACTTCGAGCAGCTCGACGCGTTCCTGACCAGGCTCAACCCGGAGGTGCCGGCGCTCGCCCGCAACCTCCGGGAGCTGGCGGCGTTCACCCAGCACGCCTCCGACGCGGCGCCCGACCTGCTTCAGGCGCTCACGGACTTCACGGTCACCAGCCGGACGATCGTCGACGAGCGCACCGCCCTCGCGACCCTGTACGACGCGGTGTCGGGATCGTCCGCCGACCTCGAGGACTTCCTGCGCGCCAACTCCGGCAACATCATCGCGCTGGCGACCGAGAGCCGGGGGAGCCTGGACCTGATGCGCCGCTACGCCCCGGCCGCGCCCTGCACGTTCCGCGCGCTCGCCGGCTTCATCCCGACGATGAATAAGGTCCTCGGCAAGGGCACGAACGAGCACGGCGTCCACGGCGTGGTCGTGCCGGTCACGAGCAAGGGCCGCTACGTCCCGGGCAAGGACGCCCCCCGCTACGACGGCGGCGGCGGGCCGCGCTGCCCGGGCGTCCCCTACCTCGGGACCGGGGACGGGGTGCGGGTGCTGCCCGCAGGCGGCGCGCCCGGCCAGGGCGGCGCGGCCGGCAGCGGCCTCGGCCCCGCGAACTCGGCGGCGGAGAACGACCTGGTCAACGAGCTCGCCGGGGCGCCGCTGGACGAGGTCCCCGAGGAGTTGCCGGACTGGTCCAGCGTGCTGGTCGGGCCGATCTACCGGGGCACGGAGGTGACGGTGAAGTGAGGCTCACCGGTCAGGGGATCAAGGGCATGGGCTTCCCCCTCGTCAGCTCGCTGATCTTCATCGTGGTCACGGTGCTGGCGACCGCGCTGCTGGCGTCCAGCATCACCGGCGCCACCAGCGGCGACCGCGTCACCTACTACGCCAAGTTCACCGACGTGGCCGGGCTCCATCCGGGGCACGGCGTGCGGATCGCGGGCGTCGAGGTCGGCCAGGTCGAGGAGATCGAGGTGAGCGACCGCCGGCTCGCCCGGGTGAAGATCTCCGTCGACCGGGACCGGCGGATCCCCGCGTCGGCGACCGCCGCCGTCAAGTACCTGAACCTGGTCGGCGGACGGTACGTCTCCCTCGGGCAGGGCACCGGCTCGCCCGGCGAGGTGCTGAGGCCCGGCGGGACGATCCCGGTCGAGCACACCGCCGGGACGCTCAACCTCACCCAGCTGTTCCAGGGGTTCCAGCCGCTCATGCAGGCGCTGTCGCCCGGGGACGCCAACAAGCTCTCGGAGTCGGTCGTCAAGGTGCTCCAGGGCGAGAGCGGCACCGTGGAGAGCCTGCTGCGCACCGTCGGGGAGCTGTCGAGCACGCTCGCCGCCAAGGACAAGGTGATCGGCCAGCTCATCGCGAACCTCGACAGCGTCGTCCAGACCATCAACGGGCGGGACGGCCAGCTCGTCGACCTGGTCACCACGCTGCGCCGGTTCACCTCCGGCCTCGCCACCGACCGCGTCCCGATCGGCCGGGCGCTCGGGTCGGTCGCCGACCTGACCACCGCCACCGCCGGGCTGCTCCAGGTCACGCGGGACCCGCTGAAGGACGACATCGTCCAGCTCGGCCGGCTCAGCGACAACCTCAACCGCGACGAGCCGCTGCTGACGCGCTTCCTCCAGCGCTCGCCCGGGAAGATGGCGACCTTCGGCCGCCTGGCCTCCTACGGCTCGTGGGTGAACTTCTACCAGTGCGAGGTGAAGTTGATCGGCGTCAGCTACGCGGGCTCCGACCTGTCGAACCAGCCGCCGCCGACCGGCCTGCCCATCAAGGACGCGAGGTGCCGCGGATGACGCCCCCGACTCCGCCCCCCGGCGGCCCGCCCCCCGTCCCCCCGGCGGGCGGGCCGCCCCCCGTCCCCCCGCCGGGCGGGCCGCCTCCGCCGCTGCCGCGCGCCCTGCCGCGCCCGAAGCGGGGCCGGCCGCGGCTGAAGCCGCTGCGCGACCGCGACCCGATCGGGGTGGCGGTCGTCGGCATCGTGATCCTGCTCGTCCTCGGCACGCTCGCCTACCGCGCCGACCGGCTGCCGCTCGTCGGCGGCGGGACGACCTACAGCGCGTACTTCTCCGAGGCCGCCGGGCTGAACCCCGGCCAGGAGGTCCGCGTCGCCGGGGTGAAGGTCGGCAAGGTCACCGGCGTCTCGCTCAAGGGGAACAAGGTCAAGGTCACGTTCCGGGTGAAGGACACCTGGGTCGGGAACGCGACCCGCGCCACCATCATGATCAAGACGCTGCTGGGGTCGAAGTACCTCCAGCTGGACCCGCTCGGCTACCGCAGGCAGAACCCGAAGGAGCCGATCCCGCTCGACCGGACCGTGGCCCCCTACGACGTCACGACGGCGTTCCAGGACCTCGGCCGGACGTTCGAGCAGCTCGACACGACCAGGCTCGCGCAGAGCCTGGAGACGATCTCCACGACGTTCGAGGACACCCCGGCCGACGTCCGGGTCGCGTTGCACGGCCTGTCGGCGCTGTCCTCCACGATCGCGTCGCGGGATGCCGAGCTGTCCCGCCTGCTCGCCGGGACCAAGCAGCTGTCCGGCACGATCGCCGCGCAGAACTCCCAGTTCGAGACGCTCTTCAAGGACGGCAACCTGCTGCTCGGCGAGCTGCGCCGGCGCCGCGACGCCATCCACGCGCTGCTCGTCGGCACACAGCGGCTCGGCACGGAGCTGGTCGGCCTCGTCGACGACAACCGCCGCACGCTGGGCCCGACGCTCGCGTCCCTGGAGCGGGTCGTCGGCGTCCTCCAACGCAACCAGAAGAACCTGGAGCGCGTGCTGACGACGGCCACGCCCTACATCCGCGTCCTCGGCAACGCGACGGGCAACGGCCGCTGGGTGGACGGCTACCTGTGCGGGACCGTCCCCGAGGAGTACCTGGTGAACGGCAGGTGGCAACCGGAGGACCCGGACCGCTGCAAGCCGCCGCACCTGACGGGAGGACGGTGACATGGCGTCCCCCTCGACGCGCCCGGTGAGGCTGCCGAAGCTCGGCTCGCCGATCCGCGACCACCGGACGCGGGTGGTGCAAGCGCTCATCACGGTCTTCGTCCTGCTGGTCGTGATCGCGCTGGTCCCCTTCCTGGGCGGCGGGCCGACGCACCGGATCACCGCGTACTTCGCCACCGCGATCGGCGTCTACCCCGGCTCCGACATCCGCGTCCTCGGCGTGAAGGTCGGCTCGATCGACTCCGTCGAACCGCTCGGCGACAGGGTCAGGGTCGAGATGCGGGTGGACGACGACGTCGACGTCCCCGCCGGCGCCCGCGCCATCGTCATCGCGCCGAACCTGGTGTCGGACCGGTACATCCAGCTCGACCCCGCCTACGACGGCGGCCCGAAGATGGCCGACGGCGCGTCCATCGATGTGAGCAACACCGCGACCCCGCTGGAACTCGACCAGCTCTACGCCGCGGTCCGGAAGATCTCGGGCGACCTCGGCCCGCGGGGGCTGAACGCGCAGGGCGCCCTGTCGGACGTCATCCGGGTCGGCGCCGCCAACCTCGGCGGCAACGGGCAGGCGCTCAACACCATGATCTCCGACCTCGGCAAGGCGTCGCAGACGCTCGCCGACAACAGCGGCGACCTGTACGCGACGGTCGCCAACCTCAACAAGTTCAGCGAGATGCTCCGCGCCAACGACGGGCGGATCCGCCTCGCCGAGAACCAGCTCGCCGAGGTGAGCGGGTTCCTCGCCGCCGACCGCGACGAGCTCGGCGCGGCCCTGCGCAACCTCGCGCTGGCGCTCGCCGAGGTGAAGGGGTTCATCCAGGACAACCGCGCGGCGCTGGCACGGAACGTCGGCAAGCTCTCGGACGTCACCCAGGTCCTGGTCGACCAGCGGGCGTCCCTCGCCGAGCTCATCGACACCGCGCCGCTCGTGACGCAGAACGCCCTGAGCGCCTACGACCCGAAGACCCGGACGCTGATGGCGCGCGGCGACCTCCTGGAGATCACCAAGGCGTTCGGCAGCCTGGACCAGCCGGGCGTCGACCCGATCGCCGCCGACCAGCGGCCGGTGTGCGCCGCGGCGGCGTCCGCCACGCGGACGCTCCGCGAGCAGTGCGACCGGCTGAAGAGGGGCGGGCTGGTCGCGGTGGCGCCGACCCGGGAGACCGGCCTGCCGGCGCTGCCGCTGCCGCCCGCGGGCAAGATCTACGCCGGCACCGGCGGGAAGGCGGACCGCTGATGCGCACGCACAAGCTCGTCGCGGCCCTCGCCGCCGGCGTCGTCCTGACGGCGGGCTGCTCGGTGCGGCTGGAGGACGTCCCGCTGCCCGGCGGCGCCGACCTCGGCGACCACCCCTACACGGTGAAGGTGCGGTTCGAGGACGTGCTGAACCTGGTCCCGCAGGCCGCCGTCCGTGTCAACGACGTCCCGGTCGGGCGGGTGAAGAAGGTGTCGCTGCCGAAGGGGGCGTGGCAGGCGGAGGTGACGCTCGCCGTGAACGGTGACGTGCACCTGCCCGCGAACGCGACCGCCAACCTGGAGCAGTCGAGCCTGCTGGGGGAGAAGTACGTCAGGCTCGCCGCGCCGACGACGGCGCCGTCCCCGCAGCGGCTCGCCGACGGCGCCGTGATCCCGGCGTCCCGGACGACGCGCAACGCCGACACCGAGGAGGTGTTCGGCGCGCTGTCGCTGCTGCTGTCGGGCGGCGGGCTCCCGCAGATCCGGACCATCAACCGGGAACTGAACCAGGCGCTCAACGGGCGCGAGGACAAGGTCCGGTCCGCGCTGCGGAACCTCGCCACCTTCACCGGCACGCTCAACCGGAACCGGCAGTCGATCGTGAACGCCCTCGACGGGCTGAACCGGTTGTCGTCCACGGTCAGGGCCCGCAACGGGCAGGTCGGGACCGTCCTGGACGACCTGTCGCCCGGCCTGAAGGTGCTGGAAGAGCAGCGCGGTCTGCTCGTCGAGATGCTGCGCCGGCTGGAGAGGCTCTCGGACGTCGCCGTCAAGACGATCAACGCCAGCAAGGAGGACACGGCCGCGAACCTGCGCTCTCTGGCGGTCGTCCTGCGCAAGCTCGCCGACTCCGGCCGCGACCTGCCGAAGTCCCTGGAGATCCTGCTGACCTACCCGTTCACCGACGAGGCGCTCAAGGCGATCAAGGGCGACTACCTCAACGCCTACGTCACCGTCATCGCCGCCGACGGCTTCGACTGCGTCATGGCGCCGGTGAAGGAGGAGGGGCCGTTCGACGGCCTTGACGACGAGGAGGGGGCGCGCGCCCTCGCCGCGACGCCCACGGTCCCCGGCCCGCAGCCGGCGCCCTGCCCGGACACGGCGGCGGGTCGCGGCTCCGGAGCCGCGGTGTCCGGTGCCGGGACCCCCACCACGGGGACTCCGCCCACCGGGGCCCCCACCCCGGGGACGCCGCGACCGGGGACGCCGAGCCGGGCACCCCGGACCGAGAGCCCGAGCAGCGAGCCGGCCCTTCCGCTGCCGACGCTGGGGGAGGGGAACTGACGTGCTGACCCTGGTCACCCGCATCAAGATCGCCGTGTTCGCCGTCATCGCGATCGTCGTGGTCGCCTACATCGGCGTCAACTACGCCGACGTCGGCCGCTACGTCGGGCTGCGCGGGTACTACACCGTCCGGCTCGACCTGCCCAGCACCGGCGGCCTCTTCGAAGGGTCCGCGGTGTCCTACCGGGGCGTCACCGTCGGCAAGGTCGGCAGGCTCGACCTGACGCGGGACGGCGTCATCGCCGAACTCCGGATCGACGACTCGGCGCCGGACATCCCGCGCGACCTCCAGGCGATCGTCGCGAACCGCTCCGCGGTCGGCGAGCAGTACGTCGACCTGCGGCCCCGCGCCGACACCGGGCCCTATCTGGCCCAGGGCACCACGATCCCGCGCAGCGTCACCACCACCCCGGCGCCGGTCGACGAGACGCTCAAGAGCGTCAACGACTTCACCGCCTCGCTCCCGCTGAACGACACCAGGATCCTCATCGACGAGCTGGGGCTGGCGTTCGCCGGGCAGGGCCCGCACCTCCAGCAGCTCCTCGACACGAGCTCCCGGTTCATCTCGGCGTCCGACGCGGCCTTCCCCGAAACGCGCGCTCTGATCCACAACGGGGAGGCGGTGCTGCGGACGCAGAACGAGATGTCGGGGGCGTTCAAGGCGTTCGCGACCGACTCCAGCCTGCTCGCGCGGCGGCTCCGCGACTCCGACGCCGATCTGCGCGAGCTGATCACGGCCGGGCCCGGCGCGGCGGCGGAACTGTCCGGCCTGCTCCACGACCTGGACCCGAGCCTCGGCGTGCTGCTGGCGAACCTTCTCACGACCGCCCGCGTGGCCGAGCCTCGCCAGGCCGCCATCGAGGAGATGCTGGCCAATCTCCCGCGGGTCGCGGCGATCGGCCCCAGCATCGTGGACGGGGGCAAGCTCCGGATGGGTCTGGTCACCACGTTCTTCAATCCGCAGCCCTGCACCCGCGGTTACGGCAAGACCAGGTACCGCGACGGCCTCACCCTGTCGCCCGCGCCGTTCAACACCGACGCGCACTGCGCGGAGAGCCCGAGCAGCGGCATCAACGTGCGCGGCACCGCCAACGCGCCGCGCAAGGGCGTCCCGGCGCCGGCCAGACCGGGCGCGCTGGGCGGCCCGGAGGCGACCGGCCTGCTCGCCTCGCTGGGTTTGGCCGGACTGGCGCGGCAGCAGGCGCCGTCCGGCGACCTCGCCGCCCTCCTCGGGCTCGGGGGCGCGCCGTGACCGTCGTGGCGGCCGTGCTGCGCAAGCCGACCTGGATGATCCGCTGGATCCGTCCGGCCGGCCACGCCCTCACGGCCGCCGCCACCGTCCTCCTGCTGCTGTCGTTCTGGTCGCTGTTCCAGTCCGGACGGGGCGCGGACCACGACCTCGCCACCGCGCGGGACGACGTGAGCCGGACCGCCGTCCGCGATCTGGCGCTGATCAACAGCATCGACCCCAAGGTGGCGGAGCTGGACATGACGCACTGGCTGGACGTCGCCACCGGCCCGTTCGCCGACGCACTGAAACGCGACATCCCGGGCGCACGCGCGAGGTTCGCCGGGCAGAAGGCCCCCTCGCACGGACGGGTCACCGCACTCGCCGTCACCGCACTCGACCGGTCGGCGGGCGAGGCGACCGTCCTCGCCTCCGTCCGGATCTTCACCGAGCCCGCCGGTGGCGCCGCCCAGGGCACCGAGCAGCGCAAACGCTACGAGGTCGGGATGCAGAGGGTCGGTGGCGTGTGGAAGATCAGCTCGCTGAGAGCGCCGGCGCCCGGGGGGAGCGGCCCGTGAGCATCACCGAGGAGCGCCCCGCGCGCCGCGACCCGGCCCCGCGGAAGAGGAAGACCGCCCGGCGCACGCTCGTCTCCGGACTCAGGCGGGCGGCCGGGCTCGGGTGGCCCGTGGCCCTCGCGCTGGCGCTGTGCCTGTCCGCCCTCGCCGTCGACGCCTGGGCCGCCAGGCGGAGCGAGCGGTCACCGGCCGCCAACCGCGCACTCGTCGACAAGGCCCGGACCGGTGCGGTCGTCGCCGACGTCTCGGCGAAGGTCGCGCGGATCTTCACCTACTCCTACACCGACCCGGCGGCCACCGAACGCGCCGCGAACGAGGCCCTCACCGGCCGCGCCGTCGGCGACTACCGCGAACTGTTCGGCCTCGTGAAGCAGAACGCGCCGGTCATGAAGCTCGCCCTCACCACGAAGGTCGCGAAGGCCGGTCTGATCAGACTCTCCCGTGACGGGACGGCGGTCCTGCTGGTCCTGCTCGACCAGCAGGCCACCCGCGGCGGCAGGGCGACCGGTCCGCCGGTCGCGGCCCAGCTCATCGTCACGGCCCGCGACGACCACGGCTGGCGCATCAGCGACCTCCGGGCCGCCTGAAAAGAAGGGGTGGACTCAGGTGACCGAGACCAGGACCAAGACCGCCGACCCGGCGGCCGACGAGCGCGAGGCGCTGGCGGACGAGCCCGAGAGCCCCGCCGGCGAACCGCGCGAACCGGAACCGTCCGCGGACCACGCGGCCGAGACTCCAGAGCCCGCGGGGGAGGGGGCCGCCGAGGACCCGGAGCTGGACCCGGACCCGGACCCGGACCCGGAGCCGTCGCCGTCCGAGAAGGAGACCGGTGAGGCGCCGGCCGCGAGGCCGCCGGCGAAGGACGCGGCCGAGCGGCCCCGGCACCGCCTCTCCAAGGATCCGCTGATCCGGATCGCGTCGCTCGTGACGCTGGTCGCGGCCGGTGCCGCCGCGTGGTTCGGCTGGTCGTACCACACGGCGTCCGGCGACGACTCGATGGCCTACGCCGCCGAACGGGATCGGGTGCTCGCCGTGGCCGGCCAGGAGATCGTCAATCTCAACACCCTCGACCACCGGCAGGTCGACGCGGGCCTCAAGGTGTGGCAGGACTCGGCGACCGCGCAACTCTACGACCAGATCGTCCAGGGTCAGGCCCGGCTGAGGACCGAGGTGCAGAAGGCGAAGACGACCAGCACCGCGAAGATCCTCGAATCCGGGCTGACCGAACTCGACTCCCGCGCGGGCAAGGCGGCCGTCATCGCCGCCGTCCGCATCACCATCACCGGTGCCGACGGCAGGCCGGTCGACAACACCCGCCGGTTCGCCGGCCAGCTCACCCGGACCTCGGACGGCTGGAAACTGTCGGCGCTCGGCCAGGCCCCGACCGGTACGCCCTGAGCGGGGAGGAGAAAGCGAAATGGCAGCGATCACTTCGGCCGGACGGTTCGTCCCCGGCACCGCGCGCACCCGCCTGGTCATCCTCCTTGGGGCGCTGACAGTAGCGCTCGGTGGAGTGGCCGCCTGGTCGAACGCCCAGGAGCGCGACCTCACGGGTGCGGCCTCCGCGCAGAACGACGCCCTCAGCGACAATGGCCGCACCGCCGAGGTCAAGGGCCAGGTGACCACGGCCGTCAACACGGTGTTCTCCTACAACTACGCCGACGTGGCCAAGACGGAGAAGGCGGCGCAGGAACTGCTCACCGGAAAGGCCGTCCAGCAGTACAACCAGCTTTTCGCCCTGGTGCGCAAGCAGGCTCCGCAGCAGAAGCAGGTGCTCACCACGGCGGTCACCGACTCGGCGGTGAAATCCCTGGCCGGCGACCGCGCCCGTCTCCTCGTCTTCGCCGACCAGCGCAACACCCGCACCGACACGAACAAGACGAGCTACTCCGCGGCCGTCTTCGCCGTCGACGCCCTGTACGCCGACGGCAAATGGAAGATCTCCGCCATCGACACCCTCGGCGCGTGACCCCCTAATCGTCACAAGACTCGAATCCGGTGATAAATACAGCTTGATCGAAAACTAATCCGGTGACAAAGCGTGTATGGATCCGCGGAGTGCTTTAAGGGGAAGTCGAACAGCCTCTTGAGAAGTTCACTACTGGCGGGTATATTCCGATATTAGTACGGCAGGACTGGGTGGTCTTGTGGTGAAGTCGACGAAGTTCGACTTTCGGGGTTCTGCGCTCGTCAACCCGGAGGAGTTGGACCTGTAGAACGCGGTCAGTGTCCCTACGAGAAGAAGAAACCACCCCCCGTGAAGGGAAAGCGGACTGACATGCGAAAGATCTCGAAAATGGCTCTGACCGTCACCGCGGTCACGGCCACCGCCGCCGCTCTCACCGCGACCCCCGCCTGGGCGGCCGGTATCAACGTCACCATGCCCGGCGTGCCCTCGCCCTCCACCCAGGCCGTCACCGGAGAGAACAGCGGCTCCGTCGCGGCCGCCAGCAGTAGTGGCGGGGTCCTGACCTGCGTCGACACCGGCGCTGCGAAGGCCCTGACGGCCACCGGAACGGTGAAGGTCGGCACCGGCGTCGTGGACCCCGTCGGCTCGGTGACCGGTCTGACGTTCAGCAACTGCACGGTCTCCAGCCAGGTCGCCACGGTGACGCCCCAGAACCTGCCGTGGTCCCTCTCCACCACGGGCCTGACCTCTTCGGGCGCCACCCCCGGCCGGCTGAGCGGCGTCAGGATCGTGGTGAACATCCCCAGCATCCCGTGCTCCGCGACGTTCCAGGGATCGACCAGCACCAACGGGTTCATCAACGGTACGCACACCAACCCGACGAGCGCCGGGGCCGCCAGTACCCTCTCGCTGCCGTTCGGGTCCACCAACAACCTCGTCGCGACCAGCGTCTCCGCGACGTGCCCCACCAACATCGTGAAGAACGGCGACACGGCCACGCTCGCCGGCGTGATCAAACTGAGGGGTGTCAACTCCACGGCCAAGGAGGGCCCGACCGTCGTTCGCACGTGACGTGAGAGCACGCCTCTGACCGAAGCCGCACCCGGGCGCTCGCCGCCCGGGTGCGGTTCCCCGTCGATCAAGGATGTGAAATGCATCGGACGTTCCGAGGTGTCGCGCGGATCGCGGCGGTCGCGGGCCTCGCCGTGAGTGGCGGCGCACTGGTGGCGGTCCCGGCGGCGATCGCGGACATCGGCGTCGACATGGGGCTTGTCTGCTCCGGCGAGTCCGGAACGCACGATGTGGCGCTGCGGATCGAAACGACCGTCCCGTCGACCGGGACCGTCGGCCAGCCGGTCCAGCTGGGCACCATCAAGATCGACATCGGTCTCCCGCCCGAGGTGGTGAAAAGGATGTCGGCGGCTTCCCCCGCCGGGGCGTCGACACCACCGGCGACGAGCGTCGCCCCGTCGCCCACGCCTTCCCCCGCGCTCGGAGGGGTCGCGGAGATCCAGGTCGCGGTCCACGGGCCGGGCGGCGACGGGCGCGCCGGGTGGCCGGCCTTCGCCCTGGCGGCCGCACCGCCACGGGGTGACGGGGCCGTGCACCTGACCGGGAGCGGGGTGGCGCCCCCGCTGGTCCCCGAAGCGCCGGGCGAGCTCTCATGGTCTGCCGGGGCAGTGGGCCTGTCGCTGGTGCCGGGCGACGCGGCGACGGGGAAGGACGCGGCCGAACTGAAGCTGC
Source organism: Actinomadura sp. NPDC048021 (assembly GCF_040653135.1). Classification (NCBI taxonomy): domain Bacteria; kingdom Bacillati; phylum Actinomycetota; class Actinomycetes; order Streptosporangiales; family Thermomonosporaceae; genus Actinomadura; species Actinomadura sp. NPDC048021. The sequence continues at coordinate 94,978 of NZ_JBEZJQ010000017.1, forward strand.
GCTGTGCGGCGGAGAAGGCGCCGGTACTCGGACGCCTGCGGGTGGGGCGGGGGAACGAGCCGGCGATCCCCGGCGCGTCGAGCGCGGCGCCCCGTCGGCCCACCGCCTCTCCGGAGAAGTTGTGCAAGCTGATCCCTGCCCGGGGGCAGGATCCGCGGTACGCCATCAGCGACGATCCCGAACTGGCGAAGATCTTCGAGTCCCCGGAAAATCCGGACGGCCTGAACGCCGACACCGGTGATGGACTGATGTACTGCCTCAAGGCGACGGGGTTCTTCAACATCAAAAAGGTCGGGAACGCCGCTCCCGTTGCTTTCGAGAACAATGTTCGGGCGCTGACTGAAAGCTATATGGGGAATATTTTCTTCGGGCCGAACTGGACGGATTTTCGCGGATACTTCGTCAACCGCACCTATCCAACCCCCGCCACGATGCTGGGTTTCGGCTTCATGCCGACACGCGCGGTGGCGGAAGCCGTTCAGGTCGGTTCCCCGCGGGCAGGCGGGTCCGGCCCGATCACAGGCAACATGCGGATTCTCCAGCAGCTGTCGACCGAACTCGATATTTCGGGTCCGACCGTCGACCAGCAACAACTCAAAGCCAGTGCATACGTGCGCATCAAAGCGGGCAAGGCCGAGGTCAACGGAGTTCCCCTCGATCTCGGCAACAAATGCATGACAAGCCCCACCGCGCTTTCCGCGACTGGATTCATGGGGACGCTGAGAACGGGGACGACTCAGTACGAAAGCGGGCAGCCGCTGATCGCCCAGAACGTCACGATCCCCTCCTTCTCCGGTTGCGGAGTGACCGAAGATCTCAGCCCGATCCTTACCGCGAGTGTCTCCGGGGCGGGAAACTACGCGGGACTCGAATCGGGACTCTGGTGCGAGGTCACCACTGGTAACCGCTGCGTGGACGGCGCGGGCGCGCTTCCTCAGACCTTCACCGTGGATCCGGGCGGGGTCGTCACCGCGGTCGCGAAACCGTTCACCCTGGGGTACGCCGGGGACAACGCGGAGTTCAGGTGCGAGTCGGCGACCATGCGGCTCGACCTCGAACGGGGGCACTGGCAGTCGCGCTTCAGGCTGGGCAAGGGCGACATGTCCCTCGACGGCTGCGAGGTGGAAGCGTCGGACGGCACCGTCTACCAGGTGGCGGACAAGGTCACGCAGGACGGCTCGCTGTGGCTGAACATGACCATCGACGCGGCGACCGGCCGGCCGGCGATGAAGATCAACGGCGTGCTGCTCGACGCGACCGTGGACACCGGCGGAGGGAGGCGTTGTACGCTGCGGATCTCCCACAACCTGGGGAGAATCTTCCTCCCGGGGCAGCGTGAGGCTCCTGGGCTTCTCGAAGGCTCCTATGACAACGGGACCTTCTCCATGAATTCACATACGTTGATGCCGTCGGGGGACTCGACGTGCGAGATCCCCGGGTTCACGGACTTCCTCAGCGTCTTCAATTCATACAAGGGCGATTTCGTCTTCCGTCCCACTCAGCGGATCACCTCCCCCTGACCGAACCTCCCATCGCCATGGGCCTCTCGTTCCGGCGCGATCTGAATCGCGCCGGAAGTCCCCGGGCCCTCCAGGACTGGCCGCATCGTTGCCTGCACCACCCCGGGCGACGGCAGGGCCAGACCGGCTCGCTGCAGGCCGTCGCCGGCCTGCGGCGAGTACGGTGACTCCTCTGGCTCTCCGCCATATGAAGCAGACGGGACGAACGAGTCCGGGTGAAGGGCCGACGCTCCCGGCGATCTGCGGTCGATGACAATACCGGCCACTCCCGGGCCGCCGTCATTGCTATTCGCTTACAAGGCGAGAAAATCTCCATGCTCGTGCGTCGCGGTGTATTGAACCGGCATTGTTTCAGTATTACTCTCCCATTGGGAATCGAGGATCTTTCTCATCGAGGATCCGCTTCACGGTTCCGCGTCGGCTGGGATCACACTGTGGCTGCCCGGCGCTCTGTGCCCGTTTCTCCCGGCAAGAAGAAAGGACGAACCGGTGAAGTCGATTCGTTTCCGGAGAAGCAGTTCCCGGCTGGCGCTTCCCGCCGTGCTCGGTGCTGCGCTGCTCAGCTTCGGCCTGGCTTCCCCCGCTTCGGCGGCCAACCCGGACCCGATCCCGTCGAGCTTCAGCTTCTCCGACTGCCCGCCCCTCCCGGACGGTGCGTCGCCGGACTACTCGCAGTGCTGGGTGGGTGTGGTCACCAGCGGCACGTTCAAGGTCGGCAACTTCGACCAGAAGATCGAGCAGCCGATCAGGATCACGTGGGCGAACACCTTCAACCCCAGCACCTTCGAGACCAAGACGGTCTTCGGCGCGATCAACGCCCCGAAGATGCTCGTCCAGCCCGGCCTGTTCGGTGACCCGCTCCTGTCGGCCGTGTACGCCAAGGTCGAGTACGCCGGCGTCTTCGAGATGCCGGTCAGCAGCAGCTTCGAGATCAACATCGGGCTGAAGGTCCGGCTCATCAACCCGTTCCTCGGAAGCAACTGCACGGTCGGCACCAACAGCAACCCGATCAGGGTGAGCCTCACCACGGGGACCACCAGCCCTCCGGCCCCCAACACGCCCATCACCGGCGAGGGTCTCTCGATCGCGCGGCCGGACTCGACGCCGCCGGTGCTGCAGGCCAAGCACGTCGGCAACTCGTTCGCGGTGCCCGGCGCCAAGGGGTGCGTGTTCGGCGGCGGCATCGCCGACTGGCTGGTCAACCAGGTGGGTGGATTCCCCTCGGCGGCCGGCAAGAACACGATGATCCAGAACGAGTACCTCGTGTCGAAGAACTACAGCCAGCTCTGAAGCCGAGCCCGTTCGACCGTGCCGTGTCCGCGGCGATCCCGCGGGCACGGCACCGCCGTGACTGCGGTGAGGGACAGTCGTTGCGTCGCGTAATGACGGAATTGTGCCGACAGTTTCGGATGGCGTGCGGATGTGATCGGCGGCCCGGGGGCGGCCGGGCGTCAACGGCCGGGGGTCACTGCCTCTCCGGATTGTCTCCCATTGATCATTCAATCCGGCCATTTTTGTCGGCCAGTGAGTGCCGCGGCCATTCGGACGCGCGATCTCCTCCGTAATGATGTGCGGCGGCCGTGATGTGGGTTACATTTTGTCGAGGCTTTTCTTGAACGGTGCGAGCGGAGGAGCGAATGACGAGGGCCCTCGTTGGGGGAGGGGGGCGTCCCGGAGCTCTCCCGCCACAGGTCATCGCCATTCTGAGTGCCGAGCTGCCCTCGCTGGCCGAGGAGATCCTCGAGGAGGTCCAGCGGTCGGTTCCCGAGTACGCCCGGCAGGGGATGCCGGAACCGTCCGCGTACCGGATCACCGTCGAGCAGGCCATGGCGGCCTTCGTCGACCAGGTCTCGGGCGGCGTCGACGGCTACGAGCGGCGCGACGAGCTGTGCCGGGAACTCGGTCGCAGCGAGGCCTACCAGGGGCGCACGCTGGACGCGCTGCAGGCGGCCTACAGGGTCGGGGTGCAGGTCGCGTGGCGGCGGGTGGCGGCCGTGGCGCGGGCGCGGCGGCTGCCCGCGGAGGTGACGACGCGGCTGGCCGAGGCGCTGTTCGCCTACATCGACGAGCTGGCCTCCCTGTCGGTCGAGGGCTACCTGGAGGTCCGGTCGTCCGCCGACGAGCTGCCCGGCGACCACCGGCGCCTGCTGCGCATGGTGCTCGGGCCCGGCGCGGCGAGCGGCGCGCTCGCCGAGGCCGCCGAGGCCGCCGGCTGGGCGGTGCCCCCCACGGTGACGATGGTCGCGATGCCGGCGCGCGCACGGTGCGTCCGGGAGGCGATGGACCGCGACGTGCTCGTCGACCTCGCGGACGCCGAGCCCCATCTGCTGATCCCCGGCGGATACGGCCCGGAGCGCGCGGCGATGCTGAGCCGCGCTCTGCCCGAGCGCCGCTCCGCGGTGGGGCTGACCGTCCCGCTGGGGGAGGCGGCCGACTCGCTGCGCTGGGCGCGGCGGGCGCTGGCGCTGGTGGAGGCGGGCTGCCTGGAGGACGGCGGCCCCACGCTGTGCGAGCGGCACCTGCTGGAGCTGTGGCTGCTCTCGGACGGGCCGCTGCTCGACCAGCTCGCCCGCCGGGAACTGGGCGCGTTGGCGGAAATGCCGCGCACCCGGCGTATGCGCGTGACCGAAACCCTGTGCGCGTGGCTGGACGCGCAAGGAAACGCGGTGGAGGCGGCGCAGAGGCTCCGGCTTCACCCGCAGACCGTCCGGTACCGGATGCGGCAGATCAGCGCGGAATTCGACCGGCAGCTCGCCGACCCGGCGGCGCGTTTCGCGCTGGACGCGGTGCTGCGCGCGTACCGGTTGCGGGAGCGTGGCTCCGCGCTGAAATGAGACCGGCCCCTATTGGGCGCTGAATGTGACTGCGGTGCCACTGCCTGCTGAATTTACCTTCCCTTTACCTTGCCGGATTTCGTATGATCTAAGTTCGACGTGTTTCAGCTCACAGAATGCAGAGGGTGCGCAGGGTCCCCGCTCGGCCGCCCTCGGTGTTGACGCCATATGGCCGATCATCCGGACGACCGGGTGCCCCGCCCGGAACACCCCTCGTCCGCGATGGCGGTGTCTGGAGGTGTGCCGACCCCATGGCACAGCAGACGTTGACACGGGAGTCGGCGAGTCGCCCGAGCCGGCTGCCGCGCCGGCTCGCCGTGCTGATGCGCCCGGAACTGCCCAGCCTCGCCGGGGAGATCATCGACGAGGTGCGCCGTTCGATCCCCGAGTACGGGCGTCCCCTCAAGGGGCCCTACGTCGAGGCACTGCGCATCGGAGTCGACCGTGCCCTGACGGACTTCGTCGACCGGGTCGCCAACCCGCTGGAACCGAGCGTGCGCCATCAGGAGACCTACCGCAGGCTCGGCCGCTTCGAGGCCCAGGAGGGCCGGACGCTCGACACCCTCCAGGCCGCGCTGCGCATCGGCGTCCAGGTCGCGTGGCGGCGCATCATGAAGGTCGGGCCGCGCCGGCGACTGTCGCCCGAGGTGATGGCCCAGCTCGCCGACGCGCTGTTCGCCTACATCGACGAACTGGCCGCGCTCGCGCTGGAGGGTTACCTGGACGCCCGCCCGGACGGCGAGGCGGAGGCGCACCGCCGCCGCCTGCTGGAGCTCCTGCTCCGCCGCGACGTGTCGTCCCGCGTCCTGGCCGAGGCCGCCGAACGGGCCGGATGGACGCTGCCGGACGAGGCGACCGCCGTCGTGGCCCCGCCCGGCGCCCGGTACGTCCGGGCCCTCCTGGACAAGGACGTCCTCGCCGACCTCACCGCCACCCAGCCGTTCCTGGTCGTTCCCGGAAGGCCGACCCCGGAGCGCCGGCGATCCCTGCTCCGCGTCCTGCCCGACAGGCAGCTCGTCATCGGCCTCACCGTGCCGATCGCGGGCGTCGCCGACTCGCTGCGCTGGGCGCGGTGCGCCCTCGGCCTGGTCGAGACCGGTGTGCTGGAGGACGCCCCGGTGATCGACTGCGAGGAGCACCTCATCACCCTCTGGCTGCTCTCCGACCAGGCCCTCGTCGACCAGCTCGCGCACCGCCACCTCGGTGGGATGGACGGCTTCAGCCCCCGGCAGCGCGACCGCCTGCTGGAGACCCTGCACGCCTGGCTGGTGACCCGCGGCACCGCCAACGACATCGCCAGGGAGCTCGGCATCCACCCGCAGACCGTCCGCTACCGGATGCGGCAGGTCGAAGGAGTCCTGGGCGACCGGCTGACCGACCGCGAGGCGCGCTTCGCGATCGAGGCCGTGCTGCGTGCGACGCGGTTGCGCGCACGCTCCGCGCGGCCGCCCGGCACGAGCGCCGCGTGGGATGGCGTCGCCGCGCGGGAACGAGCACCGGTTGACAATCGTCCAATAGCCGCTCGGCGCGAATTGAGCACCTGAAACGAACCTTGACCTGCGGGGTTGATTCCCCGAATCGCCGCATGCTTCCATCCAATCCAATGCAATTCGGCGGAATAACCGTAATGCGGTGGAGGTGCGTTCGGGGTGCGTTCACGATCGGCTTCGCTCCTGGCCGGATTCGGAGCGGTGACGCTCATCGGCATGGTGGGCGTCCATCCGGTTCTCGCGGACGAGCCGACCCCCACGCCGACCACCACCGTCACCGAAACGCCGAGCGACCCGCCGACGGATCCGCCGACGGATCCGCCCACTGATCCGCCGACGGATCCGCCGACCGACCCGCCCACTGATCCGCCGACGGATCCGCCCACCGACCCGCCGACCGACCCGCCGACGGATCCGCCGACCGACCCGCCGACGAAGCCGCCGACCAATCCCCCCACGAAGCCGCCCACTCATCCGCCGACGAAGCCGCCGACCGGCCCGGGCAAGCCCAGGACGCCGGTCCTGTCCCTGGGGCTGACGGTGTCGGCGGCGACGATGCGGCCCGGCGGCTCGATCACCGCGACCGTGCGGGTGGCGTCGGCGAACGCCACCGCGAACGGGATCGTCCTGCGGATGTCGGCCTCGGGCGCCACGGTCGGTCCCGGGGCGCAGTCCCTCGGCAGTGTCGGATCCGGCGGCGCCTCCGCGATCGCGACCGTGCGGGCCCCGTCCGGTGCGAAGCCCGGCGTGATCACCCTGCGTGCGGCCGTCTCGGCGGCCCGTGCCAGGAGCGTGTCCCGCAGCTACAAGCTGATCATCACATCCGGGTCCGGGGCGCTGCCGCCGGGGATCAGCCCGACGACGCCCGGCGTCCCGCCGCTGACCCCGCCGGACTCCGACCCCCTGGCCGGGATGACCGGACCGCAGGTGGCGCTGCCGCCGATCGTGTCCGCCGAGTCCCCGCAGATCGCGCCCGACTCCGGGCCGCTCGTCCCGGTGTCGAACCTGCACAGGCTGCCCCCGGAGCCGTTCACCATCGAGGAGTTGACCGCGCTCCAGGCGGGGTTCCTCGCCGCGTTGGCGGCCGGGGTGGTGCTCCTGCTGCTCCGGATGCGGCTGATCCGGCGCTCCGACGGCCGTGTCCCGCTCGCCGCGCGCCGCCGCCTGCGCGCCGCCGGCTCGCGGGTCGCGGACAAGCGCCCCACCGCGGCCCGGCTCCGCACGCTCCCGCCGCAGCCCGCCCGCGCCCGGCACCCGCGCCCGCTCCAGCCGGTCCCCCCGATCCGGCTCTCCGTCCGCCGGGTCCACACCGCCCGCCCCTGACCACCGCGTCCGCCGGGACACGGCTTCCGGAGTCCGCCATGGCGCCGGCGGGGGCCCTGCGCCAGGAGGTCAGCGGGCCAGGAGGTCAGCGGGCCAGGCGGATCAGGATCCGGCAGACCTCGTCGATGATCTCGGCCGCCTCCGCCTCGTTCTCCGCGGTCGCGATCTCCCGCCCGGCCTCGCCGATCACCGTCGTGAGCACCAGGCTCAGCACCTGCTCGGGACGTCCGGCGGGCGCGTCGCCGGACGGGCCGCGCAGCAGCTTGGTGTTCTGCGCGATCCAGTGCTGGGCGCGGCTGCGCCGCATCAGCGACGACCCGGACGGGCCCTCCCCGGCGAGGAACAGCCGGGCGGCCTCGCGCCGCTCCCAGCACACCCGCAGGTAGGCGCGGGCGCCCGCGATGAACAGCGCGATCGGGTCGGACTCGCCGTCCTTGCGGGCGGCGGACACCGCCTGCGCGGCGCTCGCCTCCTGCTCCTCGGTGAGGTCCTCCCACAGCGCCACGTAGAGGCCGGCCTTGCCGCCGTAGTGGTGGTAGAGGCTGCCGACGCTGATGCCGGACCGCTCCACGATCTCGGCGATGCCCGCGTCGGCGTAGCCGCGGTCGGCGAAGACCCGCAGCGCCGCGGTCAGCAGCGCCTGGCGGGTCGCGTCGGCGCGGGCCCACTGGCGGCTCCCGCCGCCCTCGGCCCCGGCGCCCTCACCCGTGCCGTTCGCCCGCTCGTCGCCGGCGCGGCGCGCCCTGCTCGTCCGCATCCCCCCATGGTGCCAGGCCGGGCCGCCCCGGTGGGCTCAGTACCAGTTGTGCGCCTGCCACCAGTCCCAGGCGAGGCACGGGTCCTTGTAGCGCGCCTTGATGTAGCCGAGCCCCCATGCGATCTGGGTGGGGGAGCTCGTGCGCCAGTCGGCGCCCGCGCTGGCCAGCTTGGAGCCGGGCAGGGCCTGGGGGATGCCGTAGGCGCCGCTGGAGGGGTTCTCGGCCCGCTCGTTCCAGCCGCTCTCGTGGTTCCACAGCGTCAGCAGGGACGGCCAGCATCGGCCCCATCCCTTGAGCTCGTTCATCTTCTTGCCGTACGCCTTGTTCTGCCCGGCGCTCGGGTTCGACTTGGCGAGCCGCTCGCGCTCCTGCTCCGCCTTGAGCTTCGCCCGTGCCGCCGCGTCCCGCTTGGCCTTCTCCTTGAGCCGCTTCAGCTCGCGCTGGTGCTCCTTGTAGGCGCGCTCCTTGGCGACGGCGACCGCGTCGGCCGCGACCTTGTCCATGTCGGACGCCGAGGTCAGCTTCGCGAGCATGTCGTTGGTGGACAGCCCCGCGCCCGCGGCCTTGGGCGGCTCGCTGGCGTCGTCGACGAAGCTGCCGAGGTCGACGACCGTCAGCGCACCGCCGATCGCGCCGATCGCCACGATCGTGATGGTGACGTTGCTGGTGAGCACCCGCCGGACGCGGCGCCCGCCCTCGCGCGGCTCCCGGAAGGTCTCCGGCTCCTCGTACGGGCCGCGGGGGTCGTCCGGCTCCGACGGATCCGGTCCGTGGGGTCCTCCCGTGCCGCGGGCGTCAGCGGACGTGCGCGGCTCCGGAACGCGCGTGGCGCGCCTCGTACCGGCCCTCCTGGAGCCGCGACGACTCCCCGCGCCCCCCTGAGCGCCTCCGGTTTCCTCGGCGGGACGTCTGCGTGTGCCGTGACTCTGTGGCATAGGAGAAGACTGCCTTATCGCCCGGGTGTGGTGCTCTCGAAGAGCAAGTACGCAGGCCGGACGATACCCGGTTCACCCGGCCCGACGTCCACGGCCGCGCTCCCCGGCGGGGTTCAGCAGTTCCACGTCGCCGGCGGCCAGGCGCGCGGGCTGCAGCGCCTCGAACAGCTCGCGGTGCATCCCGTCGAACGCCGCGAGCGCGCCTCCGGGCGCCTCCAGCGCCATGCTCACCTCGTTGGCCCGCTCCCGTCCCGCCGCGGTGATCTCGACGAGCGTGGCGCGCCGGTCGCGGGGATGCGGGGTCCGGCCGACGAGCCCGGCCGCCTCCAGCTGGTCGACGGTGAGCTTCACCGTCGTCGGGTGCATCATCAGGATCCGGCCGAGCGCGCTCAGCCGGGCCCGCCCGTGGACGGTGAGCGCGAGCGTGGTCAGCAGGAAGTAGCCGGTCCGGGTGAGGTCCAGCCGCTTCAGCTCCACGTCCAGGGCCTTCTTGAGCAGCTGGTTGAGCCGCCCGACCGAACAGATCGCCAGGAACGGCCACGGATCGCCGAGCAGCCCCTGGCCTTCCCAGCGGTCGCGCACGCCCATGACCAGCGGGTCCACGCCGTCGTCCATCTCGTCTTCTACGCCTCGTCGCGCCTCGGTCTGCACCGGCTGATCGTAGCTTCGGACAAAACCAGATGTAAGTACTCGCTTCTTAGACCTTCTTCCAATAGAGTGCCTCAAATCACAGGCGGAGCCCGTGTGCTCTGGAGGGTGCGCGGAGTCGCCTGTGGTACCGGTCTCGGCCGAGACCGCTGTGGCGCGCGAACGAGCATGACGAGGGCGCCCCCGCGGTACCGGCAGGATCCGGTGTTTCGGATGGGCGCCGACGTCCGAGCACGAAGGAGGCTGGAGTGACCCTTCTCAACCCCGCCCCGGGGGAGGGCACCGGCTGATGGCCCTGAGCCTGACCAAGGCCCCGGACCTGGCACGCAGACGCGTCGGGAGAGCACTCGACGAGACCGGACTGCTGTGCGTGACCCTCCTGGAGGGGCTGCGCCGCACCTGGGACCTGCGCCAGTGGTGGGGCGAATTCGTCGAACAGTGCTGGTTCCTCGCACGCGTCACGAGCGTGCCGGTCATGCTCATCGCCGTGCCGCTCGGCGCGACCATCTCGCTCCAGGTGGGCGACATCGCCCGGCAGCTCGGCGCGCAGTCGGGCACCGGCGCGCTGCTCACCGCGGCGATGATCCAGCAGGTGGCGCCGCTGGCCGCGGCCCTGCTGGTCTCCGGCGTGGGCGGATCGGCCATCACCTCCGACATGGGGGCCCGCAACATCCGCGACGAACTCGCGGCGATGGAGGTCATGGGCATCAACCCGATCCACCGCCTGGTCACCCCCAGGCTGTGGGCGGCGAGCACGGTGTCCGGACTGCTCTGCTCGGTGGTGATCCTCGCGGGCGTCATCGGCGGGTACTACTTCAACGTCATCCAGCAGGGCGTCAGCCCCGGCGCGTTCTTCGACGGCGCCACCACCCTGCTGCAGTTCTCGGACCTGATGATCACGCTGTTCAAGGCGTGGGTGTTCGGATTCATCGCCGCCGCGGTCGCCTGCTACATGGGCATGAACTGCGACTACGGCCCCGTCGGCGTCGGCCGCGCGGTGAACCGGGCCGTGGTCGTCACCTCGATCGTGGTGTTCGCGACGAACTACATCCTCACCATGATCTACCAGGTCCTCTTCCCCCCGAGGTTCTGATGGTCGCCATATCCCCCGTCCGCAAGCTGGGCCGCGCCGTCAGGGGCCGCACCGCGGGCCTCGCCGCGTCGGCCGACCTGCCGGTGTTCCTCGGCCGGGTCCTGTACCACCTGCTGTTCGACATCATCATCCGGCGCAAGTACGGCAAGACCCTCGCCAAGCAGGTCAGCGACATCACCGTCGGCGTGGGCGCGCTCGTCATCGGCGGCGGCATGATCTTCGTGATCGCGACGATGTCGCTCGCCACCGGCGCCATGGTCGGCCTCCAGGGCTACCCCGGGCTGGAGCGCATCGGCGCCGAGGCGTTCACCGGCCTGGTCGCGAGCTACTCCAACGTCCGCGAGGTCACCCCGATCATCGCGGGCGTCGCGCTGGTCGCCCAGGTCGGCACCGGGTTCACCGCCGAGATCGGCGCGATGCGGATCTCGGAGGAGATCGACGCGCTGGAGGTCATGGGCATCAACTCGCTGGCCTACCTGGTGTGCACCAGGGTCGCCGCGGGCGTCATCGCGCTGGTGCCGCTGTACCTGGTCTCGCTGTTCATGGCGTTCTTCGCCACGAGGTTCATCACGATCCAGTACTTCGGCCTGTCGCCCGGCATCTACGACTACTACTTCCACCTCTACCTTCCGCCGATCGACGTGTTCTACAGCGTCATCAAGGTCGCGGTGTTCGCCTTCATCATCATGTTCATCCACTGCTACCGCGGCTACTACGCGGCGGGCGGCCCGGTCGGCGTCGGCGTCGCCGCCGGCCGCGCCATCCGGGAGTCGACCATCCTGATGATCCTGATGAACCTGGTCCTGTCGTACATCTTCTGGGGCCACGGCAGCACGGTGAGGCTGACCGGATGAGCGACGAATCAATGTCGAGCCGCTCCCGGACGGTCTTCGGGCTGGTCGGGGCGGGCGTCATCGCGGCGGCCGCGGCGTTCGTCGCGGTCGGCTCCACGCCGTCCCACGCGGGCTCCACCTACTACGACGCGACGTTCGGCCGCGCCGGGCAGGGGCTCGACCCCGGCAAGTCCGACGTGAAGGTCCGCGGGATCGCCGTCGGGGCCGTCGAGGCCGTCAAGCTCGACCGCAACGGCAGGGTCACCGTCCGGCTCCGGGTCGACAAGGGCGTCAAGGTGGCCGACACGGCGGTCGCGACGGTCGAGCCGGTCTCGGTGTTCGGCCCGAAGGACCTCGCCCTCGACCTCGGCGCGCACGAGCTCACCGGCCCCTACCTCAGGGACGGCGGGCGCATCGCGAAGACCAACGACCCGCAGGAGCTGTCGGACACGGCCTGGCCCACCTACCGGCTCACCCGGGCGATCAACCCCGACGACGTGGCGACGATCCTGCAGACGTTCGGCGCCGGGCTCGCCGGACAGGGTCCGGCGCTGCGCCGCACGATCGACAACGGCGCGATCGTCGTCGACGCGACCTACAAGGACCGGGCCGCCATCCAGTCGCTGCTGAGCGACATCAACGGCCTGTCCGGGACGTTCGAGTCGCGCGGCGACACCCTGACCCGGTTCGCCGGGGACTTCAACCGGCTCTCCCAGGTCGTCAACGAGCGGCCCGACAAGGTCACCCAGCTGCTGGACGAGTCGGCGCGGCTCGGCCAGACGGTCGGCACGAACCTGGAGCAGCACGGCCGCAACATCGGCAAGATCATCGACTCGGGCGGCGAGGTCGTGCGCGTGTTCAACGGGCAGCGCCGCAACGTCCCGGTCCTGCTCGACAGCCTGACCGGGTTCTTCGGCCTGCTGGCGCAGATCATCCGCATCCCCGGCCCGGAGGGCACCCTGATCGCCCAGGCGCGCGACGACCTCCCGCTGGACATCTGCCAGATCCTCATCGACGTCTGCCCGGTCAAGCCCAAGACGACCGCGTTCGACGTGCCGCTCCCCGGCGCGGGCGGCAACCAGGGCGGGCAGCGCCGCACGGCGACGGGGACGCGGCCGTGAGCCCGCGGCTGCGCGGCAAGACCGCGCGCGGGCCGGAGTACACCACGATCCTGAAGTTCACGGTGTTCGTGGCGCTGACCGGGCTGCTCACGTTCTACATCGGCCAGCAGATCCTCGGCACGAGCTTCACGTCCCGCTACCGCCTGTCCGCCACGTTCGACGACGTCACCGGCCTGCTGGAGGGCGACGCCGTGAAGGTGGCCGGCACGCCCGTCGGCCAGGTCGAGAGCATCAAGGTGGTGCGCGGCAAGGCCGTGGTGAAGATGGCCGTCGACAAGGAGGTCCGGCTGCCCTCCGACTCCACCGCCGCGATCCGCTGGCGGAACGTGATGGGGCAGCGGGTCGTCTACCTGGAGCCCGGGAAGGAGCGGGGCAGGCTGGGCGACGGCGACCGCGTCCCGCACACCAGGTCGGTGGTGGACCTCGGCGCCATCGTCAACAGCCTCGGCCCGCTCACCCGCAACCTGGACCCGAACCAGCTCAACAAGATCCTGTTCGCCTTCTCCCAGGCGCTGGACGGCAACGAGCAGAACATCTCGCTGCTGACCGACAACCTGGACCTCCTGCTGCAGACGTTCGCGGCCCGGAAGAAGACGATCAAGGGGATGATCGACGACTACGAGACGGTGAGCGACGCCATCGCCACCCGGGACCGGCAGATCGCCGCCAGCGCCGACAACCTGGAGTCGCTGACCCGGGTCTTCGCGAACAACCGCAGGCTGCTGGAGAGCGCGGTCGTGGAGGTCGCGGGCGTCACCACCAACCTCAACCAGGTGCTCGGCGGCAACGACGCGCAGCTCGCCCGCATCATCGCCAACCTCGGCAGGTTCAGCGAGACGTTCCGGCTGAACGTCGACCAGCTGGAGAAGATGGTGCAGCAGCTCCCGCTGACCCTCCGGCAGCTGTTCGCGTCGGCGAACGGCGGCCACTACCTGCGCACCAACGCGCTCTGCCTGAACGTCGTGCAGGGCCCCTGCCCGTTCCCGATGGAGCTGCCGAGATCGCCCGGCGCGGGGCAGCCCAGCAAGGACGACCTCACCAAGCTCAGGAAGATGCTGATGGGGGGTGGCGGCTGATGGCGCTGAAGTCGCTCCGGGACGTCAACCACAAGATCGTCGCGATCGTCACCCTGACCGCGCTCGGCGCGGGCTGCGTGTTCGCGTTCGCCCTCGGCCAGCTGCACCTGCTCGACCGCGGCTACACGATGAGCGGCGAGTTCAGCGACACCGCCGGGCTGAAGAAGGGCCAGGACGTGCGGGTCGCCGGGGTGAAGTCCGGCCGGATCACCTCCGTGGAGCCCGACTTCGCCCACGGCAGGGTCATCGTCTCCTGGCACGTGAACGCCGGCATCGACCTCGGCCCGAAGACCCGCGCCGACATCCAGACGACGACGCTGCTCGGCGGCCGGTACCTGCGGCTGTCCGGCCCGGTCTCCAAGCCCTACCTGGCGGACGTGCCGGAGTCGCGGCGGCGGATCCCCCTGTCGCGCACCAGCGTCCCGTTCACCGTGCCGGAGGCCCTGGAGGGCGCGCAGAACATCGTCGGCAGACTCGATCAGCGCAGCGTCGACAAGCTGCTCACCGAGATCAACAAGATCAAGTCGCCGGGGGCGGTGAAGCTGGGCCGCATCCTGGCCAACATCCAGGAGCTGTCCCGGACGCTGAACGACTCCTATCCGGAGATCCAGCGGCTGATCGAGAACAGCAAGACGATCACCGGGACGCTGGCGAGCAAGGACCAGGAGCTGCGTCAGATCATCGACGCCAGCCAGGTGCTGCTCCAGTCGCTCGTCCGGCGCCGCAACGAGCTGGCCGCGGCGATCGGGCAGGGCAGCCGGACCGTCCGGACGCTGTCCAACGTGATCTCCAGGAACCAGAAGGAGCTCGACACCCTGCTGGACAACCTGCACCTGCTGACGACCCGGCTCGCGCCCAACATGGACGCGCTGAACACCGACTTCTCGCTGCTCGGCCCGACGTTCCAGCAGGTCGCCAACCTCAAGGGCAACGGCCGGTACATCGAGGGCCTGCTCACCGGGCTCGGCCCGCTGCAGCCGGCCGGTCCGATCTCCACGCGGCGACCGCAGGGAGGCAACTGATGAGCGGCGACGGCACGGGGGGACGGCCCCCCGAAGGCCCCGGCTCCGTCCCCGGGCGCGGCCGGCTGCGGGGCGTGGCCGTCGCGCTCGGCCTCGCCCTGACCGCCTCGCTCGGCGGCTGCTCGCTCGCCCCGTCCGCGGGCGGCGAGCGCACGATGGTCGTCTACGTCCCGAAGGCCCGCTCCTTCTACAAGGAGTCGAAGGTCAAGGTGATGGGCGCCGACGTGGGGCTCGTCGACAAGGTCGAGAACCAGGGCGACCGGGTGAAGGTCACGTTCCATCTGCGCCGGGACGTCCCGCTGCCGAAGGGCGTGCAGGCCTCGATCGTCCCGCTGAACCTGATCGGCGAGCGCAACCTCGTCCTGCACCCGGCGTGGAAGCCGGGGGAGGCCAAGGAGACCGCGGACGTCATCCCGATCGAGCGCACGCACGTGCCCGTCGAGGTGGACGACGCGCTCAGCTCGTTCACCAACCTGGCCAACGCGCTCGACCCGACCAAGATGCAGACCGCCCTCGGCACGGCCGCCGACACGGTGAGGGGCAACGGCAGGGAGTTCAACGCGACCCTGGAGCAGAGCGCCCGCCTCGTCGAGAACGTCGCCGGGCAGGACAAGGAGCTCATCGAGGTCGCGCAGAACCTCAGCCGGCTGGCCGGGGTGGTGCGCGGGCGCGAGCAGATCCTCGGCACGATGATCCGCGACTTCGGCACCGCGAGCCAGGTGCTGAGCTCCGAGCGCGGCGAGCTCCAGCAGCTGATCAGCGGCATCCTGGAGCTGGCGAAGAACGGCGACAAGCTGCTGCGCAAGTACAAGGGGAACCTGCCTTACGACCTGGCGGTCCTCACCCGGACGGCCCTGATCCTCAAGGGCAACGCCAGGGAGCTGGCGCAGCTCATCCGCGTGCTGCCCGGCATCAGCGACGCGCTCATCGGCGGCTACAACCCGAAGAACAAGTCGCTGCAGATCCGGTTCGCCACGGACGCGTTCCTGCGGACCTGGCTCAAGGGCCTGATGAACTCCGACGACGTCGACTGCCCGCTGCCCGCACCCAACTCCAACTGTCCCTGGCAGAACGGAGGCAACTGATGGGCAGGTCCCTCCTCACCGGCCGGCTGCTGCTGGTGCTCGTCGCGGTCGCGGCCCTCGCCGTCTCCGGCTGCTCCTACAAGACGGCGGGCGCGCCGAAGGGCGGCCTGACGCTGACCGCCACGTTCGACGACGCGCAGGGCCTCGTCGCCGGGCACAGCGTGAAGATGTCCGACCTCACGATCGGCACCGTCACGAAGGTCGAGCTCGCCGGCTACCGGGCGAAGGCGACGCTGGCCATCGAGGACGACGTCAGGATCCCGCGAGGCACCCGGGCCGAGATCAAGGTGACCTCGCTGCTCGGCGAGAACTACGTGGACCTGCAGATGCCGCCCGGCGCGAGCATGGACCGCGGCCCGTTCCTCGCCACCGGCGCGGCGATCACCGACACCAGCGTCCAGCCGGCGTTCGAGCAGGTCGTCGGGCAGGCCGGGCCGCTGGTCCAGGCCCTGGCCGGGAACGACGTCGCGACGGTCGTGAACGCGGGCGCCACCGCCCTGGACGGCAACGGGCAGAAGCTCAACAAGACGATCGCGCAGGTGAACGCGCTGCTGGGGATGTTCGCCGAGCAGCGCCGCGAGCTCGGCGAGTCGGTCGACCGGTTCGCCCGGCTCGGCCGGTCCCTCGCCCGGGGCAGCGACGCCCTGAACGAGACGCCCGCGCAGCTCGAACGCACCACGCGGCTGCTGAACAAGGACAAGTACAAGATCATCGAGATGGTCGACAAGCTCACCAAGACGGCCCACGAGCTGAACGACAAGGTGCTGGAGGGGCGGATCCAGCGGTTCCGCTCGCTGCTGCGCGACCTCGACCCCGTCCTGCAGCAGCTCGGCAGCAACCGCAGGCGGCTCACGGCGCTGGTGGACGGCCTGGTCCAGTTCACCGACAAGCTTCCCCGGGCCACCTACGACGGCCAGCTGCTGCTGTACCCGCTGCTGCGGATCGTCTGGCCGGACGGGACGCCGATCTTCCCGGGCCTCGGCCAGAGCCCCAAGAAGAAGAAGGCCGGGACGCCGGAGATCCCCAAGCAGCTCCAGGGCGCCCTTCCGGACCTCGACAAGATCCTGGAGCCGCGCGGATGAACAGACGGCTGACGATCAACCTGGCGGCGTTCGGCGTGCTCGCCGCGGTGATGGTCGTGTGGGCGTTCAACAACGTCGTCCGCTTCGACTTCATCGACCGGCCGTACCACATCACCGTGGAGTTCGAGTCGTCTCCGGGCCTGCACCCGAACTTCGAGGTCGACTACCTCGGCCTGCGGGTCGGCAAGATCGACTCGGTGCGGCTGGAGAAGGACAAGGTCGTCGTCCGGCTGGACATGGAGCGCGGCGTCAAGATCCCGCAGGGGGTCACCGCCGCCGCGGCGCGCAAGTCCGCGGTGGGCGAGCCGGTGGTCGAGCTGACGCCGGGGCCGGGCAGGTCCGGCGCCCCGCCGATGAAGCCCGGCACCGTCATCCCGGTGTCGCAGACGAAGGTCCCGCCGAAGTACGGCGACCTGTTCGGCGCCGTCATCGACACCCTGAAGGCGATCGACCCCGACGACGCCAAGGTGCTCACCCAGGAGCTGGCCGCCGGATGGGCCGGGCGCGAGGGCTCGCTCCGCCAGATCGTCAACGGGAGCGACGACCTCACCCAGACGTTCGCGCAGAACACCGAGCTGCTGGACGGGCTGACCAACGACCTCGGCCGCATCACCCACGTGCTGAACCAGAACCGCGGTTCGCTCGGCGCCGGGATCGACGACCTGGCCGCGCTCATGGCCGCGCTCAGCCAGGTGCGCGGGCAGATCGCCGAGCTGCGCGACCGCGGCCCCGGCCTGCTCGCCACCGTCAACGACCTGCTCGACCAGACCGGCCCCGACTTCGGCTGCGCCGTGGACATGCTCGGCAACCTCGGCATCGGGAGCTACGACCCCGACTACCTCGACGACCTGCGCAAGACGCTCGCGGTGGCGCCGCAGCTCAAGGTCGTCCTGGACAACGTGATCGGGAGGGACCAGGGCCAGCCGGTCCTGAACGTCGTCTTCCAGGTCACGCTGAAGAGGCTCGCCACGCTGGAGTACAAGTACCCGCGCGCGCAGCCGGCGGTGAACCGGATTCCGACCTGCCCCGGCGGCCGCACCCCCGCGGTGACCAAGCAGAAGCCCTACAAGGCGAAGAACCCGGGCGAGACGATCCCCACCCACGATCCCGCCCTCCAGCGGAACGTGCAGGCCAGGAAGGCCGCGAACGAGAGCGACTCTCCCGGCGGACCGCCGATCTGGCTGGTGTACGTTCCCCCGATCATCGCCCTTCTGGTGCTGATCAGGGTCATGATGGGCTCGGTGCCCGTGGTGTCCCGCCTTTCCCGACTGCGTCGGGGCAAGGACTGACCCCAACCCGAGGAGTATCCGAAGTGACAGCCAAGACCACCAAGGGCGGGTCCGACGAGGTCGAGGCGGTCCCGGCCGAGGAGGCGGCGCCCGAGACGGCCGAGGCCGCGGAGCCGGAGGCCGCCGAGCGGCCCGCCCGGCCCGCCGCCAGGCGCAAGCGCCGGGTGCGGGTCATCGAGGTCATCGACGACGAGGACCTCGACGAGGTTCTGGAGGCGCTCGACGCCGAGGACGAGGAGGCCCCGGACGAGGCTCCGGCCCGTCCGGCCAGGCCGGCGGCGAAGCCCGCGGCCAAGGCCCCCGCCAAGCCCGCCGCCAGGCCCAGGCCGCGCCCGACCCGCCTCGAACCGCCGGAGGACGAGGTCGAGGAGGAGGAGACGCCGAAGAAGGCCCCGGCACGTCCGAGCGCCTCGGCGTCCTCTTCGGACCGGCCGGGCGTCTTCGGTCTCGGCATGGTGCAGGCGGTCGTGGTGGTCGTCCTTGTCGCGCTGCTGGCGAGCCTGGCGATCTGGCAGTGGACGAGCGCGAGCTCCCTGTCGTCGAAGCAGGACGAGCGGGACGCGGTGAGCGAGGTGGCGTCCGCCTACGGCGACGTCGCGCTCAACTACAACGCGCAGAACTACCAGACGCAGATGGACAAGGCCCAGAAGCTCATGGGCGGCGACCTGCTGGAGAGCTTCAAGAACACCACGCTGCCCAGCCTCGGCGAGACGTTCAAGAGCAACCCCGAGCTGTCGCTGACGTCCAAGACGAACCAGGTCTTCGTGGGCAGCGTGGACGGCAGGTTCGCCACGGCCGTCGTCATGGTCGACATCGACGTCCGGACCAAGGACGGCGCGACCGCGGCCCCGGCGACGCTGCTCCGCCTCGCCCTGGCCAAGATCGACGGGAAGTGGAAGGTCACCAAGCAGTACGCGTCGGGCGTCAACGACCAGAACCAGAACCAGCAGAACCAGCTGCCGGCCGTTCCGGGCGGGGGCGCGTCGAAGTCGCCCGCGGCGGAGAAGAGCGGCAAGCCGAAGAACTGAGCCCGCGAGGCCCGAGCGAGCGCCCCGGCACGGAAGCCGTGCGGGGCGCTCGCGCGTTATGCCTGCGACGGTGTCGCGCGGCCGGCGGGCGGCCGGACGGAGACGGGGGCATCATGGCGATCGTGACGGAGCAGGACGGGCAGGGCACGGCCGTCCCGGACGCGCTGGTGCACGAGTTCGGCGCGCTGCTGGGCGCGGCGTCGGTGCTGGAGCGGATCGCCGGCCGGGAGCTGGAGCGCCGCTGCGGCATCCGGCACGCGGTCTTCGAGGTGCTGCTGAGGCTGTCCGGCGAGGGCGGCGACTGCGCGGTGTCGATGGGCGGGCTGGCCGGCGAGCTGATCCTGACCAGCGGCGGCATGACCCGCATCGTCGACCGGATGGAGGAGGCCGGGCTCGTCCGCCGGGAGCCGGCCCCGGACGACCGGCGCCGCCAGAACGTGGCGCTGACCCCGGCCGGGCGGGCGAAGCTGGACGAGGCCCTGCGGGTGCATGCCGAGACGCTCCGCGCGCACTTCGCGGGCCCTCTGACCGAGGAGCAGCGCCGCGTCCTCGTGGACGCGCTGCGCGTCCTGCGCACCACCGCCCGCGAGGAACTCGGCGACCTGCGCTAGCACGGCGCCGAGCGTCCGCTAGCGGGAGTAGTGCTCGACGACGAGCTGCTCGTCGCAGAGGATCGGGATCTCGGCGCGCTCCGGCAGCCGGGCGAGCCGGGCGGCGAGGGCGTCGTGCCGGACCTCCAGGTAGGGCGGGACCTCGGCGGCGTGACCGCCGGCCGCCGCGACCTGGAACGGGACCATCGCGCGGCTCCGCTCGGCCACCGTGATGACGTCGCCGGGCCGCAGCTGGTAGGACGGGCGGTCCACGCGGCGGCCGTTCACCAGCACGTGGCGGTGCACGACGAACTGGCGGGCCTGGTAGATCGTCCGGGCGAAGCCGGCGCGCAGGACGAGTGCGTCCAGCCGGCGTTCGAGGTCGACGAGCAGGGCCTCGCCGGTCTTGCCGCCCGTCCGGGCGGCCTTGTCGAAGGCGTTGCGGAGCTGCGCCTCCCGGATGTTGTACTGCGCGCGGAGCCGCTGCTTCTCGCGCAGCCGGACCTTGTAGTCGCTCTCCTGCTTGCGGGCGCGGCCGTGCACGCCGGGCGGGTAGGGGCGCGCCTCGAAGTACTTCACGCTCTTCGGCGTCAGCGGGATGCCGAGGGCCCGGGAGAGCCGCACCTTGGGACGGGGGTTGTTCATCACGCTCCTTGATGGTTAGGTAATCCTAAGTTAGGTAAGCCTAACCTGAGACGTCAAGGAGGCACGGTGCCGCGAGCGGAGACCACGCAGGCCACGCACACCATCCAGGGCCCCACGGCGGCGGAGCGCGCGCGGACCCTCGCCTACGGCGTCGCGGACGGCGTGCTCGTCGCGCCGGGCGTGCCCCACGCCCCCGTCCCGGCGCACACCACCGACCGGGACGGCCGGCCGCTGCTGCTCGTCCGGGCGGACGCGCCCATCGCCGCGGCCCTGGCCGGCGAGGACGACGTGCCCGCCACGCTGCGGATCAGCGACGTCGCGCCGGTGCCGCTGCCGGACCGCGTCCGCGGCCGGGCCTGGCTGCACGGCTGGCTGGGCGAGGTGCCGGACGGAGAGCTGCGCGCCGCCGCGCTGCGCCTCTCCCACGCGCACCCGCGTCCCGAACTGCTCGACCTCGGCGCCGGGCGGGACGGCCGCGAATGGACGGTCCTCGCCCTCGACGTCGCCCAGGTGGAGGTCGACGACGCCTGGGGGAGCGCCATCCTGGAGCCGGAGGAGTACGCCGGCGCCGCGCCCGACCCGTTCGTCGCCGTCGAGGCGGGCATCCTGACGCACCTGGACTCCGCCCACCGCGCCGAACTGCCGCGGCTGCTGCCGGAATCGGTCCCGCCCGGACCCGTCCGGCCGCTCGGGCTCGACCGGTACGGCATGTGGCTGCGCTGCCCGGCGCCGCCGCCGGACGCGCCGTCCTCGCTCGACGTGCGGCTCCCGTTCGCCGAGCCCGTCAGTGATCTCCACGGTCTGCGGAGCGTGTACCGGAGGCTGTTCGCCCGGGCGACCCCGTAGTGCGCGGGGGAGGCGGTACGTACAAACCCCGCCGAATGCCAGTGATCTCCCGGATGGCGGGCGGGCCCCCGCGCGGGCGATGATCGAGTCTCCGGTCGAGGACGCCGCTTCATTCCCCGGCCGGACGGCCTCGACCGCCGGTTCGCCCCTGCGGGGTGGGCGGGCCGGCGGCGAGACGGTACCGGCCGGCCGGGGACGCGGCGCCTTCGGCCGGGCCGGTGGTCCGGCGCGGTGCGAGCACGAGCATGAGCAAGGGGGCGCACCGGGCCACTGGTCGCGATTGGCCGTTTCCGCCGCGCCGATCCCGCCGCACGCTGGGAGCATGACCGCACATCACCCGCAGACCCGAGCCGTGCACCCGCCCGTGATCGTGCCCGAGGGCAGCCGCCCGCTCGGCGTCCCCATCTACCAGGGCCACCTGTTCTCCTTCGACGCCTCCGACGCGCTGGCCGCCGCGTTCCAGGGCCCCGACCAGGCGTTCTTCTACGCCCGGATGGCCAACCCGACCGTCCGCGCCCTGGAGCAGTCGCTCACCGAACTCGAAGGCGGGGCGGGCACGCTCGCCACCGGGTCGGGCATGGGCGCGGTCAACGCGGTGCTGACGGGCCTGCTCCGCAGCGGTGACCACGTCGTCGCGCAGGCCGCCCTCTACGGCGGAACCCACGCGCTGCTCCAGGACCTCGCCGCGCGGTGGGGCGTGGAGGTCACGTTCGTCTCCGGCGACGACCCGGCCGAGGTGCGGGACGCGCTCCGCGACACGACGAGGATCCTCTACCTGGAGACCGTCGCCAACCCCACCACCCACGTGACGGACCTGCCCGCGCTCACCGAGGCCGTCCGCGGGACGGGCGTGCTGACCGTCGTCGACAACACCTTCGTCCCGCTCCTGTGCAGGCCCATCGAGCACGGGGCCGACATCGTCGTCCACTCCACGACGAAGTACCTCGGCGGCCACGGCGACACCATCGGCGGCGCCGCCGTCTTCGCCGACCCGGCCGTCCACCGGCGGGTCTGGGAGCACGCCGTCGAGCTGGGCTCCACCCCCGACCCGTTCGCCGCCTGGCTGACCGTCCGGGGCCTCGCCACGATGCCGCTGCGCGTGGCCCGGCAGAGCGAGTCCGCCCTCGACATCGCCCGGCGCCTGGCCGGTCACCCGTCGGTCGCCCGCGTCCACTACCCGGGGCTTGAGGACCACCCGCAGCACGAGATCGCCCGGCGGCTGCTGCCGGACGGCGCCGGCGGCGTCCTCGCGTTCGAGCTGGCCGGCGGCCGGGACGCGGGCCGGACCTTCTCCGAGGCCGTCGAGCTGGTCTCGCTCGGCCCGTCGCTCGGCGACATCGCGACCCTGGTCATGCACCCGGCCAGCACGTCCCACCGGCAGCTGGACGCCGCGGCCCTCGCCGCCGCCGGCATCGGCGAGGGAACGGTGCGCCTCGCCGTCGGCCTCGAACACCCGGACGACCTCTGGGCCGACATCGAGCAGGCCCTGCGGAAGGCCGCCTAGAAAGGAGACGCCCTAGAGGTAGAAGCCGGTCGCGGTGGCGGGGGCGTCCTGACCCTCGGGACGCTTCTCGCCCTTGCGCAGCGCGGCCAGCTCGGCGAGCGTCGCGCCGTCGGCGCCGATCTCCGCGCCGGGCACGTCCGTGCCGTCCAGCCAGGCGAGCGACTCCGCGCGGGTGAGCCGGCCCACCTCGATCTGGGCGAGGCAGCGGCCGGGACGGACCACCGCCGGGTGCAGCATGGCGAGGTCCTCGTTGGTGGTGATGGCCACCAGCACGTCCCGGCCCTGGCCGAGCATCCCGTCGGTGAGGTTCAGCAGCCGCGACAGGCCCTGGCCCGTCGACTGCTTGGCCTCGCCGCGGATCAGCTCGTCGCAGTCCTCCAGGATGAGCAGCCGCCAGCGGCGGTTCTCGTCCTCGTCGTCGCCGACCGCGACCTCCATCAGGTAGCTGGGCGTGCCGAACAGCGCCTCGGGGTCGAGGACGCAGTCGGACTGGCACCAGTCGTTCCAGGAGCGGGCGAGGGCGCGCAGCGCGGTGGTCTTGCCGGTGCCGGGCGGCCCGTGCAGGAGCAGCAGCCGTCCGGAGACCTCCTCGCGGGTGAGCTTCATCACCGCGTCGAGCGCGTCGGCGACCGGCGCGGTGTAGTTGCGCCGGATGTCCTCCCACGCGTCGGCGGTGATGGCGCGCTCGCTGCGGACGGGGCCGTGCGCCCCCATGTGCCAGAAGCCCATCTCGACGCTGGTCTCGTCCACCTTCGGCGGCTCGGTCGCGTCCTTCACCGACGCCGCGAGCACGGTCTCGGCGAGCTCGTCGGTCACCGCGGACACCGCGACGTAGGCGATGCCGCTCTTCCACCGGTTGCTCAGCAGCGTCCAGCCGTCGCCCTCGGCGAGCACCGACTCCTTGCCCTTCTCGTGCGCGACCCGCACGAGCCTGGCGCCGTCCGGGCGCAGCGGCGCCTCCGTCCGGACGTTCTCCAGCCGCGTCGACCGCGACCAGGGCTGCTCCCCGGACGCGAAGGGGCGCAGCGACAGCACGTCCATCACGTCGGCGGGGGAGTTGTTGTCGGACAGGTTGAAGACCACGGGCAGCGCGGGCTCCGGCGCTTCGGCGCCTTCCCGGGGCTCGATCAGATGCAGGACCTCCTGCGGCTTCTCCTGCGACATGGTCATGACACCGATGATCACGCCCCGCGGCGCGCCGCGTCCACCGATTTAGCCGGACGCGCCGCGCACCGCGGTCGGGCCCGCTCGTCGGGGCCCGGGGCGGGTCAGGAGCCGCCGCCCTCCCGGGCCTCGCGCTCCGCGTGGGCGGCCTTGCGCGCCTCGGCCTCCTCCAGGTCGAGCTTCTCGGCCTCCTCCGGCGTCGGCGCCGTGCCGCCGAGGTAGGCGGGCTGCCACCACGTCTCGTCCGAGCGCGGGACGTCGGGGTACTCGCGCTGCGCCTTCTCCAGCAGCTCCGCCATCCGGGCGTGCAGATCCCGGGTGACCTGCTCGTAGTCGTCGCCGCGCTTGGGGTGCATGGGCTCGCCGACGATGATCGTCACCGGCACGTTGCGCTGGAACAGCCGGCGCTTGCGGCCCTTGGTCCACAACCGCTGCGGGCCCCAGATCGCGACCGGGACGAGTGGGGTCTTGGACGCCACCGCCATCCGCACCGCGCCGCTCTTGATGTCCTTCACCGTGAACGAGCGGCTGATCGTCGCCTCGGCGAACACCCCGACGATCTCCCCGCCCCGCAGCGCCTTGAGCGCCGCCGCGTAGGAGGAGGCGCCCGCGTCGCGGTCCACCGGGATGTGGTGCATGCCGCGCATCAGCGGGCCGCCGATCCGGTGGTCGAAGATCTCCTTCTTCGCCATGAACCGCACCAGCCGGCCGGCCGGGTGCGCGGCGAGGCCCGCGAAGATGAAGTCCAGGTAGCTGACGTGGTTGCTGACGAGCACCGCACCGCCGGTACTGGGGATCTGGTCGGTCCCCTCCAGACGGATTCTGATGTTCAGGGCCTTGAACACGCCGAGAGCCGTCTTGATCACCGGTGGGTACACGAGTTCGCGCATGTAGGCACCGTACTTGAGCAACTCCTGATCAGCGAGTGCGAGGCGGGGATCGCGATGCATCGCACAACCGGGCCCAACTCTGAGAAGGTGGGTGTGCAACTGATCCGCCGAATGCTGAGGGAGGATGAGCCCCATGGAACCGTTGGACGCGGCGGCGGACGTGCACGCGCTCATCCGCGACGTGCTGCCCGCCCTGGCGCCCAGCGCCTGGTTCGATCACGGCACCTCCGAGGTGGTGCTGCCCGTGGGCCGGTCGGAGGCGCGCGCCTCCAGCTGGACGGTGCTGGAGCGCTGCGCCCGCGAGCCGCGCTCGGCGTGGCCGAAGGTGGTGGACGAGTGGGTCCGCGAGGTCGGCGACCGCGCGTTCCTCGCCGTCGGTGAGATGGAGCTGTTCGGCGACGTCCGGGAGCTGCTGCGCCTGCGCATCGTGCCGAAGCTCGACCCCCGCGACCGCGAGGGCCTCGTCGTCGTCCCCGCCGGCGACCACTTCGACGCCATGGTGATGATCGAGCACCCCCGCTACGGCGGCCCCCTCACCAAGGCCCGCGCGGGCCTGCTCGGCCTGCACAAGCTCGGCTACGTGATGACGAACACCCACGACCGCGAGCTGGCCGACGTGTCCGTGCACGACCAGCCGCTCCTGCCGGGCCGCAACGTCCGCGTCGTCGGCAAGCCCGGCAGCCGCTACGTGTCGGCGCTGCTCAGCGAGGTCCACCAGTTCGTCCCGTGGCCGAACGAGCACGGCGCCCTCGTCGGGGTCCCCTGCCACAGCACGCTGCTGCTGTACCCGATCACCTCCACGGCCGTCCGCGAGGTCCTGCCCGTCTTCGCCGACGTCGTCCGGGAGATGCACGCCAACGCCGACGACCCCTGCGCCCCCGGCGTCTACTGGAGCCACGGCGAGCGCCGCCTCACCCCCCTCTCCCCGGACGCGGCCGAGGGCGCCGGCGAGTTCGCCCTCTTCCTCCGCAAGCTCCCCAAGGAATGAGCTAGGCCTCAGCCACGGGCGCGGGTCGGGTGGCCGGAAGGCGCTCTGGCGCCTGGAGGTCGCACGACCCGCCGAGCCGGGCGACCGCAGCGACACGACACCAGACCGCACGGGCACGGAAACCCGCACCGTGGCGTAAGGATCGCCCGGCTCGTAACGGGGGTTCCAGGGGGTCGCCCCCTGGGGTTACGGCAGCTTCCAGTCGACCGGGGCGGCGCCCTGCTGTTCCAGCAACTGGTTGGCGCGGGAGAAGGGGCGGGAGCCGAAGAAGCCGCGGTCGGCCGACATGGGGCTCGGGTGGGCCGACTCGACGCAGGGGACGCGGCCGAGCAGCGGCTTGAGGTTGCGGGCGTCGCGGCCCCACAGGATGGCGACGAGGGGGCGGTCCCGGGCGGCGAGGGCGCGGATGGCCTGCTCGGTGACCTCCTCCCAGCCCTTGTTGCGGTGCGAGCCCGGCTTGCCCGGCATGACGGTCAGCGACCTGTTGAGCAGGCAGACGCCCTGCCGCGTCCAGGGGGTGAGGTCGCCGTTGGACGGCTGCGGGTGGCCGAGGTCGTCGCCGTACTCGCGGAAGATGTTGACGAGGCTGCCGGGCAGCGGCCGGACGTCCGGGGCGACCGAGAAGCTGAGGCCGACCGGGTGGCCGGGCGTCGGGTAGGGGTCCTGCCCCATGATGAGGACGCGCACGTCGTCGAACGGCTGGGTGAAGGCGCGGAGGATGTGGTTCCCGGCGGGCAGGTAGCGGCGCCCGGCGGCGACCTCGGCGCGCAGCCAGTCGCCCGCGGCGGCGATCGTCCCGGCGACGGGGGCCAGCGCGGCCGCCCATCCCGCCTCGACGATCTCCGAGAGTGGTCGTGCCGTCATGGGGTACGAGCCTACTGGGATGATCTTGGCGCCGGTGAACGATTGCCCGCTTGATCGATGTTGTGAAGTTTTCTGACCACATCAGGTCGGGACACGGGCAAATGTTCTCCAGCGCCGCGAAAAGTGGTCGATGAACTGGGTGAAACGTCCCGTTAAGTCGCTGTTACTTCCTGGCGGCCTTCATTGACCTGCGGACTTCCAGCGCATAACTCCTAAAGAGTAAGCCGGCCCAGGACGAGCGGACGGACGAGAGAGCATGACCCAGCTGACCACGGTGGACGCCACCTTCCTCCATGCCGAGAACGCGACGACCCATGCCCACATCGCCGGGCTCGGCATCGTCGACCCCGGGACCTGCCCCGGCGGCCGGCTCACCGTCCCGCACGTCGCCGAGCTGATCCGCGCCCGCGCGCACCTCGCGGCCCGGCCGCTGCGGCAGCGGCTCGTCCAGGTGCCGCTCGGCCTGGACAACCCGTACTGGGAGGACGACCCCGACTTCGAGCCCGAGCGGCACATCTCCGAGTTCGGGCTGCCGGAGCCCGGCAGCGACCGCCAGCTCGCCAACCTGGTCGCGATGCTCCACGAGCAGCCGCTCGACCGGTCCCGCCCGCTGTGGGAGATGGTCCTCATCCAGGGCCTCGCCGGCGGCCGGACGGCCGTCTACGTGAAGGTGCACCACGCGGCCGTCGACGGCGTGATGGCCGCCGAGACGCTCGCCGCGCTGCTCGACCTGACGCCCGAGCCCCGCGAGCTCCCGGCCGACGAGACCGTCCCGGCCCGCGCGCCCGGCACCGCGAGCATGCTCGGCACGGGGCTGCTGCGGACGGCGCTGCACCCGGTGCGGTCGGCGGTGTCGGCGGTGCGCACGGCCCCGTACCTGGACGAGGTCCCGGGCCTGGCGTCCGTCCCGGGCGTCGGGCTCATGTCGTCGTGGATGCAGGGCGTGCTGGGCCGCCCGGAGCTGCCGAGGGCGCCGCGGATCAGCGCGCCGCCGACGCCGTTCAACCGCCCGATCGGGCGGCGCAGGGCGGTCGCCTGCGGGGAGCTGCCGCTCGCCGACATCAAGGAGATCCGGCGGACCCTCGGCGGCAGCGTCAACGACGTGGTCATGGCGCTGTGCGCGACGGCGCTGCGGCAGTGGCTCGACAAGCGCGGCGACCTGCCCGAGCGCCCGCTGGTCGCGGCCGTCCCGGTGTCGCTGCGGCGCGGCGCGAGCGCGGCCGCGGAGCCGGGCAACCAGGTCTCGATCATGACCACGCCGCTGGCCACGCACCTGCCCGACCCCGCCGACCGGTACTCCGCCGTCCAGCGCGACATGGAGCTGGCCAAGCGGCGGTTCACCGGGACGTCGGGCGGCTGGGTGCGGGAGATGAGCGGGCTGCTCCCGGCGCCCTTCGCCGGGGCGGTCACGCGGCTCGCGCTGCGGGCCGCGCCGGCGGTGTCGCTGCGCGCGGTGAACCTGGTCATCTCCAACGTGCCCGGCCCGCAGTTCCCGCTGTACCTGTGCGGCGCGAAGGTGCTCGCCTACTATCCGATCTCGGTCATCACCGACGTCAGCGGCGGCCTGAACATCACCGTGTTCTCCTACGACGGGAAGGTGGACGTCGGCATCGTCGCCTGCCGCGAGCTCATCCCCGACCCCTCGGAGATCATCGACCACCTGGTGGACGCGCTCGACGAGCTGCGCTCGCTCTGCCGCGAATGAGGCCGCTACAGCCCGAGGGCCGCCCGGTGCCGCCGCGCCAGACCCAGCGCGGCGGCCCCCGCCGGCTGCATCGGCCGGGGAACGGCCCCGTCGAACGGCGCCATCGACACCTCGCCCTCGTCGTTGACCGCGACGAGGCCGCCGAAGAGCTCGCCGAACAGCGCGTCGTCGACGGCGACGACCGTCAGCAGGTCGAGCGCGAGCGTCAACGGGTCCACTCCGAGCCCCAGGAAGTGCGCCCGGAGGCGGCCCCCGTCGCGCGCGGCGGTCATCGCCTGGTGAAAAGGCCAGTCCTCCTGGACGAAGCCGTCGCCGTAGTCCTCGTCGGCGCCGAGAAGCTCCTCGGCGTACTCGCGAACCATGCACTGCCACAGATCAGGCGGCTCGTCACCGAGCGGCTGGAACACCCCGACCGGCATCACCTGGAAGAGCCCGCCGGCGTGCGCCACCTTCGCCGCGTCGCGCCGGTGCAGGACGTACCGCCCGGACGTCGTCACGGTGACCGTGGTGACGGCGGGCAGCGCGGCCCTGCGTGACAGGTCGCACGGGTCGCCGACGCGGTCGCGCAGCGGCAGCCCGTCCACCCCGGCCGCGAGTTCGTGGGCGACCGACTCGCCCACGTTGACGGCGTCGAAGTAGCGGGCGGGGCCGAGCCGGAGCACCGGCGGCTCGGCCGCGACCAGCCGGTAGCTCGGACGGTCCTCGAACACCTTCGGAGGGGCGAGGGCGGCGACGGCCTCCGCGTACGTCCGGTACCCCTCCGGGAGCCCGTCGGCCGGGTCGGCGATCGCGGCCGGGACGGGACGGGCGTCCCACTCCAGCCTGATCTCCTCCAGCGGGATCGGCGCCTCGGGGATCCAGTCGTCGCGGCAGAGCAGCGGGGTCCCCGCGACGCGCGGCACGTCCGGGTACAGCCCGTCCGCGACCTCGCCCAGCCGTCCGCGGCCCGCGTTCAGCTCCGCCCGCGCCCGCCGCCACTCCTCCTCGTCCGCCACACCCCCGAGCCTAGGACGGGTTTCGAGGTGGCCTCGGCCATGAGCGCGAACGCGTGACCTGGCCGGTGGAGCGAAGCCGGAGGCGAGCGGAGCCGGGCAGATCGCGAAGCGATGCCGCGTTCGCCCAGGCACGGTCACGTAGCGAGCCCCTAGGCGAGCGAAGTGGGCCGGGACTTTGCGACACTGACTCCCCGGGCGACCTCCTCCTCGACCAGGTCGGCGTTGATCATCGCGCCGGCCATCGCCCCGGCCGCCGCCGCCATGACGACCTGGCCGGCCGGGACGACGACGTTGCCGGCCGCCCACACGCCGGGCACGCTGGTCCGCCCGGTCGGGTCGGTCTTCACGAAGCCGTCCTCGCCGGTCTCGCAGCCGAGGTCGGTCAGCGGCCCGGCCTTGGGGACCCACGTCGGCGCGAGGAACACGGCGTCGCAGCCGAGCACCGAGCCGTCGGCCAGTTCCAGGCCGGTGAGCCGGTCGTCCTCGACGACGACGCGCCGCACCCCGCTCGGCGCGACGGGGACGCCGCGCGCGGCCAGCCGCGCCGCGTCCTCGCCCGCCGGGGGCGCGGCGTCGCCGGGAGCGACGGGGACGAACGTCACGTCGGGCGACCACTGGCGCAGCAGCAGCGCCTGGTGGACGGAGTTCGGGGACGTCCCCAGCACGGCGATCCTCTGGTCGCGGACCTCCCAGCCGTGGCAGTAGGGGCACATCTGCGCCTCGCGGCCCCACCGCTCCCGCAGGCCGGGGACGTCCGGCAGGACGTCGGTCACGCCGGTGGTGACCAGTAGGCGGCGGCCCCGCAACCGGGTGCCGTCGCCGAGGGTGAGGACGAAGCCCTCCTCGGCGCCCTTCTCGGCGCGGGCGACCGTCCCCTCGACGATCTCGGCGCCGTAGCCGCGCACCTCGGTGCGGCCGGTCTCCAGCAGGCGGGCGGGCGGCATCCCGTCCCGGGTGAGGAACCCGTGCATGTGGTCGACCCCGGCGTTGCGCGGCTCGCCCGCGTCGACGACGGTGACGGAGCGGCGGGCGCGGGCGAGGGTGAGGGCGCCGCTCAGCCCGGACGGCCCCCCACCGATGATCAGTACGTCTCGTTCGGTCATGCCCCGAGGGTGCGCGGCGCCTTCCGGATTTGACAAACTTCGTTGCCAATCCTGCAATGAGGGCATGGAGACGACCGAGGAGGTCCTGGCCGGGGTCGGGCCGCGGCTGAGGAGGCTGCGGCAGGAGCGCAACGTCACGCTGGCCGCGCTCGCGGAGGCCACCGGCATCTCGGTCAGCACGCTGTCGCGGCTGGAGTCGGGCAAGCGGCGGCCGAGCCTGGAGCTGCTGCTCCCGCTCGCCCAGGCCCACCAGGTCCCGCTGGACGAGCTGGTCGGCGCCCCCGCCGTCGGCGACCCGCGGATCAGGCCGCGGCCGCTGCGGATGCACGACATGGTCGTGCTCCCCCTCACCAGGCGGCCCGGCGGCGTCCAGGCGTTCAAGATGGTCGTGCCCGAGCGGATCCCGCCGCCCGAGCCGCGGACCCACGAGGGCTACGACTGGCTGTACGTGCTGAACGGACGCCTGCGCCTCTTCCTCGCCGGCCGCGAGATGGTGCTGGAGCCGGGGGAGGCGGCCGAGTTCGACACCCGGCTGCCGCACTGGTTCGGCGGCGACGGCGGGCCGGTCGAGGTGCTCAGCCTTTTCGGGCCGCAGGGGGAGCGGATGCACCTGCGCGCGAAGCCCCGCCGGTCATGAGACGGCAAGGGTGACATAAATTTAGTAAACGTGCAGACCGCCCAAACTCCCCAGAAAGCCCCTGCCCGGAAGAAGCCCGCCCGCACGGCGTGGGTGCTGTGGAGCGTCGGCGTCCTCGCCTACGCCGTGGCGGTACTGCACCGGACGTCCTTCGGCGTCGTCGGCCTGGACGCGGCGCACCGCTTCGACGCGTCCGCCGGGATCCTCGCGTCCTTCACCGTCCTGCAGCTGCTCGTGTACGCGGGCCTGCAGATCCCCGTCGGGCTCCTGCTCGACCGCGTCGGCCCGCGCTGGATGGTCGCCGGCGGCGCGCTGCTCATGGCCGGCGGCCAGGCGCTCATGGCCGTCTCCACCGGCGTCGGGACGGCCGTCGCCGCCCGCGTGATGGTCGGCGCCGGCGACGCCATGACGTTCATCAGCGTCCTCGGCATCGTCGCGACCTGGTTCCCCGGGCGCTACGTCCCGGTCGTGACCCAGCTCACCGGGCAGCTCGGCCAGCTCGGCCAGGTGCTCAGCGCGATCCCCCTGGTCGCCCTCCTGCACGGCCCCGGCTGGGGCACCGCGTTCGGCTCCGCCGCCGCGCTCGGCGCCCTCATGGCGGTGCTCGCCGTCGCCGTGCTGCGCGACGGCCCCGGGCGCGCGGACGTCCCGTCCCTGCGCGAGACGGGCGCCAACCTGGCCGAGGCGTTCCGCCACCCCGGCACGCGCCTCGGCCTCTGGTCGCACTTCGTCACGCAGTTCTCGTCCAACACCTTCGCGCTGATGTGGGGCTACCCGTACCTGGTATCCGGGCAGGGCCTGCGCCCCGCGACCGCCTCCACGCTGCTGACGCTTTTCGTGCTGGTCAACGTCGTGTCCGGACCGTTCATCGGACGGCTCGTCGCCCGCTACCCGCTGCGCCGGTCCTGGCTCGTCCTCGGCATCGTCGCGCTCAACGCGGCGGCGTGGGCGGCCGTCCTCGCCGTGCCGCCGCCCGCGCCGCCCTGGCTGCTGGTCCTGCTCGTGCTGTGCGTCGCGCCCGGCGGCCCCGGCTCGATGATCGGCTTCGACTACGCCCGGACGTTCAACCCGCCGGGACGGCAGGGCACCGCGACCGGCATCGTCAACGTCGGCGGCTTCGTCGCCTCCCTCGTCACGATCCTGCTGATCGGGGTGGTCCTGGACGCCCTGTCACCCGGAGGTGAGTTCACGCCCGGAGCGTTCCGGGCGGCCTGGACCGTCCAGATCGGCATCTGGGCGATCGGCGTGACGGGCGTCCTGCGCACCCGCGCCCTGGCCCGCCGCCGCCTCGCCCCGGCCGACTAGGAACGCGGTTCCCCACCGATCAGGAGCGGAGCTCTCCACCGATCAGGAGCGGAGCTCCAGCGTGCAGCACTTCGGCCCGCCGCCCGCCTTGCGCAGCTCCGACAGGTCGACCGGCAGCGGCTCGTACCCGTGCTCCCGCAGCGTCTCGATCAGCCCGACCGCCTCGGCGTTGATGACGACGTTGCGCCCGTCGCAGACGGCGTTGAGCCCGAGGACCGCCGCGTCCGCCTCGCTCGCGAGGATCGCGTCCGGGAACAGCCGCCTGAGCACCGCCCGGCTGCCGGGGGAGAACGCGCCGGGGAAGTACGCGACGTTGTCGCCGCCGAGGGGGAACAGCGCCGTGTCCAGGTGGTAGAAGCGCGGGTCGACGAGCCGGAGCGTCACCACCGGGCGGCGGAGGAACTCCTGCGCCTCCTGGTGCGCGGCGATCTCCGTGCGGAACCCCGTCCCGGCCAGGATGACGTGGTCGAGCGTGAGGAAGTCGCCCTCGCCCTCGTTCGTGTGCTGCGGCTCAAGCAGCTCGGAGAAGCCGTTCTCCAGCATCCACTTCGCGTACGCGGGACCCTCCGCGTACCGCTCCGGGTGCGTGAACTTCGCCCCGTACACCCGTCCGCCGACCACCAGGGCCCCGTTGGCCGCGAACACCATGTCGGGCAGCCCCTCGATCGGGTCGATGAGGCTCACCTCGTGCCCGAGGGCGAGGTACGCCGCCCGCAGTTCCTCCCACTGCGCCACGGCCTTCGCCGCCTCGGCCCCGGCCGCCGGGTCCATCCACGGGTTGATCGCGTACGTGACGGCGAAGTGGTCCGGACGGCACATCAGGTAGTGCCGCCGCAGCGCGGTCCGGACGGCGGTCGGCTCCATCGCCGGCATGACGGTCATAGGTGTCTCCAGGGACATCCGAAGGGGAAACGACTCAGCGAAAGCCTAGGAACCAGACACGCGCAATCCAATGCGCCGATGTTGCTCTGACCTGGCGGTTCGTTGCGCGTTTCCGTCTCATTCGCGCTATTCGTTGCGTGCGTCGGCCCCCTCGCGCCGGTCTCGGGCCGCCGATCCCCGGCCCTCCAGGACCTGCGCCC
The DNA here is from genome assembly GCF_040653135.1 of Actinomadura sp. NPDC048021. Lineage (NCBI taxonomy): Bacteria > Bacillati > Actinomycetota > Actinomycetes > Streptosporangiales > Thermomonosporaceae > Actinomadura > Actinomadura sp. NPDC048021. Next base: position 128,433 of record NZ_JBEZJQ010000017.1, read on the forward strand.
ACCACACCGTTGTGCCGCCGCCCGGACCCGGATCGACCGGCATGAGAAAGGCGAGGTCCTCCCGGCCGGCTGGGCGGCTCCGGTTCACGCGCGCATGGCGCGCGGTGGCCGCGTCCGGCCTGCATGAAGGCCTCCTCCAGCAGGGGGAACTCTCCGACAATGGGGAAATGGGTTCGCGTCCCTTAGCCGTGGTGTCACTGGTGTTCGGCCTGGCCACGCTGACGGCGTGCGGCGGCTCATCGCACAAAGGACCAAGGGCCGACCCCGTGACGCTCGCCCCCTCAGCGACGGGGGCGGCGACCGGGGCGGCGACCGATCAGCCGACCGGCGGCACGACCGGGCCGCCGTCGGTGGGTCCGTCGCCGCGCGCCTGGACGACGCCGCGGGTGAGCACCGGCAGTGGAGCGTCCCTCCAGAACCGGACACCGGACGCGCTGTGCCAGATGGTCTGGAGCCCTTACCCCGTGCGGATCGAGGGCTTCACGGCCGCGCAGTCGGGCGAGCCCGTGCAGATCGCCGACAGCGGCATGTCCGACGATGTTCTGGCGCGGTCCCGGTTCGGGACCGTCACCTACGAGACGGCTCCGAGCTGCACGGGCGCCGCGGGGGTGGGCATCCAGGCGCGCAAGCCCTGTGCGCCGGACACGGTGGTCGCGCCCACGGACCCGTGCGCGATCACCCCCGTGTACACCGACCGGCCAGAGATTCCACGACCCGCCCGCTATACGGTGCTGGTCACGTGGCGGCTCTCGAAGCTGTGCACGGATTCTTCCGGGCCGTGCGGTGGTCTCGGGGCGACCGGCGACCGTCCGGTGCGCGCGACCTGGCAGACGACGCTGACGCTGAACGCCTGCACCAAGTGGACGCCCTTCCCCGAGGCGCCGAACGGAGGCGAGGGCAATCTCGGCCAGTGCTAGGAGCCGATCCGAACGGCTGGCGAGGGCGCGCAGGCCTCTCCCTCCGGAGCCCGATCCCGGACCGGCGCCGGACTGGACGCAGCGACTCTCCGCACTCGGCACCTTCGGCCCGCCGACGTCGCTCGTCGCGGCCGTCCTGATCTGGTACGGCTATGTCGCCACGCTCCAGCGGTTCCGCTACTTCGGCGTTGATCTGCAACTCACCGACCTCGGGAACCAGACACTCCTGCTCTACGGCGTGGAGGTGGCGTACCCGGCGGCAGTGCTCCTCCTCCTGATCGTGCTCGCGAGTCTCGGCGGACATGCGGTCGTGCGCGGCGTGGTGCTCCCGGACCGGGTGCGCGCCGCCCGCCGGATCGCGCTGACCGTGGCGCTGGCCGGGCTCGCGCTCACCGGCAGGGCGCTGGTCGGAGTCCTGTCGGCGAAGGTCGCCGCGAACGAGACACCCGGCGTGACGCCGCTCTGCCTGACGGCCGGCGTACCTTCGCTGGTCTACGCGTTCTGGCTGTTCCGCCAAGCGGGGGACGGCGGTTGGCGAGAACGTCCGGCTCTGACCGACGTGGAGCGCGGCGGACGGTACGTGGCGTTCGCGGTGGTCGCGATGGGCCTGTTCTGGGCGGCCAACAGCCTTGCCGGCGAGGTCGGTGTCGCCCGCGCCTACGACGACGCCCGCGACTTCGCCGAGCTTCCCGAGGTCGTCCTCTACACCAAGGAGCCGCTGAGCGACGCTCCGCCCGAAACGCTGCACGCCGATTTCGGCAGATCGGTCACCTACCGCCACCGCTACCAGAACCTGCGACTTCTTCTGGCCTCGGGCGGGCGCCTCTTCCTCGTCCCGTTGACCTGGAGACCCGACGCTCGCACGGCCCGGATCTCAACGTTCGTCGTCGCGTATGACGGCGACATCCGCCTTCAGCTCATCCCGCAGAAGACCGACTGACCGGGCCCGGTGCTGCATACCGCGCTCGCCAGGGACCTCGCGGCCGGCGGAGGTTCCGCCGCCGGCCGCGCTCTCAGCGTGGATGCCGTGGCCCGCCGGTCAGGCGCGCTTGGCGGCCGTGCGGTCGAGCCCCTCGCGGATCTGCCGGGCGAGGGTGACGGGGTCACCGACGCGGTACATGTGCGAGAAGTACAGCTGCGGGTGCTCGTCGGTCTCCTGGTTGTAGAGGCAGCCCACCTCCCAGCGATGGCGGCGCATGACCGTGATGACCGGCTGCGTCTCCTTCGCCGTCATCGAGAAGTCCGGAACGACGGCCGCCCGGCCCTTCCTGAGCGGCTGGAACTGGATGCTGGTCGACACCCCGAGGTCCGGGTCGACGACCACGCCGCCGAGCCTGATCCTGTCGGTGCGCTGCACGGTCACCGTGACGATCCCGTTCTCCCCGACCGTCGCGTCCCCGCCGAGGATCCTCTCCAGCTTCCGCACGGGAAGCGGGGTCGTGGGATGCGGCGGCGAGTGCTGCGGCAGCGGCGTGGACGTCTTGGCGATGGCGGCGCGTGCGGCGCCGGCGAGCCGGAGCGGGTTGCCGATCGCGCGGAAGTGCAGGAACCACACCATCGGCCGCAGGTCGTACAGGTGCTGGTGCTGCGCCTGGAACGTGAGCCCGTGCGCGATGAACGAGTCGATGACCGGCTGGATCTCCTGGGGCCGCAGCGCCAGGTCGCCGTTGAGGATCGCCTTTCCGTGCCCGAGCGACTGGAAGAACAGCTCGTGCTGGATCTGGAAGCCGTCCTTGAATCTCACCGGGGGATTGCCCCCGATGACATGGAGGTCCGTGCGGTCGATGTCGACTTCGAGAACCCCGCTTTTGCTGACGTGGCCGTCGGCCTGCAGAATCTTCTCGATCGCCTTGACCGGAAGCCGGCCGTTCTCGGTTCTGGTCTGGGACGTCGCCGCCCGTGGACTCGCCGGGTCCGGGGCCGCCGCCGTGGCGGCGCCGGCGGGCGCCGCCACCCCGGTCGCGACCAGGCCCGCGAGAAGCGCGGCGGCGCCGCAGAACCGGCCGAGGGCCCTGCGTCGCGTCGTTTCCGATGAACTGATTATGATCATGAATTTTCCCCCCGTTCGTTCCAAGCTCTCCCCTGACGCGGGCAAGCGTGAACGCGAGCGAAGATCATGGAATCGCTACAGGGAGGAATGGCGATCCGCGAGACTCGGTGAAGTCGAGCGTCCCGTGGTCGACCTTTGTGCCGGAGAAATTCTTCTCCCCCATGTCGGGGAATATCGCCTTATCCCAGGCGGGCGAGTCCGATGCCGGCGGTTCCATGCCGATCGTCAGTGCTCGTTCGGCTCTGGCCGCTCGGCGTGCCGGAGGCGCCGGGGCGCGATCTGGTGGAGGCGTGCGGGGCGATCGTTCAGAATCGTGGCATGCGAAGGTCGGATCGGATCGCATGGTGGACGTTCGGCATCGGCATCGTCGTGATCTTCGGTGGTATCGGCGTGGTCGGCATGCTGGCCGATCCGCCTCCCCCGGAGCCGCCCTCCCCGGACACCGTGAACCTGTTCTGCCCCCGGGAACCGGTCGGCAAGGCGCGGGGCGACACGTATTTCAAAGAGGTCGCCGAACCTTACCGGGGCAACGGCCCGCACGCCGTGAGGCTGCTGTACGTGAACGCCAACACCGGTGAGGACGCCGACGAGCTTCCCGCCCGCTGGACGGCGGACGACGGGGGGAGCGACGCCGGCGCGAAGCCCAAGGTCCAGCTCGTCGCCTGTGGCTACCAGGACACGGGACGGGAGACCCGGGTCTGCGAGTACGTCCCCGAAGCCGTTGCGCGGCTGGACTGGCAGCTGTCGGAGCGCACCGGGGCGCTGGGCACGACCAAGATCTCGCTCCTGAAGGCCTCCTACGTCTTCGAGATCTACGAGGCGAAGACCGCCAGGCCGCTGGGCCGCTTCACGGTGCCCGGCGACGCGGCGTGCCCAGGGAGCGTCAAGCTCGACGACCGGGCCTCCATCGGGCAGCCGCCGGACGCGGCCAAGCTGCGCAAGGCCTTGCGCCCCTACGCGGAACGCGCCGTCGGCTGAGGAACGGCGGGCGCCGCGGGCTATGGCCGAACTCCCAGGGCGGCGAGTTGGAGGCGGAGGGCCAGGCGGGTCTGGGGCCTCGTGAGGTCGAGCGGGGTTGTCTCGGTCATGCGGCGCAGGCGGTGGCGGAGGGTGTTGGGGTGGACGGCCAGGGCCTGGGCCGTGCCTTTGGTGTCGCCGTAGTGGTCCAGCCACGCGGCGAGGGTCGGGAGGTAGGACGTTCCGTGCTTCTCGTCGTGGGCGCGGAGGGCGGGGAGGGGGCCGCCCAGCAGGTCGGCGCCGACCGCCTTGCGGGCGCGTTCGACGACCACCTCGTCCCAGGCGTCCTCCAGGAGGACGGCCCCGGGGGCGAGGCCGCCGGAGCCGACCAGGGCCGCGAGTTCGGACGCCTCGGCGCGGGAGCGGGGGAGGTCGGCGGGGGAGCGGGCGAGGCCGCCCGCCGCCGCGTACAGGGTGCGGTCGTGGGCGCGGACGCGGGTGAGGACGTGGCGCAGCCAGGGCGTCGTCCCGGATTCGGCGGTGTCGCGGCCGGGCTCGCTCAGGACCGCGAAGATCGTGCCGGCGAGGTCGGTGAGGAGGGGGCGGCGCCAGCCGTAGCGGCGGGTGATCGCGTCCCAGAGGTCGAGGCGGCGGCGGACGTCGTCGGTCCCGGCCTGGTCGCCGAGCGCGACCACGCGCCAGGGCGGGGGAGCCGGGACGGGCCGGGAGCCGTCCTGGAGCGCGGCGCGCACCTCGTCCGCCGTGACGCGGCGCGCGACGCCGGCCTCGGCTCGGAGGCGGAGCAGGTGCAGGGCCAGGACGGAGGCCAGGTCGGCCAGGCGCCGGACCCGGTCGGGGGGAACCGCCGTGCGCGCCACCACCCAGATCGAGCCGAGCCATTCGCCGCCGGCGCGGACCGGGATGACGAGGCGGGGCAGCATTCCGTCCGGGCCCGCGGGGACGAGGACCGGGTCGCTCGACCGGGCCAGCTTGCGGAACACTCCCGAGGCCCGCAGGTGGGCGATGACCTGCGGTGGGACGCGGCGGCCGACGATCGTGGAGACGCGGGCCGGGTCGGTGCTGTCCTGGCGGCCCGAGTAGGCGAGGACGCGGGAGCGCGCGTCCTCCAGCGTCACCGGGGCGTCGGCGATCTCCGCCGCCGTGTCGGCCAGGGCGAACAGGTCGTCCTGCGGGCCGGACGGCCCGGGGAGCGGGGCGTGGGCGCGGTCGACGGCGCCGCGGACCAGCCAGATGACGTGCGTCCAGGACGCGTCCCGCTGGAGTTCGACGAGGGCCGGGGCCAGGCGGCGCGCGGCGGCGGCCACCTCGGCGGCCCCGGCGAGGGGCGACTTGAGCACCACGCCGCTCGCCCCCGCCGCGTCGGCGCGTTCCAGGAGCGCGACGGCGCCGGCCGGGCCGGTCACGCCGGCGCCGAGGACGATCTCTCCCGGCTGCCCGGCGGCCTCGCCGGGCTCGGCCAGGACGACGTCGTGCACCTGCGCGTCCCGGCCGGGGGCGACCAGGCGCAGCAGCCCCGGGCCCAGCGCGTCGACCAGGCCGCTCACGCTGATCATTCGATCTGCCTCCTTCCCTCCATTGTGCGCTTCGCACCATGGTGGGCCTCCTGATTGGCCGAACTCGACAGGGGCATCGGCTCGCGGACGCCTCACCATCGAGGTGACACGTTTCACGAGGAGAGGAGAGGCCATGGCGCGCCGAGTCGCCGTCGTGGGGGCCGGGATGGTCGGTCTGTCCACGGCATGGTTCCTGCAGGAGCACGGCGACGACGTCACCGTCTTCGACCGGCGGGACGTCGCGGCCGGAGCGTCCTGGGGCAACGCCGGGTGGCTGACCCCCGGGCTGGCGACCCCGCTGCCCGAACCGGCCGTCCTCTCCTACGGCGTGCGCGCGGTGCTCAGCCCGTCCTCGCCGGTCTACGTCCCGCCGAGCGCGAACCCGCGCCTGCTGCGGTTCCTCGCGGGCTTCGCCCGCAACAGCACGGCCGCGCGGTGGCGGCGCGCGATGGAGGCGCTGGTGCCGATCAACGGCCGGGCGCTGCCGAGCTTCGACGCCCTGCTGGACGGCGGCGTCCGCGCGGAGACGAGCGAGGCCGGGTCGTTCCTCGCCGCGTACCGGACGGAGGGGGAGCGGCGCGTCCTGCTGGAGGAGATCGAGCACATCCGCGCCGCCGGGCAGGAGCTGGAGTTCGAGGTCCTGACCGGCGACGAGGCGCGCGGGGTGGAGCCCGCCCTCTCCGACGAGATCGGCGCGGCGATCCTGCTGCGCGGCCAGCGGTTCATCAACCCGGGCGTGTTCGTGCACGCGCTCGCCGACTCCGTCCGCGACCGCGGCGGCAAGATCCGTGCGGGTGCGGACGTGACGGACGTCCGCGACGAGCCGGGCGGCGTGGCGGTCCGCACGGGCGGCAGCGACTTCGAGACGTTCGACGCGGTGGTGCTGGCGAGCGGCGTGTGGCTCGGCGACCTCGCCCGGCGGTTCGGCGTCGGCGCGCTCGTCCAGGCGGGTCGCGGGTACAGCTTCAGCGTGCCGATGGAGCGGGTCCCCGACGCGCCGGTGTACTTCCCCGCGCAGCGGGTCGCCTGCACACCGCTCGGCGACCGGCTCCGCGTCGCCGGGATGATGGAGTTCCGCCGTCCCGAGGCGCCGCTCGACCCGCGCCGGATCCGGGCGATCGTCGAGGCCGCGCGCCCGCTGCTGCGCGGCGCCGACCTCGGCGCCCGGCAGGACGAGTGGGTCGGGTCGCGCCCCTGCACCCGCGACGGCCTCCCGCTGATCGGCGCCACCCGGTCGCCGCGGGTCTTCGCCGCGGGCGGCCACGGCATGTGGGGCATCACGCTCGGACCGGCCACCGGGAGCCTCCTCGCGGAGATGATCGCCACCGGGCGCCGTCCGGGCGAGCTGGACCCGTTCGACCCGCTCCGCTGACGATCCGCGCTCTCCGCCCCGGGCCGTCGCCTCTCGCCGTCACCTTTCCTCCGGCCGCTCCGTCAGTGCGGTGAAGAAGGAGGAGCGATGAGCGAATATGACTGGACCCTGATGTACGTCATGCACGACGCGCTGAGGAGGGAGCTGGAGCACCTCGCCGAGGTGACCGCGCGCGAGGCCGACGACCCCCGCCGCCTGCTGGCCGCGGCGGCGGGGTGGGAGCTGTTCAAACTGTCCCTGCACGCCCACCACACCGCCGAGGACGAGGCGCTCTGGCCGGTCGTCCGGGAGACCCTCGCCGGCCGCGCCGACGACCTGGCGCTGCTGGACGCGATGGAGGCCGAGCACGCCGCCGTCGACCCCCTCATCGAGGCCGTCGACACCGGCGCCGAGCCCGTCGGTGAGATCGTCGACGCCCTCGCCACCGCCCTCACCGCGCACCTCGCGCACGAGGAGAAGGAGGCGATCCCGCTGATCGACGCCACCCTGAAGGCGGAGCAGTTCCAGAACTTCGGCCAGGTCCACGGCCGCCACGTCGGCCCGAACGCGCCGCGCGTGCTGCCGTGGCTCCTGGACGGAGTGGACGACGCGACGGCCGCGGCCACGCTGTCCGTCCTGCCGGAGCCCGCCCGCACCGCGTTCGAGACGCAGTGGCAGCCCGCCTACCGGGCGCTGCAGCGCTGGCCGGCGGCCTGACCGGCGGAGACGGCGAGGCCGCCGCCACGGACGGACCGTGGCGGCGGCCTCGTGCCGTCCCGCGGATCAGAGGTTGATCATGTGCCCGGCCAGGCCGTGCACGGCCTCCTTCATGGCCTCGCCCAGGGAGGGGTGGGCGTGCACGTTGCGCGCGACCTCGTTGACGGTGAGGTCCCACTGCTGCGCCAGGGTCAGCTCGGGCAGCAGCTCGGTCACCTCGGGGCCGATCATGTGCGCGCCGAGGATCTCCCCGTACTTCGCGTCGCTGATCACCTTGACGAAGCCGTCGCCCTCGCCGAGGCCGAGCGCCTTGCCGTTGGCGCTGAACGGGAACTTCGCGGTCTTGACCTCGAAGCCCTGCTCCTTCGCCTGCGCCTCCGTCCAGCCGAACGAGGCGACCTGCGGCTGGCAGTAGGTGGCGCGGGGGATCATCACGTAGTCGAGCTCCATCGTCTCGGCGTCGCCGATGGTCTCGGCCGCGACGATGCCCATGGCCTCGGCGGCGTGCGCGAGCATCAGCTTCGCGGTGACGTCGCCGATGGCGTAGATGTGCGGGACGGACGTGCGGCAGCGGCCGTCCACGTCGATCGCGCCGCGGTCGGTCAGCGCGACGCCGGTCTTCTCCAGCCCGTAGCCCTCGACGTTCGGCTGGAACCCGATCGCCTGGAGCACCTTGTCGGCCTCCAGCACCTGCTGTGCGCCGTCCTTGCCGGTGACGGTGACCTTGACCTTCTCGCCGGAGTCGTCGATCGCGTCGACCCGGGTCGAGGTGAGGACGTCCACGCCGAGCTTGCGGTAGCGCTTGGCCAGCTCCTTCGACACGTCGGCGTCCTCGTTCGGGACCATCCGGTCGAGGAACTCGACGATCGTGACCTTCACCCCGTAGTTGTGCAGCACGTAGGCGAACTCGACGCCGATCGCGCCGGCGCCCGCGATGACGATGCTGTCCGGCAGCTCGGAGCTGAGGATCTGCTCCTCGTAGGTGACCACGCGCTCCGACAGCGACGTGCCCGGCAGCAGCTTGGTGTGCGCCCCGGCCGCGATGATGCAGTTGTCGAACGTGACCGTCTCGCTCGACCCGTCCTGCCTGGCCACCTGGAGGGTGTTCGGGTCGGTGAACGTGCCCCGCCCGTCGTAGGACGTGATCTTGTTCTTCTTCATCAGGAACTGGACGCCCTTGACGAGCTTGTCCGACACCTGGCGGCTGCGCTCGTAGGCGACGCCGTAGTCGAAGGACACGCTGCCCTCGACGTTGATCCCGAACGTCTTCTGCTCGTGGGTGAAGATGTGCGCCAGCTCGGCGTTGCGCAGCAGCGCCTTCGAGGGGATGCAGCCGACGTTGAGGCACACCCCGCCCCAGTACCTCTCCTCGATGATCGCCGTCTTCAGCCCAAGCTGCGCCGCCCGGATCGCGGCGACATATCCACCCGGGCCCGCGCCCAGGACCACGACGTCAAAGTGTTCGCTCATATCCAAGGACGATATTCGCCACGGCCATGTGTTCGCATCCTGGCGGAGCGCACGCGGGGCGCCGGGTCGGACGCGGCCGTCACGTCCTGTTAGGGTTTCGGCAAGGTCTCCCTCCGATCACGATCCGTGGGAGCCCGTCGACTGACAGGGCGGCGCGCAGGGGCGCGAGCCCGGAGCCGTCCCGGCCGCGGAGCCCGGCGGCGTCCCCTGGAACGGCGGAGCCGCGGCGCTGGAACATCACGCCTCGGCCCGGTCGTTGTCCCCGTTCCGAGCCGAGTGGAGGAGAAGGCGAGTGAGGATCCCCAAGCGCGTCAACACCGTCCTGGACTGGGTGGAAGAGCACCTGCTCGCGCTCGCGGTGGTCGTCGCGCTGGTCGTCGTCGCGCTGGTCGCCACGCTCGCGCCGTCGGCCGTCGGCCTGCCCGTCGCCGGGTTCGTCCTCGGCGCCGCCGCCGGGGGCCTCGTCGTGCACCTGCGGATGAGCCGCCGCGTCGCCCGCGCCCGCTCCGACATCGACAACCTGCTCCGCGAGAACGGTGCGCTGCGGCACCGCAACACCGTCCTCGCCAGCGGTGTGATCACGCGCGGTGCGCAGGAGACGCAGGCGCTCGTCTCCATCCCCGAGGACGACCTGCTGGACGCGCCGGACGACCCGCAGGCCACCGTGTCCATCGACGAGCTGCTGGACGGCGACCCGCTGAGCACCAACGAGCTGCCGGACGACCCGCAGGCCGCCGAAGACCCCGAGAACGCCGAAGCCCCTGAGGTCACCGGCGACCCCCTGTCCACCGATGAGCTTCCCGGACGGGACGAGACCCCGCCCCCCGCAGCCGGTCCCCTGGACGGCGACCCGCTGCGCACCACCGTCCTGCCCGCGCTGCCGGACGACGTCCTCGGCGGCGCCGACGAGGACGAGGACACCGCGCGGACGCCCCGCCGGCGGTCCCGCAAGGCCTGACCGGGGCTCATCCAGGGGCCTGAGCAGGCCTCCTGCCGCAGAGTCATCGGAGCCCCAACCCCCCGTTACTTTTGCTGATCTTCGGGCAGGGGCATGCCGTGGACGACTCGACGAACGCGCGGCGGGGAGCGGATCCGGGACGCGGCGGCGAGGGCGCGGGACCGCCCGAGGGCGCCGGGCCCGGCGAGGGCGCCGTCCGCAAGGCCGTGATCGCCTCGGCGATGGGCAACTGCATCGAGTGGTTCGACTTCGGCGTGTTCAGCGCCGGCGTGATGACCTCGATCATCGGCACGGTGTTCTTCCCCGAGGACGCGGGCGGCAGCGCCACGCTGCGCTCGTTCGCGCTGGTCGCGGCGGCGTTCCTCGCCCGCCCGTTCGGCGGCATGTTCTTCGGTCCGATGGGGGACCGGCTCGGCCGCAAGCGGATCCTGGCCGCCACCATCATCCTGATGTCGGGCTCGACGTTCGTGATCGGCGTCCTGCCCGGCTACGCCACGATCGGGATCGCCGCGCCGCTGCTGCTGCTCGGCGTCCGGCTCGTCCAGGGCTTCTCGACGGGCGGCGAGTACGGCGGCGCCGCCACGATGATCGCCGAGTACGCGCCCACGAACCGGCGCGGGTTCTACGGGGCGTTCCTGGAGTTCGGCACCCTCGGCGGCTACATCCTGGGCGCCGGGCTCGTGCTGCTCATCGACCTGTCCCTCAGCGAGAGCGCGATGCAGGGGTGGGGCTGGCGCATCCCGTTCCTGATCGCGCTGCCGCTCGGCGCCGTCGGGCTCTACGTCCGGACGCGGATCGAGGACACCCCGACGTTCCAGCACATGGAGGCGGAGGGCCGGAAGGCGCGGTCGCCGCTCAAGGAGACCGTGGAGTACCACTGGCGCACCATCCTGAGGCTCATCGGGATCGTGATCCTGCTGAACGTCGCGGTCTACACGCTGCTGACGTTCATGCCCTCCTACCTGGTCGACTTCCTGGACATGAACGACACCACGTCGCAGCTCACCACGATCGGCGTGGAGGCGGCGATGATGACGGTGATCCTGCCGCTCGGCGCGCTGTCGGACCGGATCGGCCGCAAGCCGCTGCTGATCGCCACCGCGGTCGGGTTCCTCGTGCTGTCCTGGCCGGCGTTCGCGCTCATGCAGACCCACGACCCGGCCGGGGTCGCGGTCGGCTACGCGGTCATCGGCGGGCTGCTGGTGCTGATGCTGGCGGTGATCGGCGCGACGTTCCCGGCGATGTTCCCGACGAAGGTGCGGTACGGGGCCTTCGCGATCGGCTACAACATCTCGACGTCCCTGTTCGGCGGGACGGCGGCCGTGCTCGTGGGCTCGCTGATCGACGCCACGGGCTCCAACTTCGTCCCGGCCTACTACCTGATGATCGTCGCCCTGGTCGCGCTGCTGCCGATCATCAAGATCCCGGAGACGGCCGGGGTGCCGATCGACCGGGCCGGGGAGGAGAACGCCCCGGAACCGGTGGGCTCCGGGGCGCGGCGCGGCTGAGTGATCTGCCCCACGCCCTCCGGCTGAGCAGCCGATATCGCGCCCGGGTGCGAGTTGTGTGGCGCGAGGGCAAATCAGAGGTGCTGCCAATGGCTCCTTGCGACCGTCTCATTACCGTCTGTAGCGTCACGGGTGGCCAAAGGCCGCAACTTCCCCGCAAGACCACGACGAATCGGTGGTGTGGACGTGACGGAACAGCAGCTTCAGGAACAGCAGCAACAGGACCACCAGCACAGCCTGAGCACCGCGGCCGCGCGGAACCTGGCGACCACGACCAAGACCGTCCCGCAGATGCAGGGCATCACGTCGCGGTGGCTGCTGAAGCTGCTTCCCTGGGTGCAGGCGTCCGGCGGCACCTACCGCGTCAACCGGCGGCTCACCTACACGCTGGGCGACGGCCGGGTCACGTTCGTGACGACCGGCGCCGACGTCCGCGTCATCCCGCGCGAGCTCGGCGAGCTGGCCCCGCTGCGCGGCTACGACGACGACCTGACCCTGGACGCCATCGCGGGGCGCTTCACCCAGCAGGAGTACGCGCCCGGCGACGTCGTCGTCGAGCGGGGCCGCCCCGTCGACCGCGTCGTCCTCGTCGCGCACGGCAAGCTCAGCAGGATCGGCGCGGGCGAGTACGGCTCCGACGCCGTCCTCGGGACGCTCGCCAACGGCGACTTCTTCGGCGAGCAGGCCCTCCTCGGGACCGAGGAGGGACAGGAGCCGCCGACGTGGGAGCACACCGTCAAGGCGGTGACCACCTGCACGATCCTCAGCATGAGCCAGGCCGACTTCCAGGAGACGCTCGGCCAGTCCTCCTCCCTCCAGGCCCACCTGGAGGAGTACCGGGCGAGCCCGCGCCGCGCGCACAACGCGCACGGCGAGGCGGCGATCGAGGTGGTGTCCGGGCACGCCGGCGAACCCGTCCTGCCGAGCACGTTCGTCGACTACGAGGCGTCCCCCCGCGAGTACGAGCTGAGCGTCGCGCAGACCGTGCTGCGCGTCCACACCCGCGTCGCCGACCTCTACAACCAGCCGATGGACCAGATCGAGCAGCAGCTCAGGCTGACCATCGAGGCGCTGCGCGAGCGCCAGGAGCAGGAGATCGTCAACAACCGCGACTTCGGCCTGCTGCACAACACCGACCTGTCGCAGCGCATCCACACCCGCTCCGGCCCGCCCACGCCCGACGACATGGACGATCTGCTCACCCTCGTCTGGAAGGACCCGGCGTTCTTCCTCGCGCACCCGAAGGCGATCGCCGCGTTCGGCCGCGAGTGCAGCGCCCGCGGCATCTACCCCGACAGCGTCGACGTCGGCGGCCACAAGGTGCCCGGCTGGCGCGGCGTGCCCATCTTCCCGTGCAACAAGATCCCGGTCTCGCCGACGCTGACCAGCTCGATCCTGCTGATGCGGACCGGCGAGGCGGCGCAGGGCGTCGTCGGGCTCCACCAGGTCGGCCTGCCGGACGAGTACCAGCCGGGGCTGTCGGTCCGGTACATGGGCATCGACGACAAGGCGCTCCTCAACTACCTGGTCAGCGCGTACTACTCGGCGGCCGTCCTGGTGCCCGACGCGCTCGGCATGCTGGAGTCGGTCGAGGTCGCGCACGGCGGTGCCGGCGCGTGACGGAGGAACGGCTGGCCCTCTCCACCCGCGCCGCACGCAACCTCGCCTCGACGACCAAGACCGTTCCGCAGACGCAGGGCATCACCCCGCGGTGGCTGCTGTCGCGGCTGCCGTGGGTGGAGGCCGCCGGCGGCGCCTACCGGGTGAACCGCCGGCTCACCTACCGGCTCGGCGACGGGCTCGTGACGTTCGTCAACGACGGCGCGGCGATCCGGGTCGTCCCGCCCGAGCTCGCCGAGCTGCCGCCGCTGCGCGGCCTGTCCGACCCCGAGATCCTCGACGCCCTCGCCGCGCGGTTCGAGCAGCGCGAGTACCGGCCCGGCGAGGTGATCGCGGAGTCGGGCGGGCCCCTCGACGCGGTCCACCTGATCGCCCACGGCAAGGTCGAGGAGAGCGTCCCCGGCGCCTACGACGCCGCCGGCAGGGTCGGCGTCCGCGACGGCGGCGGGTTCTTCGGCGCCGAGGCCCTGCTCGGCGAGCCGGCGGAGTGGGCGCACACGTTCCGCGCGCTCACCCCCGTGATCGTCCTGTCGCTGCCGCGGCAGGCGGTCGAGGAGCTGACCGAGCGGTCCGAGGCGCTGCGCGCGCACCTGGAGGAGTACCGGGCCGCGCCCGCCCCGCCGCGGACCAGGCACGGCGAGGCGGCGATCGAGGTGGCGTCCGGGCACGGCGGCGAACCCGTCCTGCCGAGCACGTTCGTCGACTACGAGGCCTCGCCCCGCGAGTACGAGCTGGCCGTCACCCAGACGGTCCTGCGCGTCCACTCCCGGGTCGCCGACCTCTACAGCGATCCGATGGACCAGGTCGAGCAGCAGCTCAGGCTGACGATCGAGGAGATCAGGGAGCGCCAGGAGCACGAACTGGTCAACAACCGCGACTTCGGCCTGCTGCACAATGCCGACCTGCGCCAGCGCATCCAGACCCTCGGGGGCCCGCCGACCCCCGCCGACATGGACGAGCTGCTGGCGCGGCGCCGCAAGACCCGGTTCTTCCTCGCCCACCCGAAGACGATCGCGGCGATCGGCCGGGAGTGCACGCGGCGCGGCGTGTACCCCGCGCCCGTCGAGGTCGAGGGCCGCCGCGCGCACGCCTGGCGCGGCGTCCCGATCCTCCCCTGCGACAAGATCCCGATCTCCCCGACCGGGACCAGCTCGATCCTCGCGCTGCGCACCGGCGAGGACGACCAGGGCGTCGTCGGCCTGCACCGCACCGGGCTGGAGGGCGAGGTCCGGCCGGGCCTCACGGTCCGTTTCACCGGTATCGACGACAAGGGGCTGCTGACCTACCTCGTCAGCGCCTACCACTCGGCCGCCGTGCTGGTCCCCGACGCCCTCGGCGTCCTGGAGAACGTCGAGATCGCCCGCTGACGAGAGGGGACCCGCCATGCCCGCCTGGAGTGACGACCCGGCCGTGGTCGGCTGCGACCATCGGACGGAGCCGCGGCTCCGCCCCCGGACGGCGGCGGAGGTGCTCACCTGGAGCCGCCGCCTGCTCGACCCCGCGCTGCGCCACGTGGTCGAGGCCATGCCGGAGGCGTCGCGCTCCACCGCGGGCTTCCACTTCGGCTGGCGCGACGAGCGCGGCCGCCCTGCCGCCGGGGCGGGCGGCAAGGCGATCCGGCCCGCGCTGACGCTGCTGGCCGCGGAGGCGGTCGGCGGGACGGTCCAGGCCGCCCTGCCGGCCGCCGTGGCGGTCGAGCTCGCGCACAACTTCTCCCTCATGCACGACGACGTGATGGACGGCGACCTCACCCGCCGGCACCGCCCCACCGCGTGGGCGGTCTTCGGCGCGAACGCCGCCATCCTGTCCGGGGACGCCCTCCTCGCCGCCGCCTACGAGCTCCTCGCCGAGGAGCCCTCCGCGGTGGTCGCCCGCGGCGTGCGCATCCTCGCCCGGGCCGTGCTGGAACTGGTCGAGGGCCAGCGCGCCGACCTGGCCTTCGAGGAGCGCGCCGACGTCACGCTCGACGAGTGCCTGGCCATGGCCGCCGGCAAGACCGGCGCGCTGCTCGGCGCGTCGTGCGCGCTCGGCGCCGTGTACGGCGGCGGCACCGCCGGGCAGGTCTCCCGGCTGCGCGTCTTCGGCGAGCGCCTCGGCCTGGCCTTCCAGCTCGTCGACGACCTGCTCGGCATCTGGGGCGAGCCGGCGGTCACCGGCAAGCCCGTCCACGCCGACCTGCGCCGCCGGAAGAAGTCGCTGCCCGTCGTCGCGGCCCTCACCTCGGGCAGCGCCGCCGGCGGCGACCTCGCCGCCCTCTACCTGCGCGAGGAGCCGCTCACCGACGAGGAGGCGGTCCTCGCCGCCGGTCTCGTCGACGCGGCGGGCGGGCGCGCCTGGGCCGCCGCCCGCGCCGACGAACTCCTCACCGACGCCCTCGCCGACCTCGACGCCGCCGGAGTCGCCCCGGCCGCCGACGCCGAACTGCGGGCGCTCGCCCGCCTGATGACCCACCGCGACCGCTGACCCCCACCGGGGCCCTTCTGGATCGATCAGATGTTCGAGTAGGGTGTGGAGTCGTGCAGGCTCCCGAACACGTCCCGTTCCTGTGCCCGGCCGGGCACCGGCTCGACCCGGGCCGGGTCATCGTCGGCTGGTCGCCGTGCGTCTGCCCGCCCTGCGACAGGCGGGGCCGCGGCCTGCGCGGCCACCGCACCTACCTGTGCCTCGACTGCAAGGACGAGCACGTCACGACCAAGTGCTACCTGCCCCACCACGTCCCGTCCGCAGGCGCGGAGTACCGCTGGCCCTGACGTGCGGCCGGCGGTCAGTACGGGTCCCCTGGTCAGGCGCGGGTCAGCCCTTGATCTGCGTCCAGGCCTGCGCCCAGCGGGAGTAGTCCACGCATTTGCTGCCGCGGTCGTCCCCGCATTCCTTCACGGGGGTCTTCCAGAACGCCAGTCGCTTGTAGAACTCCGGGTCGCCGACGTGGTAGGTCGAGCAGAAGCCCTTGGCGGTGTACCTGCACGCCTTGGGGTTGGCGGGCGCCTCGCCGAACCACTGCGCGACCTCCGCCTGCACCTTGGGCATGGTGATCCAGTTCATCCACTTGTACATGCAGGTCGGATGCTGGGCCTTCGAGGAGATCATCCAGGTGTCGGACCAGCCGGTCGCCCCCTCGTCGGGGATCGTCGTGGCGACCGGCGCCTTCTCGGCCATGGCCAGGTTCGCGGTCACCTGCCAGGCGGTGCCGGCGTAGTTGTAGCCGCTCTTGAACGACTGGAGTTCGTCCAGGTAGTTCGCCCAGTACTGGTTCACGTTCGGGCGCTGCTGCTTGAGCAGGTTCACCGCGGCGTCGAACTGCTTCTCGTCCAGCTCGTAGACGTCGTTGATCTTCAGTTCGGGGCGGTGCGTCTTCAGGTACAGCGCGGCGTCCGCGATGTAGATGGGGGAGTCGTAGGCGACGACGTGCCCGGCGGCGGGGGACTCCTTGTCCCACACCACGCTCCACGACGTCGGACGCTGCGTGATCTTGTCCGTACGATACATCAGCATGTTGGCGCCGTAGCCGTGCGGGACGCCGTACATCCGCCCGGCGGCGGAGTTGTACGGCTGGTTCTTCAGGTACTTGGCGATGTCGTCCCAGCTGCTGATCAGGCCGGTGTTGACGGGTGCGACCGTCCCGCCGTAGATGAGCCGCAGGCTCGCGTCGCCGGACGCCGACACGCCGTCGTACCGCCCCGTCTTCATGAGCGCGACCATCGAGTCGGAGGTGTCGGCGACCTTCGTGTACACCTTGCAGCCGGTCGCCTTCGTGAACGGCTTGACCCAGTCGACCTTCGGGTCGTTCGAGCCGTTCTCGGCGTATCCGGCCCAGGCGACGAGGTCGAGCCGGCCTTCCGGGGTGCCGAGTTCCTGCAGCATCGGGACGTCTGGCGGCGCGGCGGTCCCGCCGGAGTCGCCGCTGCAGGCGCCGGTCAGCACCGCCGCGACCAGCGCCCCCGTGGCGAGCAGGGTCCGGCGGACGCGGGCGGGTGAGCGCACGGTCGTCGTCGCTTCTGGGGTACGAGCCATCACGCTGAGGCATCGTAGGGGTATTTTGGGCTGTCCGCCGCCACAAAACGTGATGAACTGGAAACTGTCGACACATGGCGGCGGACCGCCCTAGGCTCTCCTGCGTTCCGCGTGAGCCGCTCCGCACGCAATCGATGCCAGCCGTCCAGACCAGTCGATGTCAGTCGTCCGATCGAGTGAAGGTTCTGCCGCAGTGCCAATTCGAGGCCGCACAACGGACTCGTCCGCCGGACACCGGCGGGCTCCCAAGGCCGCGCGTTTCCGCTCCATCCGCTTCAAGGTCGTCCTGATGGTCACCGTCTCGGTGGTCTCCCTGGGCGTCCTGTGGGCGTTCGCCGCGAGCATCGCGCTCGGCGAGGGGCTCAACCTCCGCCACGTCAAGACCGTCCAGGACCACTACGGCTACCCGTCGGGCGCGCTCGGCAGCGCCCTGCAGGCCGAACGCCGGCTGTCGATGGTGTACCTCGGCGGCCGCGCGGAGGGCGACCGCGCCGCCATGGAGTCCGGCCGCCTGGTCACCGACCGGCAGGCCGACCTGTTCCGCAAGCTCGCCGAGGCCGAGGCCGTCGACGGCGCCGCGCCGGAGGACGCCCAGCGCATCGCGGGCAAGATCCTCACCGAGCTGGACGGCCTGGCGGACCGGCGCCGCGCCATCGACGCCGGCCGCCTGGACCGGGCCCGCGCGTTCGCCGACTACACGGCCCTGCTCGGCGACGTCGGCGCGCTCCAGGGCTCCCTCGCGACGCTGGACAACTCCGAGGTCGCCAAGGACGCCCGCAACGAGGCGTCGCTGACCCGGGCCCGCGAGGTCCTCGCGCAGGAGGACGCGCTGCTGGCGGGCGCCCTCGCCGCCGGCAGGATCACGCCCGGCGAGCACGCCCAGTACGTCAAGCTCGTCGGCACCCAGCGCACCCTCTACACCTACACGGCGGCCGAGCTGCGCTCGCCCGACCAGTCCTACTACGAGCGCATCGTCGGCATGCCCGAGTACGGCCGGCTTCGCGCGCTGGAGGACCGCTTCGTCGCCTCCCCCCGGCTGGTCAACGCCACCGGCGCCGCCGGGGCGCTGTGGAAGACCACCGCCGACTCCAACCTCACCCGGCTCCGCGGGCTCGAACTGTCGGTGTCGGCGGGCGCCGAGAAGCGCGCCCAGCCGATCTCCGAGGGCATCATCACCCGCGTCGTCCTCGCGGGCGCGCTCGGACTGGTCGCGGTCGTCGCCACCCTCGTCCTCGCGGTCTGGGTCGCCCGGTCCATCATCCGCGAGCTGCGCGGGCTGCGCCGCGAGGCGATCGACCTGGCCGACGTCCGGCTGCCCGGCGTGATCCGCCGGCTGCGCCTCGGCGAGGAGGTCGACGTGGCCGCCGAGGCGCCGCCGCTGGCGTTCGGCACCCGCGAGATCGACCAGGTCGGCGAGGCGTTCAACGCCGCCCGCCGCACCGCGATCCAGAGCGCCGTCGAGGAGGCGACGCTGCGCCGCAACGTCAGCGACGTGTTCGTGAACCTCGCCCGCCGCAGCCAGACGCTGCTGCACCGCCAGCTCAAGCTGCTGGACTCGATGGAGCGGCGCATCGAGACCCCCGACGACCTGGAGGACCTGTTCCGGGTCGACCACCTCGCCACCCGCATGCGCCGGCACGCCGAGGGCCTGATCATCCTGTCCGGGCAGGCGCCCGGCCGCGGCTGGCGCAGCCCCGTCGCGATCGTGGACGTCGCCCGCGCCGCCGCGTCCGAGGTCGAGGACTACACCCGCGTCAACGTCGCCCCGATGACCCGCGCCGCCATCGTCGGCCCGGCCGTCGCCGACGTCATCCACCTGCTCGCCGAGCTGATCGAGAACGCCGCGACGTTCTCGCCGCCGCACACGACCGTCCAGGTGCACGGGCAGGCCGTCTCGCACGGCTTCACGCTGGAGGTCGAGGACCGCGGCCTCAGCATGGACGAGCCCAGCCTCGCCGCCGCCAACGAGCGGCTCGCCACCGCCGCCGAGTTCGACCTGTCCGACAGCGCGCAGCTCGGCCTGTTCGTCGTCGGCCGGCTGGCCCGCCGGCACAACATCAAGGTCACCCTGCGGACGTCCCCCTACGGCGGCATGACCGCGATCGTGCTGCTGCCCGAGGAGCTCGTCGTCCCCGACGAGGGCGCACCGGTGCACAGCGCACCCGCTCTGACCACCCGCCGCGCCGAGGACGCCCTCGTCCCCGTCGGCACGGTCGTGAACGGCGGCGCGAGCGTCCGCAGCGGCCCCCAGCCGGTCCTGGGCGAGGGCGGCTCCGTGCTGCACCTGCCGTCCGGACGGCACGCCGCCCCGTCCGCGGCCCCGTCCCCGGCGCCCCCTCCGCCGCGGGAGCCGCTCGCCCAGCCCGCCCGCCCGTTCATCCCCCCGGCCACCCCCGTGCCCGCGCCCGGGGAGCCGCTCGCGGAGGCGGACGCGCTGACCGGGCCCCTCCCGGTGTTCGAGGAGCCGATCCAGGGCCCGGCGCCGACGCCCCGGGCGGCCCCGTCGCCGTGGGGCGACCCGCCGCCCGAGGCCGAGCCCGCGCCGTCGCCGCCCCCGCCGAGCGTGCCGCGCTCGCCCCGCGAGGTGCGGCGCCGGCCCCCGGGCAAGTCGCCCGGCGCCGACCGGCCCTCGCTGCCGAAGCGGGTCAGGCAGGAGAACATGGCTTCGCAGCTGCGGGAGGAGAACTCCGCGCCGGCCGCTCCCGCGCCCTCCGCCCGCGCCGACCGGTCGCCCGAGCAGCTGCGGTCGATGATGTCGTCCATCCAGCAGGGCACCCGGCGCGGCCGCGCCGAGTCCCTCGACACCGAGGAATCGTGACGGACCATGACCGGTCCTGGCAGCGAATGGCTCGATGACGAGGCCGGCCCGATCGTGCGGTCGTACGCGCTCACCCGCGGGCGCGCCAGGCCCGCGACCGGCGAGGCCTTCGACATGATCACGATAATCTCGACCGCGGCGCGGCCGCGGTCGGGCTCACCCGGCATCGGTCCCGAGCATCTCGACATTCTGGAGATGTGCCTGCAACCGCTGCCGGTGGCCGAGGTCGCGGCGCGGGTCGGGCTGCCGCTCGTCGTCGTGCGGGTGCTGCTCGGCGATCTGCTCCACCACAGACTGATCACCGCCACCCGTCCCCAACAGGAGAGCGCGCTCTCCAAGGAACGTCTGCTGAGGGAAGTGCTCCATGGTCTTCAAGCCCTCTGAGAACGCCGGTGCGGCCGCCGGAGGGAGCGCGGGGCCGTCCCCGGAGGGGGTCGGCCCGGCGACCCCGGTCGCGGTGAAGATCCTCGTCGCCGGGGGCTTCGGCGTCGGCAAGACGACGCTCGTCGGCTCCGTCAGCGAGATCCGCCCGCTGCAGACCGAGGAGCTGCTCACCGACCGGGGCGTCGGCGTCGACGACACCGAGGGCGTCGAGCAGAAGACCACCACCACTGTCGCGATGGACTTCGGCCGCATCACGATCCGCGACGGCCTCGTGCTCTACCTGTTCGGCACGCCCGGCCAGGACCGGTTCTGGTTCATGTGGGACGAGCTGTCCTTCGGGGCGCTCGGCGCGGTCGTGCTCGCCGACACCCGCCGCCTCTCGGACTGCTTCCCCGCCGTCGACTACTTCGAGAACCGGGGCCTGCCGTTCGTCATCGCGGTGAACCGCTTCGACGACGGCTACGACTACACGCCCGACGAGATCCGGGAGGCGCTCGACCTCAGCGAGGGGACCCCGGTCGTGATGTGCGACGTACGGGAGCGCACGTCCGGCAAGGAGGTGCTGACGGCGCTGGTCAAGTACCTGCTGACGGTGCACGAGAAGACGACGCGGGCGGACGCCCCGGCGCTGTAGGCTGCCGGACGAGATGAACCGGACACGCGCGCGGCTCTCGGACGGCCGCGAGATCGTCTACTACGACGAGGCCCCCGGCCGGGCCCCCGTCGCGGACCCGCGCGGCCTGCCGCCGGTCGAGCCGGTGTGCGAGGTCCGCCGCGACCCGCTGACCGGCGACCACGTCACGATCACCAGGCACCGCAACACGCGGACGTTCCTGCCGCCCGCCGACCAGTGCCCGCTGTGCCCCGGCGGCCCGGCCTCGGAGATCCCCGACCCGTCCTACGACGTCGCCGTGTTCGAGAACCGCTTCCCGTCCTTCGACGTCCGCACCCCGCCGGTGCCGGGCTCGGTCGACGGCGCGGGCTCGATCGACGGGGTGGAACGGTCCCGCGGCGCCGGGCGCTGCGAGGTCGTGTGCTTCACCGACGACCACTCCGCCTCGATGGCGCAGCTGCCCGTCTCCCGCGTCCGGACGGTCGTCGACGCGTGGGCCGACCGCACCGCCGAGCTGTCGGCGATCCCCGGCGTCGCGCAGGTCTTCGCGTTCGAGAACCGCGGCGTCGAGATCGGCGTGACCCTGCACCACCCGCACGGCCAGATCTACGCCTACCCGTTCCTCACCCCCCGCACCGAGCGGATGCTGGCGTCCGCGTCCGCGAACCCCGACCTGTTCGGCGACGTCCTGAAGGCCGAGCGCGCCGGCGGCCGCGTCGTGCTGGCCGGCGAGCACTGGACGGCCTACGTCCCCGCCGCCGCCCGCTGGCCGGTCGAGGTGCACCTGACGCCGCACCGCCACGTCCCCGACATGGCCGCCCTCGACGCGGGGGAGCGCGACGAGCTGGCCGTCCTCTACCGCGACCTGCTGCGCCGCTGCGACGCCCTCTACGAGGCCCCGCTGCCCTACGTCGCGGGCTGGCACCAGGCGCCCGTCGGCGAGGGCCGCGAGCTGCTCCGCCTGCACCTGGAGCTGTTCTCGATCCGGCGCGCCGCCGACAAGATCAAATACCTGGCGGGCTCGGAGTCGGGCATGGCCGCCTGGATCAACGACGTCCCGCCGGAGGACGTCGCCGCGCGCCTGCGCGCCCTCGGCTGACGCGCGCCCGCCGTCCACTCCCGCCCGGTTGACTCGGGCTTGACCCTCCCGATTTCGCGACTGTCTGGAACGATCTCCGCCGCGTGGCCTACGCTCCGACGCATGCCGGAAAGCGTGCTGGCGGACCCGTTGGCGCGGGGGTCCTTCGACGGCGTCGCCGCCACCGCCGAGCGCCCGTCGCTCGCGTTCGCCTCCCGCGTCGGGCAGGGAGTGAACATCGGCCAGGCGTGGGACCTGGCGGCCGGCGCGCCGCTCGGCCCGCCGATCCCCGACTTCCCGGCCGACCGGGCCGACTGGGCGTTCGGGCTCCCCGCCGGGTCCCCGACCGTCGCCTGGACGCACCGCGACCGCCTCCACGTCCACGACCTCGGCACGGGCCGCGAACTCACCCTGGACGCCCAGCCCGACCTGGTCGGCCTCACCGTCCACCACGGCCGCGGCGCCGTCGTGGCCGTCTTCGGCCCCGCGAACGACGCCGAGGTCGCCGTGTGGGACGCGCTCACGGGCGACCGCCTCGCGAGCTTCCACCTCTGGCTCGGCCATCGCAGCGCGATCGGCCGCCGGCTCCTGCACGCGACGCCCGCCACGGGTCCCATCACCGGCCTGACCGGCGACTCCGCGGTCACGCTCCTCGACCTCGAACGCGGCGAGGAGATCGCCACGGCCCCGTCGCGCGCCCCGTCCGCGTCCCTGCCCCCCGCCACGGCCCTCACCCCGTCCCCGGACGGCCTCGTGCTCCTCTACCCGGCCCCTGAGGGCCTGGGCGTGCACGGCCTCGACGGCGACCGCCTCGCGACCCTGTCCACTCCGGCCCCCTGCGACCATGTGGCCGCGGCCCTGGTCGACGGACACCTCCTGGTGGCCGCCGCTCTCCAGGACGCTCCCGACACCCTCCTCGCCTGGAACGCCGCCTCCCCGGCCCCGTCCCACCGCGTCAGGCTCCCGGCCCCCGCCAACGACCTGTCCCTGGCCCCCGACGGCACCCTCCTGGCCGCCACGGACACCGCCCTCTACACGGCCTGCCTCCGCACATGAAAAGGCACCGCCGGCGCCCGTAGGACGCCGGCGGTGGGGGTGGGAGGTCAGCGGTTGGCGAACTTGTACTGGATGGCCGCTTCCTTCGGGGTGAGGGGGCGGTCGAGGAACATCAGGCCGTCCATGCGGCAGTTGCAGGGGTTCTTCTCCGCGGTGTTCTGCGGGTAGCTGCCGCCGATCTTGATGCCGCGGGGGTCCGTGGCGGACGTGACGTCGGGCTCGGGGGCGCCTTCGAGGCCCCACGGGTCCCCGGCCGTGGTGTAGAAGCCGTCCAGCGGCCGCCCGTCCTTGTAGAGCGCCATCTCGCCGGTGTCGTAGTCGAACGTCGCGGCGAGGTGCACCCAGGTGTTCTGGGGGAGGATGCTCTGCCAGTCCTCGCTCGCCGCGAACGTCTGCGACTTCGAGCCGTCCACGCGGCGGCCCAGCGCGACGACGTGGAGCTTGCCGGAGACCTCGATGATCTCCAGCAGGGCGCGCACGGCGTGGCCGTCGGAGTCGCCGGTGAGCAGGCCGGACAGGCCGACCGCGTTGTAGACGTCGCTCGGGTTGGACGTCTCGGTGTTGGGGCTCGGGTTCGTCCCGGTCATCTTGAACCAGCCCGCGAGGGTCGCGCCCTTGGCGGAGCTGAACGCGTGCAGGGACGGGACGCCGGACGCGGAGTAGAGCCCCGCCTTCCAGTCGTCGTTGCCCTTCGCGGACGGGTTGACCTGCCCGAGCTGGATGGCGTGCCGGCGCTCGCCGTCCCGCACCCGCATGGCCGCGCCGCCGTTGATGAGGTTGATCGTCGTTCCGGAGCGTCCGCTGTCGGCCTCGCGGGACGGGTCGCCCGGGACGGGGTGCTCGAAGTCGTAGTAGGAGATCAGGTTCTGCCGGAGCGGCGGGAAGACGCCGCCGGTCGAGGCGTCGGCCGGGGCTGCGGCGACGCACAGCGACGCGCCCAGCAGTGCGGTGGTGAGTGCGGCGGTGCCGCGGCGAATCATCATGTCGACTCCTTGGGGCCCTCCGGGCGGGCGCAGGCTCGCGGCGCCCGCCCGGAGGAGGCCGTTACTGCGCCGGGGTTCCGCGGACCGTCAGGTCGCGGAGCCGGCCGATGTTGTCGAACGAGCCGAAGCCCACCCGGCCGGAGCCGAGGGTCTTGTCGAGGGCCGTGAAGACGGGCTTGGACGCCCCGTCCACGTACACGGCGATCTCACCGGTGTCCGCCCGGCGGTCCACCCGGACGCGGTGCCACGCCTCGTCGGTGATGGCCGGCGGGGCGCCGTGCGACCGGGTGGCGTTCCACTGCTGGTCGATGCGCAGCCGGTCGGCGCCGTTCACCAGGAAGATCCCGTTGTGCGGGTAGATGGTGTTGTCGCTGGACAGGTGGGCGTAGTAGAAGTGCGTGTCGTCCTGGTAGCCGAAGACGACGATCACGTCCCGGTTGCTGACCGACACCGGAGTGTCCAGCCGCACCTCCGCGTCGATCCGCGCCGAGGTGAGGGCGGGGCCCTTGTTCAGCACCGCGTACTCGAACGGGCGGCGCGGACCCGGGCGCTGCACCCCGGCCTCGGCCAGGACCACCTGGTCGCCAGGGAACTGCCACTTGGACGGCGTGACGGGCGTCCAGTTCTCGGCGCCCATCGCGTTCCCGACGCGGACCGGACCGGCCGCGCCGGCCGCGACCCGCTTCGTCCCGACGACCTTCCAGATCTTGCCGTTGGCCTTGGCGAGCAGGTACGGCTCGCCCTTGCCGTCCGAGCCGTACCGCAGGTCGACGCGCTGGTCGCCGGCCAGCTGCTGCATCGTGACGGGCTTGCCGGAGGTGTCGAAGGCCGCCAGGTCGTAGATCTGGGCGCGGTTGGTGCCGGTCGAGTCGTGCTTCATCTCCGACTCTTCGGTGTACATGAGCCGGCCGCTCACGATGTCGGTGAACAGGTACTTGCCGCGCAGTGCGGGCAGCTTCGCACCGCGGTACACGTAGCCGCCGGAGATGGCGCGGCCGACGTCGCTGGAGCAGTTCCAGTCGGCGGGCGGGTCGTGGTCGTAGGCCGCGAGCGGGTACTCGTAGTCGTACTTGGCGTCGTCGGCCGGCAGCGGGTAGAGGTGGCAGCGGTCGTCCTTGCGGAACGTGAACGCGCCCTCCCGCTCGCTCCACCCGATGTTCGCGCCGGGGTAGAGCTCGTGGATCGACTCGATCTCGTGCTCGCCGATGTGCGCGAGGAACAGCCGGTGGGTGCCGCCGGTGTCCCAGCTGAACCGGTGCGGGTCGCGCATGCCGTAGGCGTAGATCTCGCCGAGCTTGCCCGCCTGCCCGGCGAACGGGTTGTCGGCCGGAACGCCGTACTTGCCGTTGGCACTGTTCTTCCCGGCGGGGTCGATCCGCAGGATCTTGCCCTGCGGCACGCCGAGGTTCTGCGGGTCGCCGCCGTTGTCGCCGACGTTGCCGTTGCCGCCGTCGCCGACCGACAGGTAGAGCTTGCCGTAGTCGGCGTCGCCGGGACGGGCGTTCGGGTTGAAGTCGATCTGCTGGAGGTTGTGGATGCGCCCGGCGAACCCGATGCGCAGGATCTCGCGGTGCGTCCCGGAGAAGGTGCCGGCCTTCGGGTCCTTGGCCGTCCACTCGTCGACGACGCCGTGGTAGCCGGTCTTCGGCTGCGCGGTGAGGTCGGGCGTCTTGGTCTTGAGCGCCTCGCCCGCCTCGACGTGCGTGGTGTAGAACTTCCCGTTCTTCCGGAAGTCAGGGTGGAACGCGACGAAGCCGAAGCCCTGCCCGAGTCCGGCCTGGGAGAAGAAGTCGGGCGCGAACGTGGCGGCGACGTCCAGGTAGACGTGGGGGGTGCGGGTCTTCTTGTCGAGCATGTACAGGTTGCCGTTCAGGTCCGGCACGTACAGGCGCCCCGAGTTGTCGGGGACCTCGCCGACGTAGTTGATGCGGTTCCACCGCAGCAGCCGCGGGTCGGTGGGGGTGCCCGTCGGGGTCGACTTCGGCAGCTGCGCGACCTCCTGGAGGACGAGGCCGAGGCCGGACGGTGCGGGGTCTTCGGGGATCGGGTCGAGGATCGGGGCGTCGTCCCGGGCCAGCGCCGCGGGCGGCACGCTGAGCAGCGGCAGCATCAGCGCCGCGATCGCGAGGAGACACCAGGTGAGCTTACTTCGCATTCCAGCCGTCCTAGGGTGGGGATCGGTGGCAGGAAAGCGCTTTCTGGAAGCGCTTTCCAGAAGGTACGACTGGGCTCGGCCGACGTCAAGGACGAATTTCGGACGAGCCGGATGTGGTCATCTCGTCGCGACCGCTCCGGGGGAACCACGCGTGGACCAGCGTCGCGGCCGTGGAGACGACGAGACCGACGGGGGCGGCGGCCGCGTGCCCGGCCAGGGTCAGCCCCACGGCCACCGCCGCACCGGGCGCCCAGATCCACGTCGCCACGGGCCGTCCCGCGCGCCCGCGCCGCCTCCGCCCGAACTCCGCCGCCATCGGCGGAACGAGCGCCGGCAGCGCCGCCGCGAGCACCGTCAGCCATTCGAGCAGCATCCGGTCGACCCGCAGCGCCGCGAGCACGGCCCCGGGCACCGCGATCGCCAGCACCGCCGCGACCCGCCGCCCCTCCACCCGCGGCCGGAACCGGCCGAGCGTCCTCCCGTCCCCCGAACCCGCATCCTCTCGCGGGACGGTGGGGCGGGGGAGGAAGCGGTCGACGGCGAGGGCGCCGGAGTGGACGGCGGCGAGGGTCGGGGCGATGACCGACGCGGCGACGAACAGGTTCGCGGCCGGCAGCCCGCCCGGCCCGGCGAGGACCGCGACCACGTCGGTGGAGCCGCTGGCCGCCGCGACCCCGGCCCCGACGACGGAGGCCGCCAGGGCGGGGACGACCAGCAGCGCGACGCAGGCCGCGAGGTCGCGGCGGCCGCGCAGTCCGACGGTGAAGTCGGGGGCCCGCACGGCGAACACCGACACGTACCCGATGTACCCGGCGAGGTCCGCGGCGAGGACGCCCGGCGGCCCGTCGCGGGAGAGCGAGACCGGCGACGCGGGCGGCGCGAGCCTCACCGCGACGATGCCGATCAGCGCGACCGCGGTGAGGGTGGTGGCGACCGCGACCGCGTTCCACCGCCCGCCGCCCGCCACCAGCACCGCGACCGTCGGGACGGTCAGCGCCGCGACCCCGGCCGCGTCCGGGACTCCGCCGAGCGCCGCGGCGGCCGCCCCGCCGAGGCCGACGTTGAACCCGAACCAGCCGGCCATCGCGACCGCGAGCAGGGCGGTGAAGGCGCGCTCGGCGACCGGGGGGAGGTAGCGGGGCGCGAGGTCGGCCATGCCGGCGTTCTCGCCGGCCGGCTCCCGCAGGCCGAGACGTCCCTGCGCGGCGAGCAGCGCGGCCATGACCGCCCCGCCGACCACCAGGACCGGGACGGGCAGCGCGCCGCCGTGCCGCCCGCCGACCTGCGCCCCGAGGACGAGCGCGCCCGGCGCCGTCCCGATCCCGAGCCACGCCCCGGCCGCCGCCCGCCACGTCCGCCCCCCGCCGGGGCCGGACGCGCGCGGGCGCGCCGGAGCGGACGTCACGCCCCGTCTTCCTTGAGGACGTGTTCCTCGTAACGCGCCATCGTCAGGGCGAGGGCCTCGGGGCCCGGCATGGCCCACAGCGCGTCGTTGAAGATCTCCACCTCGATCGGGCCGGTGTAGCCGGTGGCGTCCACCGCCTCGCGGAAGCGGCGCAGCTCGATGCGCCCGTCACCGAGCATGCCGCGCCCGGTGAGGACGCCCTCGGGCAGCGGCGTCACCCAGTCGGCGACCTGGAACAGCGAGATCCGGCCCTCGGCGCCCGCGCGGGCGATGCCGTCCCACACCGCCGGGTCCCACCACAGGTGATAGGTGTCGACCATGACGCCCACCTGGGAGGACGGGAAGGGCGCCGCGAGGTCGAGCGCCTGCCCGAGGGTGGAGACGACGCAGCGGTCCGAGCAGAACATCGGGTGCAGCGGCTCGATCGCGAGCTGGACGCCGTGCTCGCCCGCGTAGGGCGCGAGCTCGGCCAGGACGTCGGCGACGCGCGAGCGCGCCCCGTCCAGGTCGCGGGACCCGTCCGGAAGGCCGCCGCTGACCAGGCACAGGGAGGGCGCGCCCAGCTCGGCCGCCTCCTCGACGGCGCGGCGGTTGTTCTCCAGCGCGTCCGGCTCCTGGAAGAAGCCGCCCCGGCACAGGGACGTGACCGCCAGCCCGTGGTCGCGCATGAGCGCGCCGGTGCGGGCCAGGCCGTACTCGGCGACGGGCTCGCGCCACAGCCCGACACCCGTCACCCCGGCGGACGCGCAGCCGGCGGCCAGCTCCTCCAGGGGCCAGTGCCTGGTCGTCCACTGGTTCAGGCTGAACCTCTTCACGCGCCCGCCCCCATCACGCGGCTCCCTGGACGGTCAGCCAGGCGCGCATCCGGTGCGCCGCGAGGTCGGGGTCGGGGAAGAGGCCGGCGGCGTCGGCCAGCCGGAAGAGGCCGGCCATGTGCGTCACCGAACGCGCGGTCTCCAGCCCGCCGACCATCCGGAAATGCCGCTGGTGGCCGGTCAGCCAGGCCAGGAACACCACTCCCGTCTTGTAGTAGTAGGTGGGCGTCTCGAAGAGGTGCCGGGCCAGCGGCACCGTGGGGGCGAAGATCTCCTCGTAGGACGCGGTGTCGCCGCCGTCCAGCGCGTGCAGGGCGGCCGCGGCGGCGGGCGCGATGGGGTCGAAGACGCCGAGCAGCGCGTCGCTGTGCCCCTCGGAGTCGCCCCGGATCAGCTCCGGATAGTTGAAGTCGTCGCCGGTGTAGAGCCGGACCCCGGCCGGCAGCCGGCGGCGCAGGTCGATCTCCCGCGCCGCGTCCAGCAGCGAGATCTTCACCCCGTCGATCCTGGACGCGTGCTCGCCGATCAGCGCGAGCAGCGCGCCGGACGCCACGTCCAGGTCGGCCGAGCCCCAGTAGCCCTCCAGCGCCGGGTCGAACATCGGGCCCAGCCAGTGCAGCACGACCGGCCGCCTGACCTGGGCCAGCAGCCGCCCGTACACGGCGGCGTAGTCCTCCGGGCCGCTCGCCGCGGCGGCCAGGTGCCGGCTCGCCATCAGCACCGGCACCGCGCCGACGGACTCGATGACGGCGAGCTGCTCCTCGTAGGCGGCGGCGATCTGCTCCAGCGACGCGGGCCCCGCGGGCAGCTGGTCGGTGCCCGCCCCGCAGACGATCTGGCCCCCTGCTGAAAGCGCTTCCTCACCGCTCCGCACGATGAGCTCGCGGGTCGTCGCCCAGTCCAGGCCCATGCCGCGCTGGGCGGTGTCCATCGCCTCGGCGACGCCCAGCCCGTAGGACCACAGGTGCCGGCGGAACGCCAGCGTCGCGTCCCAGTCCAGGCCCGCGTCGCCCGCCGCCCCGTCCCCGGCCACCACGTGCGCGGCCGCGTACGCGACGCGCGACGCGGCGGGTCCCGCGGGCGGCTTGTAGGTGCGCGGCTCGCTCATCACGTGGCCGGGCGCCCCGGGCAGGTCGATCCTCATCGGGTCAGCTCCGGGACGTCGAGGCGGCGGCCCTCCCGCCACGCCCGCAGGCCCAGCTCGGCGAGCTGGACGCCGCGCGCTCCGGCGTAGAAGTCCCAGGGGAAGGGGCCGTCGTCGGCGACGTGGCGCAGGAACATCTCCCACTGGGTCTTGAAGCCGTTGTCGAACTCGGTGTTGTCGGGGATCTCCTGCCACTGCGAGCGGAAGTCCTCGGTGGCGGGCAGGTCGGGGTTCCACACCGGCTTCGGCGTCATCGACCGGTGCTGGACGCGGCACCGCCGCAGCCCCGCGACGGCCGACCCCTCCGTGCCGTCGACCTGGAACTCGACCAGCTCGTCGCGGAACACCCGGGTGGCCCACGAGGAGTTGATCTGGGCGACGATCCCGCCCTCCAGTTCGAAGATCCCGTAGGCGGCGTCGTCGGCGGTGGCCTCGTAGGGCTTGCCGTGCTCGTCCACCCGCTCGCCGATGTGGGTCGCGCCCAGCGCCTGCACCGACCGGACCGGCGCGATCACCCCGTCCAGCACGTACCGCCAGTGGCAGAACATGTCCAGGATGATGCCGCCGCCGTCCTCGGCGCGGTAGTTCCAGCTGGGCCGCTGGGCCTCCTGCCAGTCGCCCTCGAACACCCAGTACCCGAACTCGCCGCGCACCGACAGGATCCGGCCGAAGAACCCGCCGTCCACCAGCCGCTTGAGCTTGAGCAACCCCGGCAGGAACAGCTTGTCCTGCACCACGCCGTGCTTGATGCCGGCCTCGTCGGCCAGGCGCGCCAGGGCGAGCGCCTCGTCGAGATCCTCCGAGATGGGCTTCTCGGTGTAGACGTGCTTGCCGGCGGCCACCGCCGCGCGGATCGCCTCGACCCGCGCGGAGGTGACCTGGGCGTCGAAGTAGACGTCGGTGTCCGGACGCGCCAGCGCCTCGGCCAGGTCGGTCGTCCACGCCGTCAGCCCGTGCCGTTCGGCCAGTTCGCGCAGCTTGGTCTCGCTGCGTCCCACCAGCACCGGCTCCGGCCACAGCACGGTGCCCTCGGCCGTGCGGACCCCGCCCTGCTCCCTGATCGCGAGGATCGAGCGCAGAAGATGCTGGCGGTACCCCATCCGGCCGGTGACGCCGTTCATGACGATCCCGATGGACCTGCGTGCCATCCCGTTCCTTCCTAGCCTGTCGTGTGTCCAGTGCGGCGCGCCCTCCGGCGTGCCGAGCAGGGCGCGCCGGTCGGTGGCGCGCCCGGTCGGTCGGCGCCGGTCAGTCCGCCGCGGCGCCCGCGCCGAGAAGTCCCCGGACGCGGTTGGTGACGCGGGCGAACTCCGGGCGGGCCATCGTGGCGGCGTAGTCGCGCTCCGCGGGCAGGTCGACGTCGATGATCTCGGCGATCGACCCGGGCCTGTCGGTCATTACCACGACGCGGTTGGCCAGGTAGGCGGCCTCCGCGATGGAGTGCGTGACCAGCAGGACGGTGGTGCCCGTCTCCCGCCAGATCCGGTTCATCTCGATGTTGAGCTGCTCGCGGGTGAGGGCGTCGAGCGCGCCGAACGGCTCGTCCATCAGCAGGACGCGCGGCTCGTGCAGCAGCGCCCGGCACAGCGCGACCCGCTGCTGCATGCCGCCCGACAGCTCGTGCGGCAGCGCGTCCTCGAAGCCCTTCAGGCCGGTCATCTCGATCAGCTCGGCGGTCCGCTTGCGGGCCTGCTCGGCCGGCATCTTGCGCATCTCCGCCTGGAGCAGGATGTTCTTGCGGGCGCTGCGCCACTCCAGCAGCGCGGCCCGCTGGAACACGTAGCCGATGTCCGGGCGCGGCGCCGTGACCTTGTCGCCGCGCAGCCGCACGTCCCCGGTCGAGGGCTTCAGCAGCCCCGCGACCAGCTTCAGCATCGTGGACTTGCCGCAGCCGGACGGACCGACGATCGCGACGAACTCGCCCATCGGGACTTCCAGCGACACCTCGCGCAGGGCGGTGACGTCGCGCTTGCGGGTGCGGAACCGGACGGCGACCTCATTGAGGCTGACGGCGTTCTCCCGGCCCGTCTCCCGGCCGGTGTCCGGCTTCGCGGTGGATTTCTCGCTCATGATCCTCATCGCTCGTCCCGTCACGTCTGCGGAGCGGCCGACGCCTGCCAGTACTCCGACGGCGCCTGCGCCTTGCCGATGACCCCGGCCTGCTGGAAGGTGGCGATCGTCTGCTTCCAGTCGTCCTCGGAGTTGACGCCGGGCGCCTTGCCCTGCGTCGCGGGGGTGTGCAGCAGCGTCAGCGTGGTCTTGAACTGCTCGGTGAGCACCTTCTCGGGCGGCAGCTGCTCGGACGCGCCCGCCATGCTCGCGACGGCGCCCGCCTGGTCGCCCTCCGCGGCCGTCCACGACTCGCTCGTCGCCGCGACCATCTCCTTGACGAGCTTGGCGTCGCTCTTCAGCTTCCGCTCGCCGGCCAGCAGGCCGTTGGAGAAGAAGTTCAGCCCGAAGTCGGAGTACCGCAGGTACGAGACCTCCTTGCCGGACTTGGCGGCCATCGTCGGGCCCTGGTCGTTCGCGAAGCCCATGAGGCCCTCGGTCTTGCCGGCCAGCACCGCGGCCATCTTCCCGGCCGGGTCGGTGTTCTGGACGGGGACGTCGCTCGCGCTCATCCCGTTCTTCTGCAGGAACACGGGGAAGGTGCGCGCCAGCGCGTCCCCGGCCGTCCCGGCGATCTTCTTGCCCTTCAGGTCGGCGGGCTTCTTGATCCCCGCCGAGGTGAACGACTGCACGGACGCGGGCGTCGTCTGCAGGAACACGCCGATGCTCTTGACCGGCATGCCCTTGTCGACGGCGGCGAGCAGCGCGGGCGTGTCGGCCCAGCCGAAGTCGGTCTGCCCGGCGCCGGTGGCCTGGACGGTCTTCTGCGAGCCCTGGCCCGCCTTGATCTCCAGGTCGATGCCGTGCTTCTCGAAGATGCCCTTCTTCTTGCCGTAGTAGAACGGCGCGTGCTCGCCGTAGGGGTACCAGTTCAGGGTCAGGGTGACCTTGGTCAGCTTCTTGCCCGAGGCGCTCGTGCTGTCGCCCGAGTCACCGCCGCAGGCGGTGCCGGCGAGTGCGAGGGCCGGCGCCATGACGGCGATGGCGAGGGTGCGGAGTTTCATTGGACGGCTCTCCGTAGATGGGGTGGGTCGTGCTCGGCCGTTGGACTGTCGGGACGTCCCGTCCGGCGGATTCCGGGCGGGCGGTTCGGGTGGCGGGGGGCGCGCCGGCGCACCGCCGGGCGGCGCCGTCAGTACGTCGTGGTGACGGCGTCGCCGCGGCGGCTCGCGTGCCACGGCAGCAGCAGCTTCTCCGCGACCTCGACGACGACGAACAGCACCACGCCGATGGCCGACATGACCAGCAGCCCGGCGAACAGCATCGGGGTGTCGAGATTGCCGTTGGCCTGCAGGATCACGTAGCCGAGCCCCTCGTTCGCGCCGACGAACTCGCCGACCACGGCGCCGGTGACGGCCAGGGTGACCGCGACCTTCAGGCCGGAGAACAGGTGCGGGAGCGACGCCGGCAGCCGGATCTTGGAGAACGTGGCCATCGGGCTCGCGCCCATCGTGGCCGACAGCTGCAGCATCTCCGGATCCACCGCCTTCAGCCCGGCGACCATCGAGATCACCACCGGGAAGAAGGCGATCAGCACCGCCACGACGATCTTGGGACCGATGCCGAAGCCGAGCCACACCACGAACAGCGGGGCGATCGCGATCTTCGGGACGACCTGCGCGAACAGCAGGATCGGATAGAGGGTGCGCTCGACCGTCGACGAGTACACCATGATCACCGCGGACGCGACGCCGATGAGCACCGCGAGCGCGAAGCCGATCAGGGTCTCGTACGTGGTGACCCACGTGTGGTGCCAGATGTAGCCCCACTTGTCGCCCATCAGCCGCAGCGTCGCGCCGGGCGAGGGGACGAGGTAGGCCTCGACCAGCTTGAAGGCGCTGATCGCCCACCACGCGGCGAAGCAGGCCACCAGCAGGGCGACGGGCCGCCACGACCGTTCCAGGCCGTCGCGGATCCGTTCGCCCGCGCCGGGCCTGGCGCGTTCCACGACGCCCGCCGCGTCCGCCGAGGGCGGGGCGGCCGTCGTACCCTGACTCACCATGGGTTCCTCCGGACGGGGTGGTTTGGAAAGCGCGTTCAGAAAGCGCTTTCTGATGTACCGTAAGAAGCGGCGCGCGCCGCGGTCAAGAGGGTCTTCGCCAGGAACCCGCCGCGAGGGCCCGTGCCGGCCGAGGGGGCGGTGATGACGGAAGCGGCCGAAGGGGAGCGCACCGGCGACCGGGCGTACGTGACCCTGCAGGACGTCGCGAAGGAGGCGAGCGTCTCGCTGGCGACCGCGTCCCGCGTCCTGAACGGCACCTCGCAGGTGCGCGCCGACCTGCGGGAACGCGTCCTGGCCGCGGCGGCCGAGCTGAGCTACACCCCGAACGCGCACGCCCAGGCGCTCGCCAGCTCCTCCAGCAAGTCCGTCGGGGTGGTCTGCCACGACGTCAGCGACCCCTACTTCGCCGCCATCGCCCGCGGCGTCATGCGCACCGCCGCCGAGCACGGGATGCTGGTGATGCTCGCCAGCACCTTCCGCGACCCGGCGCGCGAGGTCGAGTACGTGGCGATGCTGCGCGCCCAGCGCGCCCGCGCGATCCTGCTCATCGGCTCCGGCTTCGAGGACCGCGACTGGGAGCGGGCGATGGCCGCCGAGCTCGACCCCTACCAGCGCACCGGCGGCCGCGTCGCCGTCCTCAGCCGGCACCGCAGCCTCAAGGTCGACGCCATCCTGCCGCAGAACCGGGAGGGCGCCGCCGCCCTGGCCCGCGCCCTGCTCGACCTCGGCCACCGCAGCTTCGGCGTGCTGACCGGCCCCCGCGCCCTGACGACCGTCCACGACCGGCTCGGCGGATTCACCGAGGCGCTCGCCGAGGCGGGCGTCCGGGTCGCGCCCGAGCACATCGTCGAGGCCCCCTTCACGCGCGACGGCGGCTACCGGGCGGCGACCGAGCTGCTCCGCCGCGAGAACCGTCCGACCTGCGTGTTCGCCGTCACGGACGTGATGGCGGTCGGCGCGCTCGCCGCGCTGCGCGACAACGGCGTGTTAGTGCCGGAGGAGATGTCGCTCGCCGGATTCGACGACATCTCGATCGTCCGCGACCTGACCCCGGCCCTCACCACCGTCGCGCTGCCGCTGAACGCGATGGGGGAGCGCGTCATGGGCCTGGCC
This sequence comes from Actinomadura sp. NPDC048021, assembly GCF_040653135.1. Lineage (NCBI taxonomy): Bacteria > Bacillati > Actinomycetota > Actinomycetes > Streptosporangiales > Thermomonosporaceae > Actinomadura > Actinomadura sp. NPDC048021. The sequence goes on from NZ_JBEZJQ010000017.1 coordinate 163,241, forward strand.
CTGCGCGAGCCCGCCACCCGCCGCAGCCGCATCGAGCGCGTCGCGGGCGAGGTGGTGCTGCGCGGCAGCACCGCACCGCCCGGCTGACCCGCGGGCGCCCGCTTCCCGGAGGCGTGAATGAAGATCGAGAAAATCGAGACGTTCTGCGTCGGGCTGCCCACCCGGCGCTCGTTCGGGGTGTCCGGCGGCGCGGTCGCCGTCGCCGGGCGGCCCAGCCTGCGCGTCCTGGTGAAGGTCAGCGCCGAGGGCGCGCACGGCTGGGGAGAGGCGACCCCCATCCCGGCCTGGACGTACGAGACCGCCGAGTCCATCGTCACCACGATCGACCGGTACCTCGCGCCCGCGATCACCGGCCGTCCCGCCTGGGACCTCGACGGCGTGACGACCGCCTTCGACCGCGCGATCAACCGGGGCTTCAGCATCGGCGCGCCCCTGGCCAAGTCGGCCGTGGACGTCGCCCTCCACGACCTCCTCGGCCGCGCCGCCGGGGTCCCGCTGGGCGTCCTGTGGGGCCGGCGCCGCCGCGAGACGATCGACCTCGGGTGGATCGTCTCCGGCCGGACCTCCGCCGAGGTCGCCGACAGCGTCGCCGAGGGCCGCGACCTCGGCTACTGGGCGTTCAAGGTGAAGGTCGGCCTCGGCCCCGAGGACGCCGACGTCGTGGAGGCCGTCCGCCTGCACGCGGGCGACGCCGCGGCGCTCTGGGTGGACGCGAACCAGGGCTACACCGTCCGCTCGGCCCTCACGCTGGCGCGCCGCCTGGAGGACCTCGGCGTGACCGCGTTCGAGCAGCCCCTCCCGGCCAACGACATCGCGGGCCTGCGCCGCCTCCGCGACGCCTGCCCGATCCCGGTCGCCCTCGACGAGAGCCTCCGCCACCCGTCCGACCTGGCGACCTTCGTCCGCCTGGACGCGGTCGACGTCGCCATCGCGAAGGTCCAGCGCACCGGCGGGCTGACCCTGTCGCGCCGCCTGTGCTCCCTCGCCGAGGACTGCGGCGTCGCGCTCATGGGCTCCGGCCTCACCGACTCCGACCTCGGCCTCGCCGCGTCCCTGCACCTCTTCTCGGCCTTCGGCGTCGACACCCCGGTCGACCTCAACGGACGCCAGTTCATCGAGTCCCCGTACGCGGGGCCGACCGTCGAGATCCGCGACGGCACCGCCCACGTCCCCGACGCCCCCGGCCTCGGCGTCGAGGTGGACGAGCGGACCGTCCGCGAACTGGCGGTCAACGTCCTCTGACCGCCCGAGCCGACCGACGGGCGGCTCCGGCGCGGCGCCCGGGGCCGGACGCGAAGAACCCGCCCGGGGGCCGGGCGGGTTCTCATCTATCGGCCGGAGGGCCGTCAGTGCGCGGCGAGCTCGTCCTCGGACACATCGGCCTCCGCGGGGCGCTCGGAGTCCGGTTCCGCGGGCCGCCATTCGGGCCACGCGTCGATCTTGGTCCGCCGGGGGTTCGCCAGGGCGTTGTCCATTGTTACCGCAGTCCTCCTGTTCAAGGCCGGGCCGGATCAATAGATGGTCCCGGCGAGATGCCGGGTCCGCAAAATGGTCTAGACCGCGGTTCCCACCCAGGGCCGCGGCAAACCTCACAACAACGCCAATCGATCATCCATTCCCGGCGGAAACCGGATGGACCGCGGCGGCCGTCCCTGGCACGCTCTCGGTCATGGACGTCGCCGAGCTGACCCGCCTCCAGGAGCAGGGCACGCACCTGAGGTTCCTGTTCTTCTGGGGCCACCAGACCCCAGGTCGCGGCTACCTCAGCCAGTGGTGGCCGTCCCCCTTCGCCGTCGGCGGAGTCACGTACGCGACCGCCGAGCACTACATGATGGCGGAAAAGGCCCGCCTCTTCGGCGACGAGGAAACGGCCGCCGCCGTCATCGCCGCGTCCCATCCCCGACGCGCGAAAGACCTCGGCCGCCGCGTCCGCGACTTCGACGAGCAGACGTGGCGCGACAATCGTGTGACCATTGTCACAAAGGGCAATGAGGCCAAGTTCGCCCAGAACAAAGATCTCCGCGACTATCTTGCCGGCACCCGCGACCGCATCCTCGTGGAAGCGAGCCCGCTGGACCGCGTCTGGGGCATCGGCATGACCGCCGACGACCCCCGGGCCGAGCACCCCGCCTCCTGGCAGGGCGAGAACCTCCTGGGCTTCGCCCTGATGACCGTCCGCGAAACGCTCTCCTCCTGACCGCCCTCCTCGGCGTCGGTCTCCCACCGGAAGCCGCGCCGGGGTACCGGGGCCGAGGGCTCGAACATCGGACCGCTTGAGACGGGCGGAGATAGCACGGGCCGCCGTGGGCAAGCCGGCGCGTTCAGGGCGCCTGCGTCTGGCGGGGACGCGGTCTGGCGCGGATGTGGATGCGCTCTCCCTGACGGCCGAAGAGGCTGAGGACCTCGACCGGACCCTCGCCGGTCGTGCCGAACCAGTGCGGCAGCCGGGTGTCGAACTCGGCCACCTCGCCCGGGCCCAGTACCAGGTCGTGATCGGCCAGCACGAGGCGCAGACGTCCCGACAGCACGTAAAGCCACTCGTAGCCCTCATGGGTGCACAGGTCGGGCACGCGCCGGGCCGCGGGGAGCACCATCTTGTACGACTGGATCGGGCCGGGCTGGCGCGTCAGGGGGAGGACGGTGTTGCCGTTCACGCGCCGTGGAGTCAGCCGGACGCGGGGGTCGCCGACCTCGGGGGCGCCCACCAGCTCGTCCAGCGGAACCTGGTGGGCCTGCGAGATGGGCAGCAGCAGCTCCAGGCTGGGGCGGCGCTGGCCGGACTCCAGGCGCGACAGCGTGCTCTTGGAGATCCCGGTGGCCTCGGAGAGCTCGGACAGGGTCACGTTGCGCTCGTTGCGGAGCCGCTTGAGGCGCGGGCCGACCTCGGCGAGCGCGTCGGCGATCGCGGTTGCGTGCTGCATACCCCCATTCCACTGCGGACGTCCCGGAAATGGCAACAAGGTTTGCCGTACGGCCGCCGGGGAGGGCACCGTCCGCGGCGGAGGTGATCGCGATGAGCGATGCGGAGTACGACGTCGTGGTGGTCGGTGCGGGGGCCGCGGGGCCGAACGCCGCGCTGGTGATGGCGCGGGCGGAAGGCGCCGGGGGTGGGGGGCGATGAGTGTCGAGACCGCTTCGCGGCGGGTGGGTTCTTCTGGGAGGCGGCTGCCGCTCGGGGTCTACCTGCTGGCGTTCAGCCTGTTCGCGATGGGCAGCGCGGAGTTCCTGCTGGCCGGGGTCCTGCCGGAGATCGCCGACGACCTCGGGATCAGCCTGTCCTCCGCGGGTGCGCTGATCTCGGCGTTCGCCGTCGGGGTGGTCGTCGGCGGGCCTCCCTTCGCCGTCCTGACGCTGCGCTGGCCGCGGCGTACCACGCTGGTGGCCACGCAGGTCGTCTTCGCGGTCTCGGTGGCGGTCGGCCTTCTGGCCGACGGTTACGCCGTGCTGGTGGCGACCCGCTTCCTGTGCGGGCTGGCCTACGCGGGTTACTGGGCCGTCGCGGCGGTCACCGCGATCGGTCTCGTCACGTCCGACCGCACCGCGCGGGCCTCCGGAGTGGTCGTCAGCGGCCTCGGCCTGGCGATGATCGCCGGTGGTCCGGCGGGCGCGCTGCTCAGCTACTTCACCGGGTGGCGGGGCGGGTTCTGGGGCGTGGTGGCCCTGACCGCGGCGGGCGCGGTCCTGAGCCTGGTCGCGATCCCCGCGACCGGCGCGGACGCGGAGCCGAGCGTGCGGCGGGAGCTGCGCACGATGAGGCGGCCGCAGCTCTGGGTCGTCTACGCCGCGACCATTTTGAGCACCGCCGCCTACATGATCTCGTTCAACTACCTCGCGGCGCTGCTGACCGACGTCACCGGCGTTCCGGGCGTGTGGGTCCCCGCGATCCTCGCGCTGTTCGGGGTCGGCGCCTTCATCGGCCTGTCCGCCGGGGGCAGGATCGCCGACCGGCGGCCCACGCACGCGCTCCTGGCGGGGGCCCTGGGGATCTCGGCCTGTTCCGTGCTGCTCGCGGTCCTGGCCGGGCACGCGGCGGCCGTCGTCCCGCTCGTCCTGCTGCTCGGGATCGCCGGATTCGTGCTGAATCCGGCCATCTACGGGCGGGTGTTCGCGATCGCGTCGGAGGCGCCGACGCTCGCCGGGGCCGCCACCGTCTCGGCGTTCCAGCTCGGCATCAGCCTCGTGCCGGCGCTCGCCGGCGCCGCCATGAACGCCGGCGCGGGTCTGACCTCCGTCGCCTGGATCGGCGCCGTCCTGGCGGCGGCCGTCGTGCCGGCCGTCCTCCTCGACCGGGCGCTCTCCCGTCGCGGACGGGGATGACCGGTCCGTGAGGAAGCGGACCGCCCCGGTCGGGGCGGTCCGCCGCCGCTCACCCGGTCGGGGTCGGCGAGGGGACGCCGGGAGGCGCCGAGGGCGGCTGGCCGCTCGCCTGCTCGGTGGGCCCGGGGCCCACGAAAAGGAGGACCTGGTTCTTGGCCCAGGGAACCGCGTCGTGGACGTACCACGTGGGCGGGACCTGGCCGGGCTTCAGCGCCTTGCTGACGTTGCCCTCCATGGCGCGGTACTCCGGCACCGTGACCTGCCGCTCGCGCAGGGCGGCCAGCACCTCGCCCACGCGGTGCCTGCGGTAGGTCATGCCGTGCATGACCTCGCCCGGAGCCGAGGCGGGCGCGGTGCTGTCGTACTGCTCGCCCGGGCGGGCGTCCCGCCCGAAGACGATCTGGGCGGTCCCCTTGTAGCCGGTGCGGATCCGGACGCCGACCGGGCAGACGTCGCCTCCGCCGCCGGTCACGCACTCGCCCTTGGCGGTGATCGTGGTGACGTCGCGCTCGCCGGTGTTCTCGCTGGTCTCCATCATGACGACGGTGCCGACGATGGACGGGGACGCCGGGACCATCGACAGCGTGACGTCGAGGCCGTGGGCGGCGAACTCCTCCTTGTAGCGCTTCGGGTCGGCCAGCGGGTCGCGGACGCGGACGTCGATGTAGCCGCCCCTGCGGGTGAACGACAGCGCCGAGACCAGCGAGACGCGCGGGCTCGTCGCGGTGACGCCCGGAGTGTCGCCGGGTCCGCCGTCGCGGGTCGCGACGACCGCCGTGACGGCCGCGCAGGCGACACCCGCCGCGGCCAGCGGGAGACCGATGCGCAGGACCGGCGAGCGCCGCCGGTGCGGGGCGGGTGACCCGTCCACCGTCGAGAGGGACGCGGTCGCGGTGATGCGGTCGGCGAGGGCGGCGGCCGCGTCCTCGGGCAGCAGGCCCGCGGCCTGCCGGTCGGTGACGGAGGCGAGCCCTCCGATCAGCGGGTCGATGTCGCGCTTCATGTGGGGTCTCCGTTCGGGATCCGCCGCCCCGTGGCGGGCAGGGACGCGGCGTGCAGGGAAGTTGCGGGTCCCGGGCCGGCGGGCGCCGGGGCGGCGGGGGTGTCCGTGTCCACGCGGGCCAGGGCGCGGGCGAAGCGGCGGCGGGCGCGGTGCAGGCGGATCCGCACCGCGTTGCGGGAGCAGCCCAGGACGGTCGCGATCTCGCCGTGGCCGAGGCCCTCCCAGCCGACGAGGGCCAGCAGCTCGCGGTCGGATTCGGGCAGGCCGCGGAACGCGGCGCCGACGCCGGTCAGGTCGCCGCCGGGCGGGTCCTGGACGGCCAGGCCGTCACGCAGCCGGGACCCGAGGTCGGCGGCCAGCGCGGACCTGCGGCGCTCGCCGCGGTGGTGGTTGGCCAGGACGCGCCGGGCCACCCCGTACAGCCACAGCCGGGCCTGGTCGCCGGGCGGGACGTCGTCGAGCCGCCGCCAGGCGGTGAGGAACGTCTCGGCCAGGACGTCGGCGGCGTCCTGCGGGTCGTTCGTGCGGCGCAGCGCGTATCCGAGGATCGGGGCGCGGTTGGCCGCGTAGACGTCCTCGAAGCGGCGCCGCCGGTCGTCGGGCGGGCGGGGTTCCCGCGGGTGCAGTGGTCGCGATGGGGATGGCAAGCCCTCTCCTCTCGTCGCGGTGTTCTCACCGGACGCAGGGCACATGTCCGCACATCGCAGAGCATTTCAGCTGAGCGCCGTCCAGCTTCGCGCCTTGCCCCCCAGACCGCCGCCCCGGTGCGGGGAGCCGGGGCGGCGACCTGAGGAGGGCGCCGCTCAGCGGGCGGCGCGCGCGAAGAGGCGGAAGGCCGACGTTCCCAGGCCGGCGGGCTCGGGAAGCCGGAAGACGGGCTCGCGCTCGTCGTAGCGGTCGGTCTCGCGGTGCCACCTGAGGATGCCGGCCATCCAGTCGCGCAGTTCCCCGACGTACGAGGAGACGGCGGCCCGGGCGGCGTCGTCCAGGCCGAGGTGGTCGCAGAGGGCGGGGAGCTCGCCGCCGGCGAGGTGCTCGAACTGGCGGCGGCGGGAGGCGATGAGGTCGCCCACGATGGGCAGCGCCTCGTCGCGGCCGCAGCCGAAGAAGTTCTCGACGGCGAGGACGCCGTTGTTCAGCTCGCCCTCGTACTCGATCTCCTTCTGGTAGGAGTAGCAGTCGTTGAGCAGGCACGCGACGTCCATCGCGGAGGCTTCGAGCTCGCGGAGGGTGCGGGTCTGGAAGACGTGCGGAGGGACCTCGTCCGCGCGCCCGATGCGGGCCAGGCTCATCGTCAGCTCGGAGCCGAACGTGCGGCGGCGCATCTCGACGTAGTCGACGGGGTCGGGGACGCGCGACTGGAGGTGGTTGTTCAGCTCCCACACCCAGCTCTCGACCATGTGCTCGACGGCCGCGCGGAACTCGCGGCGGCCCCGGTCGTCCATCGGCCCTGCGGTGCGGGGCCACAGGTCCGCCAGCCCGGCCTCGAACGGGTTCTCCGGGGCGGGGACGGGACCGCAGTCCAGCGGCATGAACCGGGGGACGCGGGCGTTGAACGCCTTCGCTCCCGCCATGTCGCGGTCGCGGTTGAAGACGGCCGGGAAGAAGTCGTCGCCGAAGGTGCCGCACCCCAGCCACTGGACGGCGAGGTCGAGCGCGTCCGGGTCGGCGTCGGGGGCGAGGGACGCGCCGCAGACCTCCAGTGCCATCCCGGTGAGCCGGTCGGCGCTCCACACGGGGACGGGCGTGCGGGGGTGGGGGGAGAGCATGCCCATCTCCCGCGCCCAGGCGAGCAGGTTGCGCCCCGCGCGCTCGCAGTGCGGGTTGACGCGCGCTGTGTACGGGATGTCGAACGCGGGCAGCGGCGTCGGCCCCACTTTCTGGAACGGGACGTGGGGGAGGCTGATCCGCGCCGACTTCAGCAGGGCGGGGATGCGGGCGGCGGACATGCCGAGCGACCTGTCGTTCATGTACCTGCTGGACCGCAGGTGCCATTCGTGGCCGCCGGACTGCCAGTCCTGGAGGGCCTTGACGTAGGCCGCGACGCTCGCCCGCTCCGCCGGGTCGAGGGCGTGGTCCTCGAAGACGTGCGGCAGCTCGGTCACCGCGGTGTTCTCGAACTGGCGGAGCCGCGAGGTGAGCAGGTCGTTGACGGTGTCGGCGGCGACCTGCGGCGCGACCGACAGGAACCGCTCCATCACCAGCACCGAGTTGTTGACCTCGCCCTCGGACTCGGTCTCGCGCTGGTAGGAGAAGATGTCGTTGCGCAGGTGGACGGCGTCGGAGAAGGTGTCCTTCAGGACGCGCAGCGGCCGCGTCGCCACCACGCGTTCGGGGATCTCGACGCCCGCGGCGTGCTCGGCGAGGTCGGCCGACCACGGCGCCCCGCCGACCTTGCGGCGCATCTCGATGTACTCGACCGGGTTCGGGATCCGCCCGGTGCTGATGTTGGACAGCTCCCACAGCGATTCGCGCAGCAGGTTCAGGGTGCTCACCGAGAAGCGGCGCCGCCAGGCGTCCGACCGCGCCGGGACGGTCCGCGCCCACAGGTCGGCGAGCCCGCGCTCGACGGCGTTCACCGGGTCGGGCGGGTCCAGCGACATGAACAGCGGCAGCCGGTCGAGGTAGGACCGTGCGCCCTCCTGGTCCTGCGGCTTCTTGAAGACCTCCAGGAAGTGGTCGTCGAAGTAGAAGACCCAGACGTACCAGTCGGTGACGAGGTCGAGTTCGGGGGCGGCGCAGTCGGGGTGCGTGTAGGCGCACAGGAGGGCGTAGTCCATCGCTTCGAGCGCGCGCTCGTCCCAGATGTCGGGGGTCCCGGGGTCCCGGTCGGCGTCCAGCATCTTCATCTCGCGCGCCCACGCCATGGTGTGCCGCCGCGCGCCCTCCAGGTTCGGGTTGAGCCGCGCGGGATACGGGACGTAGAAGTCGGGCAGCTCGAAGGGTTGCATGAACCGGCCTTCCTGTCGGGTCCGGTTCGGCAACCTACAGCACAGGAGATGTCACGGAAAGTGACACATTGCTTGCCGGAATCTCCGGCCAAACTGCGGGTAAGCCGAGGTCATGTCGAAGTCGCGCGAACCTGCCGCGGCCAACGACCCGCTGGAGCAGAACCTCGTGCTCGCCCGGCGTGTGGTCGAGGCGGCGCAGCAGGAGATGATCGATAAGGCCCGGCAGCGCATCCCGGCGCTGCGCCTGGGGGCCGTGGCCGGGGCGTTCGGGGTCATGGCGACCGCCGCCACCTACCGCATGAACGTGCTGCTGCTGGAGCGGAAGCTCCCTCCCGAGCTGGCGTCGTTCATCACCGCCGCCGTGTACGGGGGAGGGGCGGGGGCCGCGGCGATGGCCGCGTCCCGCAAGTGGAAGGGGCTTCCGCCGCCGCTGCCGACCGACACGGCCCGGCAGGTCGTGGAGATCCTCACCGACAACGACTGAGGCGAGGGCCGGGGAAGAGCCCCGACGCGGCCGCCGAGGTTCGGTGACCGACGGAAGATCCGGGGTAGGCACCCCGGCATGGACAGCGAAGCCACGCCCGTGCACGCCGACGTCACCCTCGTCGTGAACGGGACAGAGCACCGGCTCAACGTCGACACCCGAGCGTCCCTGCTGGACGTCCTGCGTGAGGATCTCGGCCTGACCGGGTCGAAGAAGGGCTGCGACCACGGCCAGTGCGGAGCCTGCACCGTCCTCCTCGACGGGCGCAGGGCGAACGGGTGCCTGGCCTTGGCCGTCGCCCATGACGGAGCGGACGTCGTCACGGTCGAAGGGCTGGCGCGGGACGGAGAGCTGAGTCCCGTCCAGCAGGCGTTCATCGAGAACGACGCCTTCCAGTGCGGGTACTGCACGCCCGGCCAGCTCTGCTCCGCCACCGGGATGCTGGACGAGGCCGAACGCGGCTGGCCCAGCGCGGTCACCGGCGACCTGGGGACCGATCCCGTTCTGGACGACGACGAGATACGCGAGCGGATGAGCGGCAACTTGTGCCGCTGCGGCGCCTACGTCGGCATCGTCGCGGCCCTCAAGCAGGCTGCGCAGCGCAGGGAGGGGGCAGAGGCATGAGACCCTTCGCGTACGAGCGCGCCACCAGCGCCGAGGACGCCCTCCAGCGCCACCAGGACGGAGCCGTCTACCTGGGCGGCGGAACCAACCTCGTCGACCTGATGCGGCTCGGGGTGGAGGAGCCGAGCAGGCTCGTCGACGTCGCGCATCTCCCCTACGACCAGATCGAGCTGCGACCGGACGGAAGCCTCGCCATCGGGTCGGCGGTGACCAACAGCGCCGTCGCCGCCGACCGGACCGTGCGCGAGGGCCACTCCCTCCTGGCGCAGGCCGTCCTCGCGGGGGCGTCCGGCCAGATCCGCAACCTCGCCACCGTCGGCGGCAACCTGCTCCAGCGGACCCGCTGCTCCTACTTCCAGGACACCTCCAAGCCCTGCAACAAGCGCACCCCGGGCAGCGGGTGCCCGGCGCGGGAGGGCGAGCACCACAACCTGGCGATCCTGGGCCATTCCGACGCCTGCGTGGCGACGCACCCGTCGGACATGGCCGTGGCGCTGGCCGCCCTGGACGCGTCCGTGCGCGTGCGGGGGCGCGGCGGAGAGAGGACCGTCCCCATCGAGGACCTGTACAGGCTCCCCGGGGACGAGCCCCAGCGCGACACCACCCTCGAACCGGGCGACCTGATCACCGCCGTGGAGGTCCCCGCGCTGGGCGTCCCGTCCCGCTACCGCAAGGTCCGCGAGCGCGCGTCGTTCGCGTTCGCGCTGGTCTCCATAGCGGCGGCGCTGGACGTCGCCGACGGCCGGGTTCGGGACGTCCGGCTGGCCCTCGGCGGCGTCGCCCACAAGCCGTGGCGGGCGCGCCGCGCCGAGGAGGCCCTGCGCGGCGCGGAGGCGACGGAGGAGTCCTTCCTGCGCGCCGCCGAGGCCGAGATGGAGGCCGCCGAGCCGCTGCGCGACAACGCCTACAAGGTGCCGATGGCGCGCAACCTGATCGTCCGGACGCTGACCGAGCTGGGGGAGGAGTCATGACCGACCGGCTGGAGGGCCGCGAGAAGGTCACCGGGACGGCGCGCTACGCGTTCGAGTACCCCGTGGAGGGCGCCGCCTACGCCGCGGCCGTCCAGGCGAGCGTGGGCAAGGGCCGGATCGCGTCGGTCGGGACCGAGGCCGCGCTGCGGCTGCCCGGGGTGCTCGCCGTCCTGTCCTGCGAGAACGCCCCCGAGCTCGACGACACCTCGGACGGCGAGCTGGCCCTGTTCCAGTCGCGGACGGTCTCCTACCGCGGCCAGTTCGTGGCCGCCGTGGTCGCGGAGACCCTGGAGACCGCCCGGGAGGCGGCCCGCCTGCTGCGCGTCGAGTACGCCGAGGAGGCGCCGGACGTGCGTCTGCGCGCCGACCATCCGGGCCTCTACAAGCCGGACAAGGTGAACCCGGTGTTCCCCGCGGACACCGGGCAGGGCGAGCCCGAGAAGGCGTTCGCCGACTCGGCCGTGCGGGTGGACGCCGTCTACACGACCCCGGCCGAACACAACAACCCGATGGAGCCGCACGCCACGATCGCCCGGTGGGACGACGACGGCACTCTCACGCTGTACGACTCCAACCAGGGCGCGTCGACCGTCCAGTCCACGATCGCGAAGGTCTTCGGGCTCGACCCCTCCCGGGTGCGCGTCGTGTCGCCGCACGTCGGCGGCGGGTTCGGCTCCAAGGGCACGCCCCGGCCGAACGTCGTGCTCGCCGCGATGGCCGCCCGCGTCGCGGGACGTCCCGTGAAGTTCGCCGTCCCGCGCCAGCAGATGTTCGCCACCACCGGCTACCGGACCCCGACCGTCCAGCGCCTGCGCCTCGGCGCCGGCGAGGACGGGCGGCTGAACGCGATCCTGCACGAGGTGGCCGAGCAGACCTCGACCGTCAAGGAGTTCGCCGAGCAGACCGCGACGCCCACGCGCATGATGTACCGGGCCCCGCACCGCCTCACCTCGCACCGGGTGGTGCCGCTCGACGTCCCCACGCCGTCCTGGATGCGCGCCCCGGGCGAGACGCCCGGCATGTACGCGCTCGAATCGGCGATGGACGAGCTGGCCGTCGCCACGGGCATCGACCCGGTCGAGCTCCGCGTGCGCAACGACACCGATCACGAGCCGGAGAGCGGGCTTCCGTTCAGCTCGCGGAACCTGGTCGCCTGCCTCCGCGAGGGCGCCGAACGCTTCGGGTGGGCCGGGCGCGACCCCCGTCCCGGCGTCCGCAGGGAGGGCCGCAAGCTCGTGGGCACGGGCGTCGCCGCGTCCACCTATCCCGCCTACCAGCGGCCCAACCAGGCCTCGGCCCGGGCCGAGCCCGACGGGACGTTCACCATCCGGATCGCCGCCGCCGACATCGGCACCGGCGCCCGCACCGCCCTCGCCCTGATCGCGGCCGAGACGCTCAAGGAGGACCTCGCCGACATCCGGATGGAGATCGGCGACAGCTCGTTCCCCCGGGCGTCGGTGGCGGGCGGATCCGGAGGGACGGCCGGCTGGGGGACGGCCGTCGTGCGCGCCTGCGAGGCCCTGCGCGGGAAGCTGAACGGCGCCGTCCCGCCGGAGGGCGTGGAGGCGTCGGCCGACACCGGCGAGGAGCTCAAGGCCCGCGCCGAGTACGCCCGGCACGCGTTCGGCGCGCAGTTCGCCGAGGTGGAGGTGGACGCCGACACCGGCGAGGTCCGCGTCCGCCGGATGCTCGGCGTGTTCGCCGCCGGGCGGATCATCAACCCCACGACGGCCCGGTCCCAGTTCATCGGCGGGATGACGATGGGCGTCGGGATGGCGCTGATGGAGCAGAGCGTCATGGACCGGGAGTTCGGCGACTACCTGAACCGCGACCTCGCCCAGTACCACGTCCCGGCCTGCGCCGACATCCGCGACGTCGACGCCGCGTGGGTGGAGGAGTCCGACCCGCACCTGAACCCGATGGGAGCCAAGGGCATCGGCGAGATCGGCATCGTCGGCGCGGCGGCGGCCGTCGGCAACGCCGTCCACCACGCCACCGGGATCCGCGTTCGCGACCTGCCCATCACCCCGGCCCGGCTCCTCCGGGAGCTCTGACCGGTTGAAAAGTTCACTATCAAGGTGATCTCCGTCACCGGGCCGGGTAGGGATGACGTACTCGGGGGCGACCACTACCCCACGAGGTGATCGCCGTGTACCAGCAGGTCCTCGATCCCGTCGCCGACTCGCTCGGCTGGAGCTCCCTGGTCGCCGCGCTGCCGCTGGCCGTGTTGTTCGTCCTGCTCGGCGGCGTCCGCATGCGCGCGTGGCTCGCGTCCCTGATCGCGCTGGCGGTCGCGCTGGCCGTCGCGGTCTGGACGTACGGGATGCCCGCCGACCAGGCGCTCCTCGCCGGCTCCGAGGGCGCGGCGTTCGGCTTCTACCCGATCCTGTGGATCGTCATCAACGCCCTCTGGGTTTACAACATCACCGTCGCCACCGGGCACTTCGACGTGCTGCGCCGGTCGTTCGCGCGGGTCAGCGACGACAGCAGGCTCCAGGCGGTGCTGATCGCGTTCTCGTTCGGCGCGCTGCTGGAGGCCCTGGCCGGATTCGGCACGCCGGTCGCGGTCACCTCCGTCATGCTGATCGCGCTCGGCTTCCCGCCGCTCAAGGCCGCCGTCCTCGCCCTCACCGCCAACACCGCGCCCGTCGCGTTCGGCGCGATGGCGACGCCGATCCTCACGCTCGGCAAGGTCACCGGCGAATCCAGCGACACGCTCGGCGCCATGGTGGGGCGGCAGACCCCGATCCTCGCCGTGTTCGTCCCGCTCGTCCTCGTCGCCATCGTGGACGGGCGGCGCGGGCTGCGCGAGACCTGGCCCGTCGCCCTGCTGTGCGGCGCCGCGTTCGGGGCCGCGCAGTACGTCACCGCGAACTTCGTCTCGGTGCCGCTCGCCGACGTCGTGGCGTCGCTGGTCTCCGCGGCGGCCGTCGTCCTGGCCGTCCGGGTGCGCCCGTCGGCGGCGCCGGCGAAGCCCGCCCCGGTCGCCGGCGGCGCGGCGGACGAGCCGACCCCGGAGTTCGCCGCCCGCGTCGAGGGCCGGGACGCCGAGGGCCGGGACGGGGGACGGGCCGGGGACTCCCGCGCCGAGGTCGCCCGCGCCTACGCGCCTTACGCGATCATCATCGCGGTCTTCGTCGTCTGCCAGATCGGGCCGGTCAAGGACCTCCTGGACCGGGCGACCCGGACGTTCTCCTGGCCGGGGCTGCACCTCACGGGCCCCACGGGCAAGCCGCTGGCCCTGCCGACCTTCACCTTCAACTACCTGACCACGCCCGGCACGCAGATGCTCGCCGCCGGGCTGATCACCATGGCCGCCCTCGGCGTCGGCGCCGGCCGGGCCCTGCGCGCCTACGGGACGACGCTCGTCCAGCTCAGGTGGGCGATCATCACGGTGATGGCCGTCCTGGCGCTGGCGTTCGTGATGAACGCGTCGGGGCAGACCGTGACGCTCGGGACGTGGATGGCGGGGGCGGGCGGCGCGTTCGCGCTGCTGTCGCCGATCCTCGGCTGGCTCGGCACCGCCGTCACCGGATCGGACACCTCGTCCAACTCGCTGTTCGGCTCCCTGCAGGTCACCGCCGCGAACAAGGCCGACCTGTCGACGGTCCTGATGGCCGCGACCAACAGCTCCGGCGGCGTCCTCGGCAAGATGGTGTCGCCGCAGAACCTCGCCATCGCCGCCGCGGCCGTCGGCCTGGACGGGCGCGAGGGCGACATCTTCCGCCGCGTGGTGCTGTGGAGCCTGCTGTTCCTGGCCGGGATGTGCGTGCTGTCCGGCCTGCAGTCCACCGCGGTGCTCGGCTGGATGGTCCCGTGAGGGGCCGGCCGCGAGGGGGGCTACTGCCAGTAGCCCTCCACCTCGCCGGCGGGACGGACCTGGGCGTCTTCCGGGTTCTGTCCCGCCGAGAGGCGGGCCCTCCGCTGCCGCAGCAGATCCCAGCACTGGTCGAGCGCCACCTCCAGGTCCCGCAGCCGCGTCTGGACCTCGGCGTTGGAGGCCTCGGCCCGCTCGTGCGCCTGCCGGAGAGAGTGTTCCTCCTCGATGAAATCGTTGATACGTTCCAGGATCGCCTTCTCGTCCATGAAATGGCTTCCGATCGTGGTTTTCCGCTCTGGTGGGGTCCAGAAGGTCCCGACAGGTGAGAGCCTTGCATATACGGGGCCGCGCACGGTAGCGGCGGCGCCCCGTTGAGGGTGAGGAGCAGATGACGGTCTGGCGGATCACCGGCGGCGAGGGCGCCCCCGACCCGGGTGCGCGGGAGGCTCCCCGCTACGACATCGTCGAGCACGACTCCGCGCTGCTGCGCATCACGGCCGCGTCGGGCGTGCCCCGGGTCCTGCTCGCCGGGGAGGTCGACGTCTCCAACACCGCCGCGGTCGCGCGCGCCCTGCGCGCCGTCCAGGACCGCGTGTCCGGCGACCTGCACGCCGACCTGTCGGGGGTGGAGTTCATGGACGTCGCGGGCCTGCGCGCCTTCAGCGAGGCCGCCCGCGCCCTGCACGAGCGCGACTGCCTCCTCGTCCTGCACGGGGTCCCCCCGCACATCGAGCGGCTGTTCACGCTGATCGGCTGGAACGCCACCCCCGGCCTGGAGATCCACTGCCCGCCGCGGCCGCTCGCCCGCTGAGCCACCCGAGCCGCTGAGCCACCGGATCACCATGCCCGCGTCAGCGTGCGGCAAAGGGTGCCGGGTGCAAACGCGAACCTCTTCAGGAAACCGTCATATGCCGTTTGACCTGGTTGAACACGGTTAGGAGGGGTTTACAGCTCTCCGATTCAGAGGGGGATCTCATGGCAAGGCGTAGAGAGCACCAATCCGCGCCGATGCCCGGCGAGCACACGGGACAGGCGATGCCCGCGGAGGGCACGGCCACCCCGGCGCACGGCGCGGCCGCACCGGCACAGGGCGCGGCGATGGCGCCCCCGAGGGGCGCGGACCAGGCCGGCGAGCACGCGCTCTGGGAGGACCGCACCCGCGTCTTCCTGCAGCCGATCGCGGCGCCGTCGATCCTCGGGCTGTTCGGGCTCGCCGCCGCGGCCATGATGGTGGGCGCGTGGCAGGCCGGCTGGTACGGCGGCGTCGGCACCCCGCTCATCCTGTGGCCCTTCGTGCTGACCTTCGGCGGCATCGCGCAGCTGCTGGCCGGCCTGTGGGGCTACCGGGCGCGGGACGGCGTGGCCACCGCCATGCACGGCATGTGGGGCGCGTTCTTCATCGGCTGGGGGCTGCTGTTCCTGCTGGTGAGCATCGGTGCGGCGCCGGTGGCACTGGCGCCGGTCCTCGGCACGGCCTATCAGGGATTCGCGTTCTGGTTCATCCCACTCGCGGTGATCACCGGACTGGGCGCGCTCGCCGCGCTCGGCGAGAACCTGATGACGTCCCTGGTCTGGGCCTGCCTGGCGGTCGGCGCGGGCTTCACGGCCGCCGGATTCTGGGTGGGGACGACCTGGGCGCTGGACGTCGGCGGCTGGCTGTTCGTCGCCGCCTCGGTGGTCGCCCTGTACGCGGCCGCCGCGATGATGTTCGCGAACAGCTTCGGGCGGACGATCCTGCCCACCGGCATGATGCGCCGGGGCGCCAACGTGCCCGGCGGCCGGGGGGTCCGGCCCCTGGAGTACCGGCAGGGCGAACCGGGCCTGAAGATCGGGCAGTGATCTCCGGCGTTTCGCCTTGACATTCCCGTTACCCTATGCTGAGCCCAAGAGCACCGAACTGGGCTCGGAGGGGGAGCGGGAATGTCATCGGCGGTCCGGAGGACGTGGCGACGCCTCGTCCAGTCCTACAACCTGCTGTGCGCGCGCGAGGACGCGTCGGCACGCGGCGTCACGATACCCAGCGGAGTCTGGGCCTGCGACCGCTGCCACGCGCCGCACCTTGAGCTGGCGACCCTCAAGCACCACCTCCGCACCGAGCACGCCTGACGCGTCCCGGGCCCGGAGAAGGAGATCCGGGCGGGGCTCACAGGATCCGGGCCATGGCCTGTTCCAGACGGTGGACGGAGAGCGACTCTCCGGCCAGCCCCCGGGTGACGTCGACGAGCTCCTTCAGCCCGCCGGGGTAGTCCAGGCACGTGGTGAGGATGGCGAAGCAGTCCATCCGGGCGCCCGCGTGACGGGTGACCGCGGCGGCGACGTCGCGGCGGAGGGCGCCGACCACCTGGTCGCGGCCCTGCGGGGACGACAGCAGCGGCACCTCCAGCATGCGGTCGACCAGTTCGAAGACCGCCGGCCGGTCCGGCGCGTCCGGCGGCGGCGCGAAGACCGAGGGCCGCGGTGAGACCGCGGTGGCCGGGTTCCGGTGCGCGTCCGGGCGGCCGGCGTCCGCGCCCGGCAGCCTGATCCACGCCGAGGCGTCGGTCTCCTTGACCGCCACCTCGATCCGCCGGTAGTCCTCCGGGATGATCCTCCCCCTGGCGTGCCGGACGACGTCGGAATGGACGCGCTCGGAGACCACCAGCCCGAACCACGCCCCGGACGCGCCGAGCGCCTCCTTGAAGGCGGGGGCGTCGAGGATGCGGAACGTGTGGTTCACGGCCGTTCCCACCAGCCCGTGGCCGTCGAACACGGCCTCCCCGGTGTGCACCGCCATCCGCAGCCCGATCCGGGCGATCTCGGAGGCGACCCGGTTGTGGCGGCCCAGTTCGGCCCGCAGCGTGTCGGCGACGTCCACCAGGACCGGCTCCACCTCCAGATGGGGCCGCAGGGCGATCATCGCTCCGTCGCCGCGGTCCTCCCAGTAGCAGTCGGCCAGGAGGACCCCCGCGGCGGCGAGGCTCACGTCCAGATGCCGGTACAGCGCGTCGCGCATGTGCCGTCGCACGTCGTCGGTCCGGGTCGCGTCGCCGAAACCCGCGATGTCGCAGCCGACGATGACGCAGGGCCCCGAGGGGCGCCAGAGAGGGCCGGTGGCGTCGAAATCGGGAAGCATGTCCGCTGCCCCTCCTCAGTTCCGTGCGCCGAGCCCCGTTCCATCCGGCTCAGAGCGAGGTCGGCGCGATGTCGCAGTCGAGTAGACGTCCCTCCCCGGCCTGCCTCACGTCGGGGTGCCCGTCCCCGAGGACGTCCGCCAGGGCGCCGACGGGGTCGCCGGCCGGGCCTTCCAGGCCGAGCGCGTCGCAGATCACCCGGTGGTTGTGGGCGCACGCGAGCGTGTAGACGTGGTCCGGGCCGTACCGGCCGCCGAACCGCTCCCAGGTCTCGTTGGAGCGGATGCGGGCCGCCTCCAGCCTGCCCATGTGGAACAGGTCGTGGACGAGCCCGACCGAGCAGCAGAGCGAGAAGTAGTGGTCGGCGCCCAGCGCGGCGCGCAGCTCCCGGACGGACGTGTCGTCGAGGACGCGCGCCGCCTCGTGGTCGCCCAGGCCCCGCAGCGCCATGGCGAGGTCCGCGGCGCAGGCGTGGGAGAACGGATGGTCCATGCCCATGACCCGGCGGTGCTCGGCGAGGGCCGCCTCTCCGAGCGCGCGGGCCCTCCCGGCGTCGCCGGCCGCCAGGCAGGCCGCCACCAGCACGCGCCGGGCGGCGAGGGTGTCGGGATGCCGCTCGCCGTAGCGTTGCGTGTGGAGCCGCAGCGTCGCCTCCGCCCGCGCCATCGCCTCGCCGTGGCGGCCCAGCTTCCGCAGGGTGACGGCGTGGCTCATCTCCGTGTGCAGCACGAACGCGTGCTCGGACACGGGCGTCTCCCGCATGGTCGTCAGGACCTCCCGCTGCAGCGCGGCGGCCTCGCGGTAGTCGCCCAGCCCGTGCAGGTCGCGGGCGAGCTGGCTGATGGCCAGCAAGGTGTTGCGGTGGCGCGGGCCGAGGCTCGCGCGGAGCTGCTCGACCGAGCCGGCGTCGATCGCCCGCGCCCGCTCGAACTCGCCCAGCAGGCGCAGGTCGATGCCGACGTTGTTGGCGACGACGAGCGTCTCGACGTGGCCGTTGCCGAACAGCCGGACCGTGCGGCGCAGCGTGTCCTGGTCGAGGGCGAGGGCGGCCCGGAAGTCGCCCTTCAGCCGCAGGTCGGCGGCGACGTTGCGGGCGGCCCGCATGGTGAGCGAGTGGCCGGGCCCGAAGCGCTCGGTCGTCCGCCGGTGGATGTCGGCGTTCTGCCGGTTCGCCGCGGCCACCTCCCCGAGCGCGCGCAGCACGGTGCCGAGCTCGCGGCCCGCGATGAGCACCGACTCGTCGTAGGGGCCGAGCTCCCGCTGCCACCGCTCCAGCGCGAGCTCGGCGAGGACGCGGCTGCCCTCGAAGTCGCCGAGCAGGTACAGGTAGCGCATCTGGTCGAGCGCGACCCCGCGGACCTCGGTGGACGCGCCGCCGATGACGCCCGACGGCACCACGTGCGGGGCGATCTCCGCTCGGATCCCCCAGGTGGTCTCGTCCTCCGGCGTCGCCTGCGGCGTCGCGGCGGCGAGGATCCGGTGCACCCGGTCCCGCACGACCCGGCGGTCGGTCTCGGAGAGCCTGGTCTGCAGCATCGTCCGCACGAGCCGGTGGACCTGGAGGCTGCACGGATCCGGGTCGAACCGGCCGAGGGCGTAGCGGCTGATGTCGGCCATCGCCGTCCGGAGCAGGCCGGCGTCTCCCAGCGTCTCCGCCAGTTCCGGGGGGAGGCCGTCCGCGGCGCCCGCCGACAGCAGGTTCCGGGTGACGGGCTCGGGGCCGAAGAAGGCCCACAGCTCCAGCAGCCGCCCCGCGGCGGGCGCGTCCTCCAGCAGCCGCTCGAACGCCAGGGTCAGCGTCGCGGCCAGCTCGGCCGGATAGTCCGGCGGGAGGGCCGGCCGGGCCTTCTCGCGGAGCCGGCGGTCGAGGAGCCGCAGGTACTCCGCGGTCGTCCGGCCGGTCACGGCGTGCCACGCCGCGGCCTGCTCGACCGCCAGCGGCAGGTCGCCGATCCGCCGGGCGAGCCGGTCGGCGTCGGCGGGCGTGAGGCCGGGCACGCGGCGGCACAGCAGCGCGATGCTCTCCGCGCGCTCGAACACCCCCACCTCCTTGCCGGCGGTGAGCTCCGTCCAGCGGTGGTCCCGGGAGGTGACCAGGACGTGCCCTCCCGGGACGGCGGTCGTCAGCCGCCCGCCGGGCTCCCCCCGGCGCACCGGCATCAGCGGGACGATCTCGTCGGGGTCGGCGGCGTTGTCGTAGATGAGCAGCCAGCGCCGGCGCCCCGGGCCCGCGCGCAGCGCGTCCAGGAGGTGCTCGACGGTCCGGTTGACCTCGTCGCTGAGCGGCGTGCCGAGCCGCCGGGCCAGCTCGGCGAGCGACGACCTGGCGAGCGTGGTCCGCTCGGCGGGCACCCACCAGACGAGGTCGTAGTCGCCCGCGTGGCGGTGGGCGTACTCGACGGCGAGCTGCGACTTGCCCTGCCCGCCGAGCCGCCGCGGGTCCGCGGGCAGCAGGGAGGTCACCGCGCCGGACAGTTCCGCCCGGATGTCGCGGAGCAGGGCGTCGCGGCCGGTGAAGTCGGGGTTGCGCGCCGGGAGCCCGCCGCCCAGCAGCGGCGCCCGCGCGTCCCGCCCCTCCCGCGCGGGGCCCTCGCCGGGCGCGGGTCCGGCGTCGTCCGGGACGGCGGCGCCGGGACCGTCCGCGGCGCTCTGCGCCAGGCGCTCCGCGATCTGCGCGTACCGCCCGCCGAGCCGGGCGAGCACGCGCGCCGCGACCTGCGCGAACGGCGGATCCTGCCGCAGGTCCTCGGCGCCCTGCTGGATGGCCCGCAGCAGCGCGGGGAAGTCCTGCGTGGACCCCCACCGCCCGCGCACGACGTCCCAGACGTTGCGCAGGACGCCCATCGCCTCCGTGCGGCCGAGACCGCCGAGCAGGACGTCGCGGACCCCGTCGTGGAACTCGTACTCGACGCCCGCCGGGTCCGAGGCGCGGCGGGCGCGCCGCAGCAGGCCGCCCAGGAACACCTCGGCCAGGTGCGCCGACGTGGCCTCCGGGAGCATGGCCCTCTGGACGAGCGACATGACCTCCAGCCGCAGCGGGGCCGCCGCGAGGTAGGCCGCCAGCCGGAACGCCGTCGGCGAGGAGACCGCTCGGAAGCGCGTCACCCGCTCGGCTGGCGACAGGTCGCCGCCGTCCTCCTCCCGGGCGTCCCGGGGGGCCTCGGCGGCCGGCGCGCCGGTGAACACGGCCATCGCCGCGATCCGCTCCGCCCCGCAGCCGACGAGTTCGGCCCAGGGGCGCAGCCAGCGGGGCTCCAGCTCCATCACGGGAACGGCGACGCCGGGCGGCACGGCGGACTCCTCGCGCGGCCGCACCGTGAGCCGGGCGTTCGGCGCCCCGGCCCGCTGCGCCCCGAGCCACACCGGCTCGACCGCCGTCGCGCACCGCCACCACAGCCGCTGGGGGAGCGGCTGGAGGATCGCGACCGGGGCGGACCGCGCCCAGCGTTCGACGACCGCGGCGGCGCGCCCGTCGCCCCAGGCCGGCCCGATGCAGTCGCTGAAGACCAGGACCACGCGGCGGTGCGTCGGGTCGATCAGCTCGTCCGGGCTGCGGCCCGGCCCGGCCGGCGAGCTGCCGGTGCGCAGGACGAGCGCGCCGCCGTCGGCGTCGAGCCGCCACACCCGCACGTCGCGGAAGGCGCCCAGCCGTTCCATCAGGGTCCGCAGCTCGGCGGCGAGCCGGGTCCAGACGACCATGGAGGGGCCGCCGTCCACCACGAGGGCGAGGTCGAGCCGCCGTTCCGGCGCGGGCTCCATGACCGGCTCCCAGATGCCGGTCTCCGCGATCCGCTGCGCCGTCGCCTCCTCGACGAGGTTCTCCACCGTCCGGGACGAGACCCTGCCCCGCAGCGGCCGCAGCGCGCGGGCGAGGCTCAGCGCGTGCGGGAGCGCGGGCGCCGCCGGGGCGCGCACGGCGTCTCCCGGCGCGGACCCCGGCGCGGGGAGGTGCAGTCCCGCCTGCGCGGCCGACGGCGCGGGACGGACCGGGCGGCGGGGCGCGGACGGTTCGGCGACCGCGGGCTCGGCCGCGACGGGCTCCGCGGGCGGTTCCGGCTCCGCCTCAGGGCCGGGCGCCGGCGGGTCCTGACCGCCGGGCGCCGCGGCCCCCGGCAGGGAGAGCGCCAGCCACAGGGCGTCGGCGACCTCCTCCGCGGTGGGCCGGGGGGAGAGCGCCTCCAGCGCCCCGATCAGCCGGGGGATCATCCCGGGCCGGCGGCGCCCAGCGGGCGCAGGATCGCCCTGACCATGTCCTGGAGCGTGGCCTCCGAGGGCCGGGAGCCGGTCGTGCTCAGGTAGACCGCGTTGAGGAGCTGGTCGGTGGCCAGGTCGCCCTGCTCGCGGCGGTCCAGGAACTCCCGGATGAGGTCCGCGCTCGCCGCGCTCGCCGCGGGGCCGAGGTGCGCCTCGACGATCTCGGCGAGCTCCTCGGGGCTCGGCGGTTCGATCACCAGCCGGACGCAGCGGCGCAGGAACGCCGGGGGGAACTCCCGCTCGCCGTTGCTGGTGATGACGACCAGCGGGAACGCGGTGCACTGGACCCGGCCGCGGCCGACCGGCACCCGGTCCGGTCCCTTGGCCGGCATGACGTGCACGACCGGCTGGTCCTCCGGGAGGCGTTCGAGCTCCGGGATGGTGAAGCCGCCCTCCTCGAACACGTTGAGCAGGTCGTTGGGCAGGTCGATGTCGCTCTTGTCCAGCTCGTCGATGAGCAGCACGCGGGGGCGCGGCTGCGGCAGCAGCGCCGTCCCGAGCGGCCCGAGCCGGATGTAGCGGCCGATGTCGGGGGCCTCGGTGTCGGCCCCGGGGGCCACGGCCCGGCGCAGGCTCGTCTCGTGCAGGCGGCCGATGGCGTCGTAGCGGTACAGCCCTTCCTGGAGCGTGACCCGGCTGGTGATCGGCCAGTCCAGCACGGGACCGAGGCCCAGCTCGTGCGCCACGTTGTAGGCGAGCGTCGACTTGCCCGTCCCGGGCTTGCCGGTGACCAGCAGGGGCCGCCGCAGGCGCAGGGCCACGTTCACCATGGTGACGACGTTCGGTTTCGGACGGTACGCCAGGGCGCGCTCCAGACCGCCGCCCGGCAGCCGGGCGGCGCCGTCGGCCGTGTCGCCGGCCGCGTCGAACCGCCTCCAGGGCGGCGGATCGGGCAGCCGCGCCAGGCCGTCGTGCGGCCGGGCGTCACCCCGGTAGATCTCCCAGCCCTCGGACTCTTCGCCCGCGGTCGTCTCCGTCTTCGCCACAGGTACCTCCCAGGGGGCTCAGGCCGGGGCGTTCAGCCGCACGTAGGGTTCGGGCAGCCGGTCCGCGTCGTCGAACACCAGCGTCAGGTCGAGACCGAGATGGACGCCGCCGCCGTCTCCGTCGAGGGCCCGGAGCGCCTGCCGGCGCAGCGCCAGCACGGCGTCGGGCAGGTCCATCGCCCCCGCGCCCAGCAGTTCCCGGAACTCCCGGGCGAACCGCTCCGGATCGCGGCCGCGGCGGCACCAGGTGACGATCGGCGCCCCCGCCTGGAGCGCGGCGCGCAGCTCCGCGGAATCCGGCCCGTCCGTGCGCGGGGGGAAGGCCATGGCCATGCACACCGACGACGGTTCGGACAGCAGCATGCTGTAGAGGCTTTCACCGCCGTACTGCCCGGGCTGTGTCACCCAGCACACCTCGGCGCCGTGGGGGTTGTCGCGCAGCCACCGCCACTTGCGGCGCCAGTGGTGGTGGTACGCCCGCCTGCGCATCCGGTCGAGGCTGCGGACGACCACCGGATGCTCGATGCCGAGGCGCCGCTCCAGCCCGTCCACCGTGATCCGCAGCTGGTCGACCGGCGTGCCGAGCAGGTCGACCGGCAGCACGAACTCCAGCGTCAGCTCCGGCGTCGGCCGGTTGACGACGTGCTGGTCCTCGCACAGCAGCTCCTTGACGAGCCCGGGCAGCCGGTCGAGGGGGACGGGTTCGTCGTCGCAGCGCAGCATGAGCCCGTGCCCGCCGTCCACCTGGAGCCACGCGGAGGCCAGGTAGCGGTCCGGGACGGCTCCGTCCCCGCGCAGCTCGATGACCAGGTAGCTCCGCGCCGCGGCCTCCCGCGCCCCGGCGTCGCGCGCCGCGGGCACCTCGCGCCGCCGCGCCGGGGGGAGGCCGC